>NZ_JBWKCJ010000002.1:203854-497077 GCF_056436545.1 Streptomyces sp. NPDC043738 | reverse complement strand
TAATCCCCGGCCGAAGCCGGTTCATCGTTCGACTTGCATGTGTTAAGCACGCCGCCAGCGTTCGTCCTGAGCCAGGATCAAACTCTCCGTGAATGTTTACCCGTGATCGGGTGACACTCGCGTTGAGCGGAACCGGAGGAGGAATAGTCCTCACGGTTCACAGCGTCCTCGCTGTGTATTGCCTACCGGCACACTGTGCCGACAGGACT
The DNA here is from genome assembly GCF_056436545.1 of Streptomyces sp. NPDC043738. NCBI lineage: Bacteria > Bacillati > Actinomycetota > Actinomycetes > Kitasatosporales > Streptomycetaceae > Streptomyces > Streptomyces sp. NPDC043738. The sequence goes on along the minus strand of NZ_JBWKCJ010000002.1, from coordinate 496,868 downwards.
TTCAAAGGAACCTCATCTCCCGGATGTTTCCGGTCGACGGGGTATCAACATATCTGGCGTTGACTTTTGGCACGCTGTTGAGTTCTCAAGGAACGGACGCTTCCTTTGTTCCTGTTTCACCAGGATCTCCGGGCGCTTCCCTTCGGTCTTGCGTTTCCGACTCTATCAGATCCTTGCGGCTCCGATTTTCGCCGGTGCGTTTCCGCCTTTCGGCTTCTTCGCGTTTCCAACCTTACCAGATCCGTTTCCGTCTCTGGCTCCCTGTTGGAGCGGGGTTGGCCGTTCGGCTTTCGCTTTCCGGCCTTTCCGACTCTATCAGATCCGTTTCGTTCCGCTGCCGGTCCGAATTTCTTTCCGATTCCCCGTCGGAGGGGGTTTGTTCGCGCCTTTCGGCGTGATCACTACTTTAGCGGGATTCCTCGTCGGCGCATAATCGCGCCGCGGTCCGAATTTCGGCATGCCGAAATTGTTCCCGGTGAGGGGCCGTGCAGTAGTGGTGTGCCGCGAAGCGGCGGGATGGCTGCCGCAGAACCGTTCCGGCGCTGTGGCAACTCGGAGGACACTACAGAGCGGGTGCAGCAGTGTCAACTCGCGTCAGTCAAGGTCACTCAGACGTCCGCCGGCGTCCGGTTGAGCTTCCTCCACACGGCGCAGCAGACGGGTCAACACCTGGCCGAGGAGGTGGCGTTCCTCGCCGGAGAGGTCCTGGAGGAGGTCCTCTTCGAAGACCGACGCCAGGCGCATCGCCTCCAGCCACTTCTCGCGGCCCTCGTGGGTCAGCTCGACGATGACGCGGACGCGGTTGGCCTCGTCGCGCTCGCGGGTGACCAGTCCCTCGCTCGCCATGCGGTCGATGCGATGGGTCATGGCGGCCGGCGTGAGACCGAGGCGCTTGGCGAGTTCGCCGGGGCCCATTTGGTAGGGCGCGCCGGAGACGACGAGGGCCTTGAGGACCTCCCATTCGGCGTTGCTCATGCCGAGGGTGGCGGTCTGCCGTCCGTAGGCGACGTTCATCCGCCGGTTGAGGCGCTGAAGTGCGGAGACGACCTGCTCCACCTGGGGGTCGAGGTCCTGGAATTCACGCCGGTAGGCCGCGATCTGTTCCTCGAGGCTCGGCTCGGCGGCGTTGGCCGCCGCATCGGAGGGCTCAGGCATGCGGCGCAGTATGACATGGAAGTCATTGGCGTTGAAGTTCTTCACCGTGTACTCTTTAGCTTCGAACTTTAGAGTTGAAGTCTTCAGGGTGAGACTGTCCGGCTTGGGACTGTCCGGTCGTGCGGTCTCGCCCTGGTGCGTGTGCGGCTCGTCGGTTCGTCCCCCTTGTTCGTCTGATGACCTGACCTAGGTAGGTGAGTGTGACCACCGCGATGGGCGCCGCGTTGCGCCGGATCCAGCTCGGGAACGCGCTGAGCGCGTTCGGGAACGGCTTCACGGTTCCGTATCTGTACGTCTATGTGGCGAAGGTGCGGGATCTCGGCGCGAACACGGCCGGCGTCGTGCTGGCGATGCTGGCGGTCGCCGCGCTGGTCGTCCTGCCGCTGACCGGTCGGGCCATCGACCGGCGCGGTCCCCTGCCGGTGGCCATCGTCGGTACGGTCTCCGCCGCCATCGGTGCGCTGGGTATCGGGCTGTCCGCCACCGAGCCGCTGGTCATCGCGTCCGCGGTCGCGCTCGGCGCGGGTATAGCGGTCATTCAGCCGGCGCTGGCGACGATGATCGTGTGGTGCTCCACGACGGTGACCAGGTCGCGGGCGTTCGCCACCCAGTTCTTCCTGAACAACCTGGGGCTGGGCGTCGGCGGGCTCGTCGGCGGGCTGCTGGTCGACGAGTCGCATGCGTCGAGCTTCGTGCGGCTGTTCGCCATCGAGGCCGTGATGTTCCTGGTGCTCGGTGCGGCGGTGGCGACCGTACGGCTGCCGCACGCGCCGAAGGTCGAGGACGCGGTGCCCAGCGAGGAGCGGGCCAAGGGCGCCTGGCGGGCGCTGTTCGCGGACCGGCGGATGGTGTGGCTGTGCGTGCTGGGGTTCGTGCTGTTCTTCGCCTGCTACGGGCAGTTCGAGTCGGGGCTGGCGGCGTACGCGACCGAGGTGACGCGGATCCCGCCGTCGAGCCTGGGTATCGCGCTGGCGGCCAATACGGCGGCGATCGTGGCGGCGCAGTTCGTGGTGCTCAAGCTGGTGGAGCGGCGGCGGCGCAGCCGGGTGATGGCGCTGGTCGGGTTGATATGGACCGTGGCGTGGCTGGCCGCCGGGCTGTCCGGGCTGGTGCATGGCGCGCAGGCGGTGGCGACGACGCTGCTGATCTCGACGTATGCGTTGTTCGGGATCGGTGAGTCGATGTTGTCGCCGACGGTGGCTCCGTTGGTGGCCGATCTGGCGCCGGCCTCCCTGATAGGTCAGTACAACTCGGCGTTCGCGCTGGTCAAGCAGCTGGCGTTGGCGGTGGGACCGGCGGTGGGTGCCTTGATGGTGGGGCACGGGATGTACGCGGCGTACATCGGGATGCTGGTGGTGTGTGCCGTGGGGATCAGTGTGCTGTCGCTGCGGCTGGGGCGGATGCTGCGGCCCGGGCAGGACAATCCGCATCGTGCGCTCGCGCCGGTGCCCGCGGCGCGGGTTCCGGCGGAGCCGGAGGCCGTGGCCTGCCGGGCCTGAGTGGCCGTGAGTCCTTGTAGGCCCTGAGCCCCCCGCGGAAGCGCCGCCCCGTCCCCTGTAGGTGGGGACGGGGCGGCGTCTGCGTGGGCGGGCGGCCGGTTGCTACGCCCTGGGCAGGGCGAATTCGCACCACACCGCCTTGCCGCCGCCCGGGGTGCGGCGCGAGCCCCAGGAGGAGGCGATGGTGGCGATGATCGAGATGCCTCGGCCGGCCTCGTCGACCGGTTCGGCGCGGCGCCGCCGGGGCAGGTGGTCGTCGCCGTCGGTGACCTCGACGATCAGGCGGCGGTCGGTGCGGCGCAGGCGCAGCCGCATGGGAGGTGTGCCGTGCTGCAGGGAGTTGGCGACCAGCTCGCTGGCCGCGAGGACGCCGAGGTCGTGCAGTTCGGGCGAGAAGCGCCAGGAGGCCAGGACGCCGGAGGCGAAGGCGCGGGCGCGCGGGGCCGCTTCGATGCCGCCGTGGAGTTCGAGGGCGGCGTTGTGGAACAGCTCGGCGTCATGGCCGGTCCGCTCGGGGTGCTGGAGGACGAGGATGGCGACGTCGTCGTCGTGTGTGGCGGTGATGCCGAGGGCACGCAGCAGGCGGTCGCAGACGATGTCGGGGTCGCCGGCGGCGCCGGCGAAGGCGCGCTCCAGTGCCTCGACACCGTCGTCGATGTCCTTGTCGCGGCGCTCGACCAGGCCGTCGGTGTAGAGGACGGCGCTGCTGCCGGGCCCGAGCGGGACGGATCCCGAGGTGTGCAGCCAGCCGCCGGTTCCCAGGGGCGGTCCGGTGGGTTCGGCGGCGCGGCGGACCGTGCCGTCGGGGTCGCGTACGAGGATGGGCAGATGGCCGGCGGACGCGTAGACCAGGCGGCCCTCGTTGGGGTCGTGGACGGCGTAGACGCAGGTGGCGATCTGGCTTGCGTCGATTTCGGCGGCCAGGCCGTCCAGGAGTTGCAGGACCTCGTGCGGCGGGAGGTCCAGGCGGGCGTAGGCGCGTACGGCGGTGCGCAGCTGGCCCATGACGGCGGCGGCGCGCACTCCGCGGCCCATGACGTCGCCGATGACCAGGGCCGTGCGGCCGGCGCCGAGGGTGATGACGTCGTACCAGTCACCGCCGACCGCGGCGTCCATGCCGCCGGGCTGGTACGTGGCGGCGACGCGGAGGTCGTCGGGCTGCTCCAGTTCCTGGGGCAGCAGGGAGCGTTGGAGGGTGACCGCGGCCTCGCGCTGGCGGGCCTCGCTGGCGCGCAGCCGTTCGGCGGACTCGATCTGGTCGGTGACCTCGGCGCCGAAGACCAGCACGCCCTTGTGGGGCGCGACGCAGGCGACTTCGGGGTCGGGTGCCGGGCCGCTGGCGGCGACCTCGATCGGGGTGCAGGTGAAGGTGTAGTAGCCGTCGCGGGTGCGGTCGCCGGTGGCGCCGCCGGGAACCTTGCGGGACTTGACCGTACGGGGCTTGCCGCTGCGCAGGACCTGGTCCATGAGGGGCAGCAGGCCCAGTGCGTCGAGTTCGGGGAGGGCTTCGCGGGCGGTCCGGCCTGCCGGGCGGGGGCCGAAGACGGTGGCGTAGGCGCCGTTGACGTAGGCGAGGCGGTGCTCGGGGCCGTAGACGACGGCCACGAGGGCGGGGATGGTGCCGAGGATGTCGTGGACGGACAGGGCGTCGACGGTGGGCGGCAGGGCCACGGGGGTGGCTTCCTGGGAGGTGTCCGGGTCGGCGCGCTCGTCGCGGGCCGCGGGGACGGAGCCGGTGGCGGCCGTGGCGGGGGCCGCCGGGCCGTCGGCGGTCGGGGCTGCGGGCTCGGGGCCGTCGGCGGGCGGGGCGGCCGGCGTGCCGGGGGCGGGGCGGGGTGCGGCGCGGTCGGACCGTGCGGCGGCGCGCCGCTGCGTGCCGGGGAACTTGGCGCTCCAGCGCGTGAAGATCACGGAGGGGTACCTCTTACTTCGCGTCGTCGCGCGGGATCGGGCCGTCGGCATGGCGGGACCTCCCGGCCGTCGGCCGGGGGAGGGGCTGGGGACACTCTCGGCGCCCTTTTGCAGAATGCAGCAAACGTCCAGAATCCTCGTGATTGTCACTCTTTGCAGATACGAGCCCACCCATGGTCACACGTCCAGTGTGGCCGACCGGACGGTCATCCGTCAGACGCCCGGCAGCCGGTGTGGAGTTCCGCGCTCCGCCGTCTCCGGCCGCCGTACGGGTGACGGTGGGTCTGCTCCACCGGTGTCGTGGCGCGTCAGCTGGCTTCGTTGTGCCGGCCGGTACCCGCGGCGAGTTCGAACTCGGCGCGCGGGTTCTCCAGCGAGCCGAGCGAGACGATCTCGCGTTTGAACAGGCCCGCGAGGGTCCACTCGGCCAGCACCCGGGCCTTGCGGTTGAAGGTCGGCACCCGGCCGAGGTGGTAGGCCCGGTGCATGAACCACGCCGGGTAGCCGCGCAGCTTGCGCCCGTAGACGTGGGCGACGCCCTTGTGCAGGCCGAGGGAGGCCACCGAGCCGGCGTATTTGTGCTCGTAGTCCACGATCGGGCCGCCGCGCACGGCCGCCGCGACGTTCTCGGCGAGGACCTTGGCCTGGCGCAGGGCGTGCTGGGCGTTGGGCGCGCAGACGGTGCGGGGCTCGTCGGGCTTGGCCGGCGGCTCGGCCGTCAGGTCGGGGACGGCGGCCGCGTCTCCGGCGGACCAGGCGTGTTCGACGCCGTCCACCTGGAGCGCGGCGGTGCACTTCAGGCGCCCGCGGCCGTTCAGCGGCAGCCCGGTCGCGGCGAGAATGGGGTGCGGTTTGACGCCGGCGGTCCACACCAGGGTTCTGGTGGGGAAGCGGGAGCCGTCGCTCAGTACGGCGACGCGCTTCTCGCAGGACTCCAGCCTGGTCTCCAGCCGTACGTCGATGTTGCGGCCGCGCAGCTCCCGTACGGCGTAGCGGCCCATGTCCGGGCCCACTTCGGGCAGGATCCGGTCGGTGGCCTCGACCAAGATCCACTTCATGTCCTCGGGCTGGACGTTGTGGTAGTAGCGGACGGCGTAGCGGGCCATGTCCTCCAGTTCGGCCAGCGCCTCCACGCCCGCGTAGCCGCCGCCGACGAAGACGAAGGTCAGCGCGGCGTCGCGGACGGCGGGGTCGCGGGTGGAGGAGGCGATGTCGAGCTGTTCGAGGACGTGGTTGCGCAGTCCGATGGCCTCTTCGACGGTCTTGAAGCCGATGCCGACGTCGGCCAGGCCCGGGACGGGCAGGGTACGCGAGACCGAGCCCGGTGCGAGGACCAGTTCGTCGTAGGCCACCTCGACGGCGCCGGTGCCGGTCTCCTCCGCGGCCAGGGTGGTGATCGTCGCCTTGCGTTCGGCGTGGTCGATGGCGGTGACCTCGCCGACGACGACCTTGCACTGCGGCAGCACGCGGCGCAGCGGCACGACGACGTGGCGCGGGGAGATGGAGCCGGCCGCGGCCTCGGGCAGGAACGGCTGATAGGTCATGTACGGCTCGGGGTCGACCACGACGATCTCGGCGGTTCCCTGGCGCAGCTCCTGCTTGAGTTTCCGCTGCAGCCGCAGGGCGGTGTACATCCCCACGTAGCCACCGCCGACAACGAGAATGCGCGCCACGTCGTTCGAAGACACTGCCTTCACAGGGGTTCTCCTCGCGGGTCGACCAGGCCCGGGGCGCCACCGATCCGTAGGCCGGCCGGCGGCGCGGCCCCTTATCGGGCGCTGCACCCCCGGGAAAGCACAGCACTGTTCCATGACGCACCGCCGGGGCGCCTTTGTCCACAGGCTCGTCGAAATGTGTGACCGGGCGCGGCGCTGGGGACGGAACGGCTGATTCCGTGCACCTGGGAGAAGGCGCGCTGGTCAGGCGCGGGCGACGCGGGCGGGTAGGGGCGAAATCCGGGCGGATCCGGCCCGTTGGGCCGATCGGGGGGCGCACTGCGCGGAACGCCCCCTTCAATCTTGACCCGGGCTCAACTATGTTCGTATCTCGTTGGGGTGCACCCTCTCGTCGGTACGCCCCGACCGTCAGGGCGGGGAGTCTCCGGGGGGAGACGTCATAACCGGGGGATCAATATGCATATTCAGGGCTCTCAATGGCCGGCAGCCGTCGCGATGGCACATGCCTCGGACGGCGGTGGCGGCAGCATCGGCAACAACGCCGGTAATGGGAACGGCAACACCAACGGGGGCGGCGGCAACGGCGCCGGTACGGGCGCGGGCGGCCGGAGCACGCCGCTGCGGGTCGACGCGCAGCGCAATCTGGAGCATGTGCTGCGCGCCGCGCGCGAGGTCTTCGGCGAGCTGGGGTACGGCGCCCCGATGGAGGACGTGGCGCGCCGGGCCCGGGTCGGTGTCGGCACGGTCTACCGCCGGTTCCCGAGCAAGGACATCCTGGTCCGTCGAATAGCCGAGGAGGAGACCTCCCGGTTGACGGACCAGGCGCGTGCGGCGCTGGGCCAGGAGGAGGACCCGTGGTCGGCGCTGTCCCGCTTTCTGCGGACGTCGGTCGCCTCGGGTGCCGGACGGCTGCTGCCGCCGGGCATCCTGCGGGTGAGCGCGGACACCGACCGGTCCGTACAGCCCGCGCCGGACGGCCCGGACGCCGCGCGGCTGCCGGACGGCCTGGGCGAGGCCCGGGTGCCGCAGCAGCGGGTGGCGCCCGGCGCGGACGGCGCGCCCGCCGACCTCCGGCTGGTCGAGCGGCGGGAGGAGCCGACGGCCGCCGAGGGCGCGTCGGGCCCGGCCGGGGAGACGGCCGGCGCCGAGGCGCTGCTGGAGGTCGTCGGGCGGTTGGTGGAGCGGGCCCGGGGGGCCGGTGAGCTGCGGGCCGATGTGACGGTCTCCGACGTCCTGTTGGTGATCGCCACGGGCGCGCCCGCGCTGCCCGATCCCGCTCATCAGCAGGCCGCCTCCGCGCGGCTGCTGGAGATCCTGCTGGAGGGGCTGCGCTCGCGCCCCGCCCGGTGACGTCCGCCGGCCGGCCGCGTCCGGACGGGCCCGACAGCCGGGTCCGCCGGACCGGGCGGCCGGGCGGGCCGGTGCGGCTCGTACGGGTGAACGCCCGTGCGGTCGTCCGTGTACCCGCCCCGGACGAGTGGTTGGCCGGCCGTCCCCTCAGGCGCCGGGGCGCGATGTGGCACTCTTGCGCGGTATTCGGGTGTGACGGCGGCTTCGGGGGCCTCGGCGATGGGTGTTGACGGGCGGGACGAACGGCGCGACAGCGAGACGGCGCCGTCGCGGCAGGTGCCTGGCCAGACCGGGCCGTTGGGGGCCACTCCCCCGGTGGCCGGGCCGGCCGAGCGGCACGACCGCGCCGGCGGTCCGGCGGGCGAGGGCCACAGCGTGCCGCCGCAGCGCGGCCCGAGCGGCCGTACGGCCCCCTCCGCCGACCCCGAGGGCGGTGAACTCCCGCCGTCCGACGCCCAGTTGATCGCCGACATGCGGGCCGGGGACGACAGCGCGTACGAGGAGATGTACCGCCGGCACGCCGACGCGATCCGGCGCTACGCCCGCCGGTGCTGCCGGGACGTGCACACCGCGGAGGATCTGACCGGCGAGGTCTTCGCCCGTACGCTCCAGGCGGTGCGCGGCGGCGCGGGCCCGGATTCCGCGGTGCGCGCGTATCTGCTGACGACCGTGCGACGGGTCGCCGCCTCCTGGGCGAAGACCTCGCGGCGCGAGCAGCTGGTCGAGGACTTCGCGGTGTTCGCCGTGACCGCTACCGGTTCGTCGAGGGACGACGACACACTGGATCTGGGCGCGGATGTGCGGGCCATGCACGAGGCCGAGCAGTCCATGGCCATACAGGCGTTCCGCAGTCTGCCGGAGCGCTATCAGACGGTGCTGTGGCACACCACGGTGGAGGACGAGTCACCCAGCCAGGTCGCCCCGCTGCTCGGGCTGACCGCGAACGCCACCGCCGTGTTGGCGCACCGCGCCCGGGAGGGGCTGCGGCAGGCGTACCTCCAGGCGCACGTCAGCCGGTCGCTGACGGCCGGCGGGGACTGCGCCCGGTACGCCGACCGGCTCGGCGCGTACGCCCGTGGTGGGCTGCGGATGCGGGCCGAGCGGGGGCTGCGCAAGCATCTGGACGAGTGCGGCCGGTGCCGGATGGCCGCGCTGGAGGTCGCGGACGTCAATCAGCGGATCGGTGCGCTGCTGCCGATCGCGGTCGTCGGCTGGTTCGCCGCCGGGTACGCCGTCAAGGCGGCCGCCGCGGTGGTGGGGGCCGCCGGGGCGGGTGCGGCGGCCGGTGCCGGCGCGGCCGCGGCCGCGGGTGGTGGTTCCGGTGCGGGAGGTGCCGGTGGTGCCGTCCTGAGCGAGGGGCTCGGCGCGCCGGTGAAGGTCGGTATCGGCGTCGGGGCGGTGGTGGTGGCGGGCGCGGCGCTCGCGCTGACGCTGACCGGCGGCCCGCAGCCCGCGCCGCAGCCGCAGGCCAGACCTCCGCGGCCGGCTCCGGCCGCACCGCAGAAGCCCTCGCCGGCGCCGGCGAAGCCGCTGCCGCCGGCAGCCGGTGCCGCGCCGGCCCCGAAGCCGGATCCGACGCATCGGCCGAGCCCCGCGCGGACGCCCGAGCCGACGCCGCACAAGCCGTCACCGAGGCCCACGCCGACTCCGTCCGCGACGCCCCCTCCGACGCCCGCGCCCACGCCCACGCCGCCCGAGCCCTCCCCCAAGCCGCCGCTGCCCGAGCCGACCGCGTACCGGCTCAACACGCTCGACCACGACTTCATGGGCGACGGCACCAAACCGGAGGTGCGCTCCCTCGGTAGCAGCTGGCTGTGGCAGCGGCAGTCCCCGCAGGTCGCCGGGACCACGTACGGGCACGGTGTGAGCGTGCATGCGCCGTCCTCGGTGGTCATCGACCTGAACCGCCAGTGCACCGCGTATGACGCCGTCGTGGGTGTCGACGATCTGAACCTGGGGCGGGGTGCGCTGCGCTTCTCCGTCTACGCGGACGGCGAGCGGCTGTGGCGGTCGGCGGTGGTGCGCGGTGGGCAGGTCGCGGTGCCGGTGCACGTCCCGTTGGCGGGCCGCAAGACGCTGCGGCTGGTGGCCGAGCCGGTGTCGCCGCTCGATGTGGCGGTGGTGGGGGACTGGGCGCAGTCGCAGATCAGCTGCCGTTGAGACGTAGCCGCTGATCAGCCACCGCTGAGAGGTCCTCGCAGCTCAGCTGCCGTGGAGGCGACGTCGCCGATCAGCCGTCGCTGAGGGGACGTCGCGGGGGCGGGGCCGCCGGGCCGCGGGACGGTGCCCGCCTCACGACAGCCGTGCCCGGGGAACCACGCCCTGCGCGAGCGCCCGTTGGCGCGCGCCCTCCGCCCCGGTCCAGCACGTCCCCCGCCGCGCCACCAGCCGTCGCAGCCACAGCTCCGTGGAGACCAGTTCGGCCAGCCCGTCCAGCGGCAGCGCCGCGCCCTCCGCCGCGGCCCGCAGCGCCTTGCGGACCACCCGCGCCTCGATCAGCCCCGCGTCGGCCAGCAGCGGTGCGTCGAAGAGCCGCACCAGTTCGCCGACCGCGCCGCGCAGCCCGGCGCGCACCGCCGCCGCCTGGGTGAGGTGCGAGGTGGCGCCCCACCCGGGCGGCAGGTCCCGGACGCCGGCGCCGGCCAGTACGGAGCGCAGTACGGCCGCCCGTGCCCCCGGCTGCACCCGCAGGGTGTCCGGCAGGGCGCGGCAGGCCAGCACCACCTGGTTGTCGAGGAAGGGGGCGTGCAGCCGCTGGTTGCGGACCTCGGCGGCCTGCTCGAAGACCCGGTGGTCGGCGGCCTGGCGGGCCAGCGCCGCGCGGGCCCGCCGCTCGCCGGGGCGGCCCGCGGCCGACGAGCGGGCCGCCGCGTCGCTGAGGCGCACCGACACCTCGGCCAGCGCCTCTCCGGTGAGCCAGCGCGCCGCGGGCCCCGGCCGGCACCAGGCGAGCGCGGCCAGCGAGGCGTCCACCGCCCCGCCGACCACCGGCTCGTCGGCGAACTGCCGCTCCAGCAGGCGGCGCGCGGTGTCGGCGATACCGGCCGGGTACGGCATACGGGCGAGCCTGCGGGCGGCGCGGTAGACGGTGAAGGGCACGAGCACGGAGTGCGCCGACGGGCCGTCCGCCTTGGCCAGCGCGGTGACCGGGCGCAGGAGGTGGCGCCGGCGACGGTCCATGAGGAGGTCGGCGAGCCGGGCCGGGTGGGCGTCGAGGACCTGGCGGGCGCCGTGTCCGACGAAGTGGTCCGCGCTGCCGGCCAGCAGCCGGCGGCGATGGCGGCTCGCGGTGGTGAGCGAGGGGCCCGGCTCGTCCGTGAGCGGGCCGCTTTCGAGGTCCGCGTACGGGAGGGCCTCTTCGCCGGCCGCGACGACGACATGGTGCAGCCTGGGGTTGTCGGCGATGCTGCGGGCGCGCTCCAGTTCGGCGTCCCGGTGGGCCTGCACGCCTTTGGTGGCACGGTCGTTGAAGGTGACGGCCAGCAGCCGCTCGCCATGGCCGTTGAGCCGTCCCGGCTGGCCGGGGAGGCCGGCGGCCAGGAGGGCCAGGGTCCCCGAGGCGCTTCCTCCGGAGAGGTCGGCGCCGATGCCGGGGGCCGGCCCGCCCCGTGCGGCGCGCCGTTCGGCGGGCCCCATACCGGGCACCGGGCCGGGGTCGAGCCCGTCGAGACCGTCCGGATCGGGCGCGTGGCGGGGCCCGGCCAGCCGGGCGCGGACCGCTTCGACCAGCGCGTCGCGGACGCCGTCCACGGCCTGCTCCGGGGCGAGTTGGGGTGCGGCGACGGCGAGCGAGGCGGTCGGCTCGTAGGAGGTGACGTCGCGGGCGCCGCCGCGCAGTACCAGGGCGTGGCCGGGCGGGATCCTGCGCACCCCTTCGTAGGGCGTGCCGGCGCCCAGCGCCTCGGGGGCGTCCGGGCAGGCCAGCAGCGCGGCCAGATGTCCGACGTCGAGGCTGGCCTCTATCAGGTCGGCGAGCGGAAGGGCGGCGGTGGCGTACGCGGTGCCGCCGGCCCAGGGGGCGTGGAAGACCGGGCGGGCACCGGCCAGGTCGCCGGTGACGGTGATCCGCCGCCCCACCTGGACGACGGCGGTGTAGCTGCCGGGCCAGGCGGTGAGGTGGCGCAGTGCGCCCCCGCGCGCCGCGAAGAGGCCGACCCGCAGCTGGTCGTCGGTGGCCCCGCAGATGCCGAACACGACGAGCCGGGTCTCCGGGTCGGCCTGTACGACGCGGACCTCGTCCGGCCGCCAGTCGCCGACCGCCCACAGCGGATCCGGGTCGCCCCACAGGAGTTGGGCGCCTACGGGCAGGACCGTGCGGCTCTCCGCACCCGCTGCCGGCCCTGTGGCGGACGATCCCGTGGGGGCACTGCTCCACCCCACCAACCAGCGCATCGCCGCCTCCACCCGATTCCCCGTCCGCCGGGGCCGAGGGCCGCCCCGTACAGCGGATTGCCAAGCTGTCGCCAAGCTGTTGCGGCGACCATGCTGCCATGACGGGGGCGCGGAGGAGGTGCCGAGGCGGGCCCGTATACGAGCAGTTCGCGGTAGGCGCGTGGTACGGACGCGCTCTCGGCGGACCGGCAACGGGCCAACGGGCGGGACCGACGGGGGACCGCAGGGGCGGACGGGCGGCCTCGGAGCGACGCGCCCCGGCCTCGGGCGCGCACGTCGTCGCATCAACCCCGGAAGGCCCCCCGTGTGGCCCCCGGGGCGGCTCGGAGTGCACGGCGGCGCGAAATCACCATCCGTCGATTTTCGGCCAAAGTCCGTTCCCTGTAGTCGAGTTGACACGATCGGGCGTCGCGTCAACCGGTGGGCTGCCGGTCGGCGACCGGCTTGCGCGACGGTCCGGGAGGCGGGCTTCGCCCCCCGGACCGGACCGTCACCCGCGGGGAATGAGGTGACGGTGTCCCCCAGCCCACTGGATCCAGTGCAGCGGGCCGACCCACGCAGAAGCCATGGAAGCGCTCCCGGCGACGGGCGGCCAGCGCGCACGGACGGGCGCACGGGCACACGTACCCGGAGCACATGCCAATTCCCGCACCCCTGTTTGAACATGAATCTCGCCATCCGGGACACCGGCTCTTAACGGTCGGGATTCGGCGAACTACTCTGGGTGGATGCATGCCCCGGGGTAGCGGGGCGGCTGTCGGTGTGTCGAGGGGTGCGCATGTCCAGGGATATACGCGGGCCGAACGAAAAGCTCGGCACCGTACTCGCCCTCGCGGGTATCAGCAATGCCGGACTGGCGCGCCGGGTCAACGACCTCGGTGCGCAGCGGGGGCTGACGCTTCGTTATGACAAGACGTCGGTGGCACGGTGGGTCTCCAAGGGCATGGTGCCCCAGGGCGCCGCGCCTCATCTGATCGCGTCCGCCATCGGCAGCAAACTGGGCCGGCCGGTGCCGCTGCACGAGATCGGGCTGGCGGACGCCGATCCGGCGCCCGAGGTCGGCCTGGCGTTTCCCCGCGACGTGGGCGCCGCGGTGCGCTCCGCGACCGAGCTCTACCGTCTCGATCTGGCCGGACGGCGGGCCGGCGGGGGCGGCATCTGGCAGAGCCTGGCCGGATCCTTCGCCGTGAGCGCGTACGCCACTCCCGCCTCGCGCTGGCTGATATCCCCGGCCGACAGCTCGGTGGCGCGGGAGGCGGCCGAGGCGCGCGACAAGGACGCCGCGGCGGCCGGCGACGGCGGGATCCCGCAGCACGTCGGCCACAGCGACGTCAGCAAGCTGCGCGAGGCGGCGGAGGACGCGCGCCGCTGGGACTCCAAGTACGGCGGCGGGGACTGGCGTTCGTCGATGGTGCCGGAGTGCCTGCGCGTGGACGCGGCGCCGCTGCTCCTCGCCTCGTACAGCGACGAGGTGGGCCGGGCGCTCTTCGGGGCGACCTCCGAACTCACCCGGCTCGCGGGGTGGATGGCCTTCGACACCGGCCAGCAGGAGGCCGCGCAGCGCTACTACATCCAGGCGCTGCGGCTCGCCCGCGCGGCGGCCGACGTCCCCCTGGGCGGGTACGTGCTGGCCTCGATGTCCCTCCAGGCGACCTACCGCGGCTTCGCCGACGAGGGCGTCGACCTCGCCCAGGCCGCCCTGGAGCGCAACCGCGGCCTGGCGACGGCCCGCACCATGAGCTTCTTCCGCCTGGTGGAGGCCCGGGCGCAGGCCAAGGCCGGGGAGGCGCGCGCCTGCGAGGTGGCGCTGAAGGCGTCCGAGGGCTGGCTGGAGCGCTCCCGCAGCGGTGACCCCGACCCGTCGTGGCTGGACTTCTACTCCTACGAGCGCTTCGCCGCCGACGCCGCCGAGTGCTACCGGGACCTGCGGCTGCCCCGCCAGGTCCGCCGCTTCACCGAGCAGGCGCTCTCGCGCCCCACGGAGGAGTTCGTACGCTCCCACGGGCTGCGTCTGGTGGTGTCGGCGGTGGCCGAACTGGAGTCCGGCAACTTGGACGCGGCGTGCGCCGCGGGCACCCGGGCGGTCGAGGTGGCCGGACGGATCTCCTCGGCCCGCACGACGGAGTACGTCCGCGATCTGCTGCACCGCCTGGAGCCGTACGGCGACGAACCCCGGGTGGTGGAGCTGCGGGAGCGGGCGCGTCCGCTGCTGGCGGCGCCGGCATAAGGACGGGCCGGGGGATCGGTGCCACCGGTGGATCGGGGTCGGACGGGGCCGGGCGGTGCTCCGGCCCGAGCCGCCGGGCGGGTCGCGGGCGGGCGGGCCGGCGGCCACGGCCCGAACGGCGCTGTCAGTGCCGACCGTCATGATGGGATACGTCGGCGGCGAATGACGCGCGGGCCCGCGGCGACGGTCGGGCCTGCGGTCATGCGGTTGGGGAGGTGCAGTGGCGGCGTACGACTGCGATGTGCTGGTGATCGGTGCGGGCATCATCGGGCTCTCTACGGCCCATGCGATCACGCGGGCCGCACCGGGCACGCGGGTCGTGGTCCTGGAGAAGGAACCCGGTCCGGCCCGGCATCAGACCGGGCGCAACAGCGGCGTGATCCACAGCGGCATCTACTACCCGCCCGGCTCGCTCAAGGCCCGCTTCGCCCTGCAGGGCTCGGCGGAGATGGTGAAGTTCTGCACCGAACACGACATTCCGCACGAGGTCACCGGCAAGCTGATCGTCGCCACGGACCGCGGTGAGCTGCCGCGGCTGCACGGCCTGATCCAGCGCGGCCGCGAGCACGGCCTGCCGGTGCGCGAGCTGGGCCCCGCCCAGATAGCGGAGTACGAACCCGAGGTGCGCGGCCTGGCCGCCATCCATGTCGGCACGACCGGCGTCTGCGACTTCGGCGCCGTCGCCCGCCGGTTCGCCACGCTCGCCACGGACGCCGGCGCCCGGATCGTCTACGGCGCGGAGGTGACCACGATCGGCCGCCGCCCGGGGCGGGTGGCGGTCCGTACCGCCGACGGCACGGTCCACCGGGCCCGCGCCCTGGTGAACTGCGCCGGGCTGCACTGCGACCGGATCGCCCGGCTGGCGGGCGACGCCCCGGGCATGCGGATCGTCCCGTTCCGCGGCGAGTACTTCACCCTCGCCCCGGAGCGCGCCGCCGCCCTCGTCCGCGGCCTGGTCTACCCGGTCCCCGACCCCGCCTTCCCCTTCCTGGGCGTCCATCTGACCCGCGGCATCGACGGCGCCGTCCACATCGGCCCGAACGCCGTCCCCGCCCTGGCTCGCGAGGGCTACGACTGGCGCACGGTCCGCCCCGGCGAGCTGGCCGGCACCCTGGCCTACCCCGGCTCCTGGCGGATAGCCCGCCGCCACTGGCGCTACGGCGCCGGCGAACTGCACCGCTCGCTGTCCCGGCACGCCTTCGCCGACGCGGTCCGCCGCCTCCTGCCGGCCGCCCGCGAGGAGGACCTGCTCCCCGCGCCGGCCGGCGTCCGGGCCCAGGCCGTCCTGCCCGACGGCACCCTCGTCGACGACTTCCTCTTCAGCGAGTCCCCGGGCATGATCCACGTCCTCAACGCCCCCTCCCCCGCGGCCACGGCCTCCCTGCCCATCGGCAGGGAGGTGGCGCGCAGGGCGCTGGGGGTGCTGGGCGGGACGAGCGGGTGACCGGCGTCCCGCCCGCCGGCGATTCCCGCCCGCCGCGCCACCATCCGTAGAATCGACGCACTGTGTCCGAGAACCCCGTCACCCCTGAAGCCACCCCGCTGGAAGCCGGCGCCGCCGAAGCAGGCGCTCCCCAGGCCCCCGCGCAGGCATCCGCCGCTCACGAAGCCCGCAGCCTCGGCGCCACGGCCGTCTCCGCCGCCAGCCCCCGGCGCGGTGCGCCCATGTTCCCCGACGGGACCGGTCCCGCGGCCGACCCCGCGGGCTCGCATCACGAGCGGCGGATCCGCTCCTTCCAGCCCCGCCGCAGCCGCGTCTCGCCCAGCCAGGCCGATGCGCTGCGCCGCCTGTGGCCCCGGTGGGGCAGGGACATCGACGGGCTCTCCCGTATCGATCTCGACGAGTTCTTCGGCGGACTGCCGGTCGTCCTGGAGATCGGCTTCGGAATGGGTGAGGCCACCGCGCAGATGGCCGCCGCCGACCCGGCCACCGGCATCCTCGGCTGCGATGTGCACACCCCGGGGCAGGGCAATCTGCTCGGTCTCGCAGAGCGGAACGGTCTGTCCAACGTCCGGGTGGCCAACGGCGACGCGATCATCCTGCTGCGCGAGATGCTCGCTCCCGGCTCCCTCGCCGGTCTGCGCGTCTTCTTCCCCGACCCGTGGCCCAAGAAGCGCCACCACAAGCGCCGCCTCATCCAGCCGGAGTTCATCGCGCTGGCGACCACCCGGCTCAGGCCCGGCGCGCTGGTCCACTGCGCGACCGACTGGGAGCCGTACGCCGAGCAGATGCTGGAGGTCCTCTCCGCGGAGCCGACGCTTGAGAACCTCTACTCCGGCTATGCGCCGCGTCCGGACTTCCGGCCCCTGACCAAGTTCGAGGGCCAGGGGCTGGACAAGGGGCACGTCGTCCATGACCTGCTCTTCCGCCGCCTCGGCGAGTAGGGCGCGCGTCCCTGGTTAGGGTCGAGTGGTGTACTCGTCCCAGCCGTCCCCGCACCCGCACCGCCCGCCGGCCCCTCCCCCGTACACACCCCATACGCCGTACCCGCCCCACGCCCACCGGCCCGACACCGCCGGCCCGGCCGCCGCGCACGGGCCGCTCCGCCCGCGCCGCCGTACGCCGCCCTGGCACAGCAGGACCATCCGCGCCGTCGCGCTGATCTCCCTGCTGGCGCTCTCCGGCGTGATCATCATCGGCATGGTCCGCCAGGAGACGGGCGCCGAGGGCTTCCTGGTCGGCCTCGGCCTGGCCGTCTTCCCCGTACCGCTCCTGATCGCGGCGTTCTGCTGGCTCGACCGCATCGAGCCCGAGCCCTGGCGCAACCTCGCGTTCGCCTTCACCTGGGGCGCCTGCGCCGCCGCGTTGGTCGCGCTGCTGGCCAACGGCTTCGCCACCGACTGGCTGGCCGCCAACATCGCCTCGACGTCCCCCACCGAGGCCGAGGCCTGGGGCGCGACGGTGATCGCCCCGGTCGTCGAGGAGCTGGTCAAGGCCGCCGCCGTCCTCCTGCTCTACCGCTTCCGCCGGCACGACTTCGACGGCATCACCGACGGCATCGTCATCGCCGGCATCACCGCCACCGGCTTCGCCTTCACCGAGAACGTCCTCTATCTGGGCAACGCCTTCGGCCAGGACCAGTCCATGGGCCACTCCGGCCTGGACTCGCTCACCGCCGGCACCTTCTTCGTCCGCATCGTCGTCTCCCCCTTCGCGCACCCGCTCTTCACCATCCTCACGGGCCTGGCCTTCGGCATAGCCGCCACCCGCTACCCCCGCCGCCGCCCCGCCCGTATCGCCCTCGCCGTGCTGGGCCTGCTGACCGCCGTGCTCCTGCACGCCATCTGGAACGCCGCCTCCACCCTGGGCGACCTCGGATTCCTGGTCGTCTATGGGCTCTTCATGGTCCCCGTCCTCCTCGCCCTGACCTGGCTGGCCGTGTGGACCCGCGGCCAGGAACTGCTCTCCCTGCGCGGCTACCTCGCCCCCTACATCACCGCCGGCTGGCTCGACCCCACCGAACCCACCGCCCTCTCCTCCCTCACCACCCGCGCCCTCGCCCGCGACCTGGCCCACCGCGCCCAGGGCCCCGCCGCCGCCCGCGCCGTCACCGAGTACACCGCCCTCGCCACCGCCCTCTCCTTCCACCGCCGCCGCGCCCACCTCACCGGCCCCACCCCCGACTTCACCACCCGCGAACGACATCTGCTGGAGCACCTGCGGCACTACCAGCCGTGGGGGCGCCCGGCCTTGACGTGCGCTTGGGGGCAGAAGGAGGGGGAGAGTGGGGTGGGCGCACTGCGGGACGCCGAGCGATGACCGTCACCCGGCCGAGTCCCGATACGACGCGCCGCCACCCTCGGGTGCGGTCACGGCCGCCCGGTCGGCCCATCGGCTTCGGTGCTGGCGGATGTACTCCACCTGTATCTGGTGCTCTTTGACCCGTGTCAGCGCACTAATGAACTTCTGCGTGAGCCCATTGATCACGTCAAGTCCATCGGTGAGCTGGAGGGCGCCGCGGTCGAAGAGTGCATGGCAGTTTGGGCAAAGACACAGCACATTTCCCACCGTGTCCGGTCCGTAGTGCGGCTTCCCCACAGCATGAATATGGGCCGCCTGGCTGATCGCTTTGCCATCGGGCGAGACCACCAGCCGAAGACCGCACACCTGGCAGGTGTCGTCGTACATGTCCTTGACCTTGCGCACCACCTTCGAGTCGCGCATAAGGCGCTCATAGGCGACGGTCCGGCGGAATTGTTCTTCCAGATCGGTTTTTAGGTCGCCGTCTGGCGACACGGGTTGCGGATCCACCGTTTCGCCATCTTCGATCTTGAGGAGTCGGAACTGGCAGATCCGGAAGCCGTCCCTGCCTATGGTGGTCCAGCTCTCGGCCACCCGGAAGAGACCGCAGTACACATAGCCACCGGTGGCCTTCTGTCGCTTGATGTTCAAGCCTCGGATCACCCGTACCGGGTTGCCGAGGGCTTGATTGAGCAGCAGGCCGGCATTTCCCTTCGCGTCCATGGTCTGGTCGGCGACCATGCACTGGGTAGACCTATCGCGCCCGCCCTCGCCGGTGTAGATGATCTCGGTTTCGCCATACTCATCGTCGACGTAGCCACCAGAGAGAACGATGGAGTCGACGCCTTCCGTCGCGGTACCGGAGATACCCCTTCCGAGTTGGCGATGCACTCCCTGAGCATGCAACTCCGCATGCCCCTCGAAGTGCTGACCTTCATAGACCCCCGCTGGGGCGCCAAACTTGACGGGGTTTCGCGATTTCGCCTTCGTCATGGATGAATACTGCCAACGCCTTGATCACCACGTCACCCCGATCGCCGTGAGCCCCCGCGGGAACGCCCGCGCGTAGGCTCGGGGAAGTTGACTCTGATCGGGAGGATTGTGATGGCCGGCGTACCGACGAGTGTGGTGGCGGCGAGTGGGCTGCTGGGCGGCTACGGCGTGGCCCGTTGGACGAAGAAGCGGCCCCTGGGTGGGGTGGCGCTCGCGGCGGCGGGGGCCGTGGCGGCCAAGGGGTGGCAGGAGAAGGCCGGGGCCAAGACCGCGGCGGCGTTGAGTGGGGCGTATGTGGCGGCCTTTGTGGGGTCGCATCCGCTGGCGAAGAAGATCGGGGCCTGGCCTTCGGTGTTCGCGGTCGCGGGCGGGGTCGCGCTGGCGTCGTGGGCGGTGGTCGACCGTCGGGGGAAGTGAGGCCGGCGACCGGCGCGGGTACGGGGCGGGGCCGGGGCGTCATGCGTACCCCGACCCCGCCCCGACCTCGCCCCGTCCACGCCGTGGGTGGATCAGGCCGAAGCCTCGTTCAGGAGGGTGAGTTCGGGCTCCGTGAGGGTCAGGTCGGCGACGGCCAGGAGGGGCGTCAGCTGGCTGACCGTGCGGGCGCTGGCGAGGGGCGCCGCGACGGTGGGCTGTGCGGCCAGCCAGGCGAGGGCGACGGTCGCGACCTCGGCCTCGTGGGCGGCGGCGACCGTGTCGAGGGCCTCAAGGACGCGCAGCCCGCGGTCGGTGGCGAGGTACTGGCCGGCCTTCCCGGAGCGGGCGCTGTCGACATCGGTGCCCGGGCGGTACTTGCCGGTCAGGAAGCCGGAGGCGAGGGCCCAGTACGGGATGGCGGCCACGCCCTCGCGGGCCGCCACGTCGGCGAGTTCGCCCTCGTAGGTGTCGCGGGAGACCAGGTTGTAGTGCGGCTGGAGGGCGACGTAACGGGCCACGCCCTCGCGGGCGGAGAAGGCCAGGGACTCCGCCAGGCGCGGCGCGGAGATGTTGGAGGCGGCGATCTCACGGACCTTGCCGGCCTGGACGAGCTCGTCGAGGGTGCCGATGATCTCCGAGACCTCGACCGATTCGTCGTCGTAGTGGGTGTAGTAGAGGTCGATGTAGTCGGTGCGCAGACGGCTGAGGGACTGGTCGACCGCGGACTTGACGGTGGCCGGGCTCAGGCCCTTGTAGTCGGGGTGGGCGCCGACCTTGGTGGCGACGACGACCTCGGAGCGATTGCCGCGGGAGGCCAGCCAGTTGCCGATGACGGTCTCGGATTCACCGCCCTTGTTGCCGGGCACCCAGGCCGAATAGGCGTCGGCGGTGTCGATGAAGTTGCCACCGCCTGCCGCATACGCGTCGAGCACGGCGAACGACTCGGCTTCGTCGGCCGTCCAGCCGAAGACGTTGCCCCCGAGGGCGAGCGGGGAGACGGCGAGCGAGCCGAGGTTCCGGCGGTTTTGGGGGGTGGGTTGTGTCGAGGTCATACGTGGTTGCAGCGTGGTGAGGGAGGGAGTTATTCCGCGGGAGGAGTGGCCTCCCGCGGCGCGCTCGGGCCGCCTCCCGGCAGGCCCTCAGGCGCGTCGCCCGGCGGGCCGGGCGCTCAGACGTTCACGCCGTGATCGCGCAGCCACGGCATCGGGTCTATCGGGTCGCCGGCGCCGGGGCGTACCTCCAGGTGGAGATGGGGACCGGTGACGTTGCCGGTGGCGCCGACGCGGCCGATCACCTCGCCGGTGCTGACCTTGCCCGAGGTCTTCACCATCGAGGACAGGTGGCAGAACCACAGCTCGGTGCCGTCGTCGAGGGTGAGGACGATGCGGTAGCCGTACGAACCGGCCCAGCCGGCCTGGGTGATGGTGCCGGAGTGCACCGCCTTGATGGGCGTACCGGTCGGTGCGGCGAAGTCCTGGCCCGTGTGGTCGGCGGCCCAGCGGTCGCCGGCCTGACCGAAGCTGGCGGTGAGGGTGTAGGAGGAGACGGGGGCGATGAAGCTCTTCGCCAGTTGGGCCAGGCGCTCGGCCTCCGCCTTCCGGCGCGCCTCCGCCTCGGCCTTGCGCTTGGCCTCCAACTCTGCCGCCTTCTTGGCCGCCGCGGCCTTGTCCGCCGCGTCCTGGGCCGTCTTCTGGGCCGCGGACGCGTCCGTCGCCGCCTGCTTGATGGCGGCGCCCTCGGCCGCTTCGCGGGCCTGCTCCTCGGCGGCGCCCTGCTGCGCGTCGGCCTGCTGGAGGATGCGGCTGCGCAGCGCCTCGCCGGCGTTGGTGCCCGTACCGGTCGTGCCGGTCTGGGTGACCTGGGAGAGCGGACCGGCGGCTACGGGGTCGGCGGAGTCGCTTCCGGAGGCCGTTGCGGTGGAATCGGCGCCGGAGTCGGATATGAGGCCGCCGAGCCCCGGGAGGGACTCGGCATCCGGAAGGCTGTCGGAGATGTCGTGGGCCATGCCGCCGATGTCGGGCATGGATATCGGGACCGGCGGACGGTCCTCGGCGGTGGCCATGCCGCCCGCGCCGACGGCCGCGATGACGCCGACGCCCAGGACCGTGCCACTACGGGCGAGTCCGCCGCCGCGCTGCTTGGCCACCCGGTGCTTGCCGCGGACCGGTCGCAGCGACTCCTCGGTGGGATTCCACTCCTCCCAAGGGCCGTCGCCGTCGGTGCCCGCTATGCCCTCCGGATCACCCGGTCCTTCGAAGGCACCTCGGTCGTCGAGCCGGTATGCGGGCGAAGCCTCGGGGGCAGGCCTGTTGGACGCCACGGGGGCGCACTCCTTTCCTTCCTTCTCGCCTACCGGGTTAGCTGACGGGTTCGGAGCAGGAAGGTCTCCTACGGGCCACTCTGGCGGAGGCGCCCGATTCACCCCAAGGTGGTGGTTCCCCGGTTCCCTTGGTGCAGTTCGAAGTGCTGGAGATGCGTGAAAAGCGCGTGCGGGATTCGGCGTCGGCGCGCGGTGCCGCCTCTTGCGACGGCTGGGACGACCGCGCTGCGTTATCGGACAGTAATAGAGGTCGCGACTGTTTTCCAAGCCTTCCTGGGAATCCTTATCCGTTCCGCATGAGGTTTGGCCTGGACTTTTTCGGTCACCATGCCCACAAACCGGGCGAGTTGACCATGCGCCGCTAAACGATCTCGCGCTGATTGTGCGTCAGTCGTTATGCGGAGGGGCGCCCCTCAGTTACGCAACGTGAGGGCGTAACGTCGGATCATGGTCGTCAACGTCGAGAGCGCGGGGAGCACCGTGAGCTCCGGAAACGTCAAGGGCGGTATCGGCCGGAGCGCGGCGGCGGATCTGGCGGAGCGCTACCGGGAGTTCTCGTGGCGGGAGGCGCGGGGACGGTCCGACGCCCATGCGGAGCTGACCGCGCGGATCAGCCAGGACCCGGAGTTCTGCGATCTGCTGTCGGGGTCGCTGCCGGCCGGCAACAAGCAGCAGCCGAACCTCCTGCTCGCCGCCGTCCGCCAGCTCGACGGCCCGCACGCGGAGCAGGGCCCGCGCGGCGAGGCGGCGTACGGTCGCTGGCGCGAGTGGACGGTCCGGCACTGGGACGAGGTCCGCGCGGTGATCATGCAGCGCGCCACCCAGACCAACGAGCCGGCCCGCTGCGCCACGCTGCTGCCGCTGCTCGCCCGTCTGCCGCAGCCGCTGGCGCTGCTGGAGGTCGGCGCGTCGGCCGGACTGTGCCTGCACCCCGACAGCTACCGGTACCGGTACGAGTCCGCCACCGGGTACGAGGGGCGGCCGGCGGGCGGCCCGCGGACCGTCGAGGTGGGGGCGCCGGACGGCCCGGTGGTCTTCGGCTGCCGTACGGACTGGGCACCCGAGGAACTGCCCGGCCGGCTGCCGGAGATCGTCTGGCGGGCCGGAATCGATCTGAACCCGCTCGACCCCGTCGGCGCACCGGACGATCTGCGCTGGCTCCAGTCGCTCGTCTGGCCGGGCGAGGGGGAGCGCGCGGCCCGGCTCTCCGCCGCCGTCGAGGCCGTACGGGCGGCGCCGCGGCCGCGGATCGTACCCGGCGATCTGATCGACGAGCTGCCCGCGCTGGCCGCCGCGGCACCGCCCGAGGCGACGCTGGTCGTCTTCCACAGCGCGGTGCTGAGCTACCTTCCGCCCGCCCGCCGCGAGGAGTTCGCGCGCCTCGTACGGTCGCTGCTCGACGAGCGGCCCGGTGGCGGGCACTGGATCTCCAACGAGCACCACTCGGTCCTGCCGTGGATCACCGCGCCGGAGCACCACGCCGGGCGCCCGGAGGACGGACGGCTGACCCTCGCCCTGGACGGGCGGCCGGTCGCGCTCACCGGCCCGCACGGCGAGAGCCTGCACCGGCTGCCGGGCACGGACCCCGGAACGGGGAGGTAAGCAGAAGCGGCGCGTAGGGGCCGACCGGGCCGGCCCCTCCTCGGCCCGCCCTGATCGGCGGCCCGGCGCTCCTCGCCCCGCCCTACTCCCCCATGGGCCGCTGCACCGCCAGCAGGGCCATGTCGTCCGCCGACGCCCCGCCCGTATGCACTGCCACATCCTCGACGAGGGTGTCCAGGAGGGCGTCCGGACCGGGGAAGCGGCGGCCGCGCAGCCGGTTCGAGGGGCTGTAGAAGCGGCCGCGGAAGTCGCGGGCCTCGGTCATGCCGTCGGTGAAGAACAGCAGCAGCGAGCCGGCCGGCAGGAACATCTCGTCCGACCGGTCGGGCCAGCTCGCCACCTCACTCATCCCCAGGGGCAGCGCCGGCGCCGCGGGGGCCAGCTCGCGCAGCCCGCCGTCCGGGGTGAGCATCAGGGGAGCCGGGTGGCCGCGGTTGAGGACCCGCAGTACGGACCGCCCGTTGGCGGGGATCTCGGCCAGCACGGCAGTGGTGAACCCCTCGAACCGGTCCAGCCCTCCGCGCCGTCTGCCCTCCCGCTGCAGCGCCCGCTCCAGCCGGCCGGCCACCGCCTCCAGGGTGGCCTCCTGCTCCGCCGCCTCCCGGAAGGCGCCGATGACGACCACCGCGGCCTCCACCGCCTCCAGGCCCTTGCCGCGCACATCGCCGACGATCAGCCGCACGCCGTGCGGGGTGTCCTGCACCGCGTAGAGGTCGCCGCCGATCCCGGAGTCCGCCCGCGCGCCCACATAGCGGGCGGCGATCGCCAGCCCGGCCAGCCGCTCGGGCGGCAGCGGCAGTACGGCGCGCTGGGCGGCCTCCGAGACGTCCCGTACGGACGCCAGATGGGCGTCGCTGGTCCGTACGACCCGGTTGATGACCAGCGCCAGCAGGGAGACGACGAAGACCGTGGCGATCTCCGTCACCGACTCGTGGTAGTTCGGGGCGGTGCTGCGGTACGTCACCCCCCAGACCTCGCCGGCCATGGCGGCCACGGCCATGACGGCGGTGCTGGCCAGCGACAGGAGCGGCGCCGCGACCAGCGGCGCGGCGGAGAAGAAGGGGGAGGCGGTGTAGCTGGGCGGTGTCCCCAGGTCGAAGGCGAGGCCGGCGGCGATCAGCAGGGCGGGGAGCCAGCGCGCCAGGCGCCGCACCGGCGGGGGCATCCGCTCGCGGCGCGCCCGCCGCTCCCCGTCGCCCGTAGGGGGCCCGTCGACCTGCCGCATCCGCACCGGCCTCTTCCGCTCCCGCCCGTCTTCCGTACGAGCAGCGTCGTGTCGGCCGCCTCGACTCCCCAAGGGTTGCCGGTAGGGGGGCACACGGCGAGCCGTCGGGGGCCGGACGGGTCACGGCCGGGCCCCGTCCCCAGACGTTCATCAGACGCTTATCCGGGTCCGTGACCATCCCCTTGGGCGTGCAGCTTGGAGGGGGAAACATGCTGAACGAGACGGTTTTCCGGAGTGAGGACGTGCCGGCGGCGGACCGGTTGTCCTACTGGGCGGAGCGTCTGGAGCAAACCCATGCTCCGATCCATCTGAGCAGCGACCACGCCCACGATTTCCGGGCCACCCAGCGCGTGCTGGACCTCGGCGCCGTGTCCGTGTGGCCGGCCACCATCCCGCAGGTGGTGATGCGGCGCACACCACGGCTGGTCCGGCAGTCCGACCCGGAGCTCTACCACCTCTCCTTCGTCGTGGCCGGGACGGGGACGGGCAGGTGGGACGGCCACGAGGTCGCGTACCGGCCGTCCGACCTGATCATCAACGATTCCTCGCTGCCGTGGGAGATCCTCGGCGGTAAGGCCCCGGTCACCACGGTGGGGGCGGAGATCCCCAAGGCGCTGCTGCCCCTGCCGCGCGGCGGGGCCCGTCGCGCGGTCCCACGGCGCATGACGACCCGGTCGGGGCTCGGCGCGCTGCTGGCGCAGTTCCTCCTCCGGCTGAGCGAGGACACCACGCCCTACCAGCCCTCCGACGGGCCCCGGCTGGGCACGGTCCTGACCGACCTGACCACCGCGCTCCTCGCCCACGCCCTCGAAACCGACAGCGCGCTCCCACCGGAAACCCGCCGGCGGACCCTCATGCTGGGCATCAAGCGCTTCATCCAGGAGCACCTGCACGACCCCGGCCTCTCCCCGGCCGTGATCGCCGCCGCCCACCACATCTCCCTCAGCTACCTGCACCGCCTCTTCCAGCACGAAGAGGCCACCGTCGCCGCCTGGATCCGGCGCCGGCGGCTGGAGGCCGCCTGCCGCGACCTCACCGACCCCGCGCTGCACTCCACCCCCGTCCACGCCATCGCCACCCGCCGGGGCTTCTCCTGCGCGGCCGACTTCAGCCGCGCCTTCCGCAATGCGTACGGCACTCCGCCGAAGGACTACCGGCGCCATGCACTGGTCGCCGGTAAGTCGACTGCTGGTTAAGGGACTTGTGCACGGGGCGCTAACGACATTCCCGCCGGATTCCCGGACGCTTGACTCGCGCTGGTTCGACGAGAAGCTGCGTCGAACCAGCGTCATAGGGGGATTTGAGTGCGCACGTCGACACAATCCGGTGGCGCGCCGGGACTTGGAGTTCCGGACCGCGCCGGGCGCGCGGACAGCCGGCCGTCTTCGTCAACGGAGGAGACGAAGGCGGCCCCGTCCGCGCCCGGTGGCGAACTCCCCGACGACGTCGGGGGACTTCGCTCGCCGGGGTCGGGGGACTTCGCTCGCCGGGGTCGCCCGTGCACCCCTTTCCCCCGGATGTCCCATCGCGGCCTTCCGCTCCGAAAGGGGCGGAAACATACACCCGCGAAAGCCGACTAATTCGGATGGTGGAACGGTAATGACGACGCCGAAGTGGCGAAAGCTGGTCGATCACGTCCAGAGCATCAAGGAGGGCGTCTACGAGACGAACGTGGACGGGGACTACAACAACCGGACGCGGTTCGGGAAGCAGTACGGCATGGACGGTGAGCCGTGGTGCGTCATGTTCGACTGGGACATGTACGCCGACGTGGGCCTGGAAGAGTTCGTGCCGCACATCGCCAACGTCAACGGGTTCACCGAGTGGGCCAAGCAGCGTGACCAGTGGTCCGAATACCCGTCGGTCGGGGCGTGGGTCAACCTCCACAACGGTGGTCACACCGAGCTCGTGGTCGGATTCGACGAGACGTACGTGTACACCAAGGGCGGCAACACCGTTGAGGCGGGCGCCACGGACGCCAACCAGGGCAACGGCGTGTACGCGCACAAGACCGAGCGGAAGAGCGCGAGCATCGTCGGGTACTTCGCGCCCAAGTTCCCCGGCGACGAGTGCCCGCCGACCGCTGATCCGCACGACCACCGGGGCGGCGCGGCGCGCAAGGAGTGGCGCTGGCAGGGACACCGGCTCCCCCACGAGGACCACAAGGTGAAGGCTTCCGAGGTCGTCTACGGGGCGCGGAACGTCTCCATACGGATCGTGCAGGCCGCCCTGAAGGCGGAGGTCGGGCTCGACTACAGCTCGGCGCCGGGGACGTTCGGCCCCCGGACCAAGGCCGCGGTGGCCGCGTTCCAGCGCGAGCTCGGCTTCACCGGCGCGGACGCGGACGGCGTCTTCGGCCGCCACTCGCTCGTCGAGCTCGGCAAGCGGCACAAGTTCAGGGTGTACGGGCTGGACTTCTTCGACCGCAAGCGGGACGACGACGGCAAGCCGGGCACCGGGCGCATCGCCATCCCGCTGGACTCGGTGGAGTACAAGCACGTGCCGGACGGGAGCGCGTCGAGGGCGGCGAAGGAGGCCTGCCACATCCTCAAGGTCCCCGAGACCCACTGGGTGGAGGGCATCATGACCGCGGCCAAGCGGGAATCGACCTACCGGTTCAACGCGGTGAACACCTACGACGCGAACGCCCACGGGCCCGAGCAGAGCGACGGGCACCCCCAGAGCTGCACACGCGGGCTGCTGCAGGTCATGCCGGAGACCTTCGCCGAGAACCACCAGCCCGGAACCTCGCACAACGTCTACGACGGCGTGGCCAACATCTGTGCGGCCATGAACTACGTGATGGTCAGGTACGGCGTGTACCGCGACGGCTCCAACCTCGCCGGGCGGGTCCAGCAGTTCGACCCGAGCCGGCCGCCGAAGGGCTACTGAGCGTGCCGGGCATCGGAGACATATTCGACAGTGTGGCCGGCAGTGTGGCCGAGTTGTTCACGGGAGAGCCGAGCGTGCAGCGAGCAGAAGTGGTGTCCCTGTCCGACGTCCACCCCGGCGCGAGGAACGGCAGCGTCCTGACCGTGCAGGAGGCGCTGAAGAAGGCCGTGGGCCTCGACTACTCGTCCGCACCGGGAACCTTCGGCCCGCGCACCAAGGAGGCCTACGCCGAGTGGCAGCGCCACCTCGGATTCACCGGCAGCGCGGCCGACGGCGTGCCCGGGAAGACGTCCCTCAAGAAGCTCGGAGCCGAGTACGGCTTCAAGGTGCGGGAGGGCGACGGAGGTTCGTCGGGCGGCAAGGTCGGCTCACCGGTGCCGGGGCACGGCATCAACTACGCGTACGGCGTGCCGAACCCCAGGTACCAGACGGGGTATCACACCGGGGACGACTACGCGGCGCCGGAGAGAACGCCGGTCGTCGCCGTCCGTGACGGCACCGTCAAGTGGTCGGACGGCCGGGGCGGCGCCTACGGCAACTGGATCGGCCTGCAGGCGGACAACGGCCGCGTGTACGTCTACTGCCACCTGTCCTGGCGCGACGTGCACCCCGGCCAGAGGGTCAAGGCGGGCCAGCGGCTCGGCAGGGTCGGGTCCACCGGAAACGTCACCGGTCCTCACCTGCACTTCGAGGACCACCCCGCGGGCCCGTTCCGCTACGGCCACGACCGCAAGCCGGCCTGGTGAGCGGGGAGAAGCATGCCCAAGACCACCACCGCCTCGTCCCGCACCGGCCGGCTGCTCGCCGCGCCCCTGGTCCTGGCCCTCTCCATCGGTTCGCTGACGGCCTGCGGTCCCACCGACGACGGCCCGCGCGGCGACGGCACCCGGCCGTCGTCCGGCACGAGCCCGTCCGCCACGGACCCGTCCGCCTCAGGTCCGTCGGCTTCGGGTGCGCCGTCGGTCCCGGCCGCCGGAAAGACGGCCGGGACCGGGCCCACCACCCCTGCGGGCGCGTCCTGGTCGCCGGCCGCCGGCCGTGACCCGGACGACCCGGACGACCGCCTCCACCAGTGGATGGAGTCCGGCTCCATCCCGATGAACGCGTCGTACCACTGGCCGATGCTGGACACCTCGGCCCGGCTCGCCGACGGCGAGAAGTTCCTCTTCGAGGAGCACTGCGGGTCGCGGCGCACGCCCGCGACGGATTCCCTGGCGCGCGCCGCATGGATCGAGAAGGCCCGTCCGGGCAAGAACGACGGGGACCAGAACTGGCTGGCCCAGGAGACCATCGCCGCACACATGAAGGACGGGGAACGCACGGCGTCCACCATGTTCAGGGGCCTGGTCGGGGAACTCCGGGCGTGCGCGTCCGCGGACACCTCGGTGACGTACACCACTCAGGACTCCCGGCATGTGGCCGCGACGATCGTCCTCGACAAGGACACGCCCCGGCCCACGACGCTGCACGAGTACCTCGCGGTGGTGGGCGACAACGTGCTCGAACTCGGTCTGTGGGTGACGCCCTACCACCAGGACGGCGGCAACAAGCCCGACGTCGCCTGGCCCGGCCCGCCCGACGCCGACGTCTTCCAGGCGATGACCACGCCGGTGTGCCCGCAAGGGAAGCAGTGCTGAAGACCACCCGATGAACCGCCCCTGGCTCTCCCTCAGGGCCAGGGGCGTGGTGGTCACCGCACGTCCGCCACCGCTGCCACCGCGAGGCGCCGACCGCACGGGGTGGCGGCCCCAGGGCAGCAATGTGAAACAGCGGTGAAGGGAGTTTCGGAATCACTTGATGGGCAATACGCGGCATCGTGAGTTATCCCAATGACGGCATACCGCGAAATCGCCCATACGGCTCCAGATCAAACCCTCCCTACCATGGTGGAGCAAACTCGCCGAATGGCGGTGATACGACTCCGCTGCCGAATTCCGGGGCGCACGCCCCGCATCACGGCAATTCCCCCTCGCCCTCGTACTACGATCCCGCGCCAGCACCGGCCGCCCCGTACCCCGCCGCCAACGCCAGGCGGAGTGGGCGAGGAAACCAGAGCGGAATCGGGGCGGACCGACTCGCCTTGATCATTCACAGTCTCGCGGATATCGCCGCGGCATTCCTCGGGCTGTGGATCCTGCTGTATCTGCTCGAAGCGAATCAGGCGAATGTCTTCGTCGACTTCGTGCACGGTGTGGCCGACTGGCTCGCCGGCTGGTCGCAGGACATCTTCGTCATGGAGACGGAAGGACTGCGGGTCTTCTTCAACTATGCCCTCCCCGCGCTGGTCTACCTCGCGGTCGGCCACGGAGCGGCCGCCTGGCTGCGACGCCTCTGACCGAGCGGCCCGCGGTGCCGCGCATTGCGATATCCGCCCCCGTCGGGCCGGTATTTGTCCGCACACACGGGACTTATCGATCTGCCGGGTAACACGGCAGCCGCCCGTGGCGCAGAACTGCATACGGTGCGCCTGTCGCCCCGAACGCGATCACGGCCAGGGTGACTCCTGTGGGGGGTGGCCACCCTGGCCGTGGTCGCACTTCCCTGCCGTCGAGGCGCGGCGTGCGCCAGATTGCGACTCCCATGAGCCACCGGCCCGAATCCATGCCCGTAGGCGATCACTACGGCGGCGGCCGTGGCGGCACCGCCGCACAGCGGGCGGCCCTGATCATCCACACCGTTGCCGACATGGCTGCCGGGTTCCTGGGCCTGTGGATCCTCCTCTACCTGCTCGAAGCGAACCGGGCCAATGTCTTCGTCCAGTTCGTGCAGGGCGTGGCCGACTCGCTCGCCTGGTGGGCACGGGACGTCTTCACCATGGACACCGAAGGACTGCGCGTCGTCCTCAACTACGCGCTGCCCGCCGCGATCTATCTGCTCGCCGGACATCTGATCGCCGGGCGGGTACGCCGCCTCTGACCAAGGCTTCGCCCCACCCTCGGGGGCGCCCCGGCGGCTCGCTCCCGCGCCCGCCCGATATCTGACGCCCCGCCTGCCGGGCCGTCCGCTCACACCTCGGGCCCGCACGCGGCCGGAAACGCGACGCGCCCCGTCCGGTGATCGCCGGCCGAGGCGCTGAGCCGCAGGCCAGAGAGCCTGCTGAGGGATGGATGCGGTGGGCCATCAGGGGCTCGAACCCTGAACCAATGGATTAAAAGTCCACTGCTCTGCCAATTGAGCTAATGGCCCGCACCGAGCAGCATAGCCCGAGGATCGGCCACAGCCCGAAGGCATTAGGGATCGGACCGGTCATGAAGGTGCCGCGGGCCCGTCACCGAGCGGGACGTCCGGGCGTCCGACCCGCACAACACACAGGGCCCGTACGGCACTTGCGTGCGTACGGGCCCTGATGCGCAGCGGTGGGCCGGCGCGGGACGCCGCCCTGCCGGTCAGCGCGGGAGATCAGCCGTTGCGCTTCCAGCGCGGCTTGTCCTCGCGGCGACCGAAGGAACCGGTCGTGGCGCCGCGGTGGTCGTCGCGACGGCCGTACGGACGGTCGCCGCCACCGGAGCGGTAGCCGCCGGAGGACGGACGGCCGCCGGAGCGGTCGTCACGGTTGAACGGACGGTCGCCGCCACCGGAGCGGTAGCCGCCGGAGGACGGACGGCCGCCGGAGCGGTCGTCGCGGTTGAACGGACGGCTGGGGCGCTCGCCGCGGTCGCGGTTGAAGCCGCCGCGGTCGTCACGACGGTCACGGTCGAAGGAACGGCCGCCACGGTCGTCACGGCGGTCCCGGCCGAAGCCGCCGCGGTCGTCACGACGGTCGCGGTCGAAGGAACGGCCACCGGAGCGGTCGTCACGACGGTCACGGTCGAAGGAACGGCCACCGGAGCGGTCGTCACGACGGTCGCGGTTGAAGCCGCCCCGCTCGTCACGACGGTCCCGGCCGAAGCCGCCGCGGTCGTCACGACGGTCACGGTCGAAGGAACGGCCACCGGAGCGGTCGTCACGACGGTCACGGTCGAAGGAGCGACCGGCGCGGTCGTCACGGCGGTCCCGGCGCTCGAAGTTGCCCCGCTCGTCACGGGCGGCCGGACGGCGCTCGTCCGGCGCGGCGGCCTGGGCCGGCACCGCGGCCGCGGCGGCGGCCTCGGCCTCGGCGGTCTCGGCGGCGGCGGCCAGCGCCTCGGCCGGGTCCTCGCCCCGCTCACGGGCGGCCCGCGCGGTCAGCCGGTCGGCCTCCTCGCGCAGCTCCGTGGCGCGCCGCTGCAGACGCTCCAGCTCGCGGGTGAGCTCGGCCACCTCGCGCTCGGCCTGCTTGGCGGAGTTGTTGGCACCGTCGGCCTGGACCTCGGTGAGCGAACGCGCGCCGGTGATCCGGGCGACGTCCTCGTCGAAGGCACCGGAGCCGCCGACGATGTGCCGCGAGGCGTCCACACCGGCGTCCTCCATCAGGCGGAAGATCTGGCGGCGCTGGTGCGGCAGGGAGAGGGAGACCACGGTGCCGGACTGGCCCGCGCGGGCCGTACGGCCGGAGCGGTGCAGGTAGTCCTTGTGGTCGCCGGCCGGGTCGACGTTCAGCACCAGGTCGATGCCGTCGACGTGGATACCGCGGGCGGCGACGTCGGTGGCGACCAGCGCGTTGACGTAGCCGTCCTTGAAGTCCGCGAGGACCCGGGTGCGGGCGCCCTGCGTCATGCCGCCGTGCAGCGCGTCCGCCTTCACACCGGCGTCGACGAGCTGCTCGGCGATGCGGTCGGCGCCCAGCTGGGTGCGGACGAAGATGATGGTGCGGCCCTTGCGGGCGGCGATCGCGGCGGTGACCGGCGCCTTGTCCTTCGGCTTCACGACCAGGACGTGGTGGGTCATGGTGGTGACATTGCCCTGGGCGCTGTCGACCTCGTGGCTGACCGGGTTGGTCAGGTAGCGCTTGACCAGCGTGGAGATCTCGTTCTCCATCGTGGCGGAGAACAGCATCCGCTGGCCGCCCTCGGGCACCTGGTCCAGCAGCTCGGTGACCTCGGGCAGGAAGCCCAGGTCGGACATCTGGTCGGCCTCATCGAGGACCGCGACCTGGACGGCCTCCAGCGAGCAGGCGCCGCGGTTGATGATGTCGCGCAGCCGGCCCGGGGTGGCGACGAGGATGTCGACGCCGCGCTCCAGGGCGTAGATCTGGTTGCCCATGGACGTACCGCCGCAGACGACCTTCATCTTCAGGCCGAGAACGTCGCCGTAGGGCTGGAGGGCGTCCGCGACCTGCATCGCCAGCTCACGGGTCGGGGTGAGGATGACGGCGCGCGGCTTCTTCTTCTCGGTGTGGCCGTCGGCCAGCTGGGCCAGGGTCGGCAGACCGAAGGAGAGGGTCTTGCCGGAGCCGGTGCGGCCGCGGCCGAGGATGTCCTTGCCGGCCAGGGCGTCCGGGATGGTCGCGGCCTGGATCGGGAAGGGGGTGGTGACGCCGTTCTGCGCCAGCTTGCGGACGACGCCCTCGGGCAGTCCGAGGTCGGCGAAGGTGATGGTGTCGGTGTCGGCGGACTCGGCCGACGCGTCGGACTCGGTCACCTCGGGGGCCGTCTGCTCGTCGTGCTCATCGAACGCGGGCATGACGGACTGCTCAGTGGAAATGGACATGCGAAATGCGAAACCTTCCGGAGTCTCGGCACGCGCCCAAACTCCGTGTGTTTCACAACGACCGCCTCAATGCGGTCAGCCACGGCAAGGGAGAGAACGCGCCACGCGGCGCGCTTCTTTTCTGGCGCCGGGCAAATGGGATCAAACGATCTACCACCATACGCACTCCGCCCCCCGGATGGCAAATGGCCCTCCGGCCACCGCCCGCCGCCCCCTTCCTGACGGGCCCCATACGCCCCTTATGCCCCTTGCGCCACCTCCTCCGCACCCGGCTCGCCCTGGGACGTCATCGGCGCGACGGGCGACGGCCCGGAGGCGTGGGCGCTCGGCGGTGGGGGCGCGGGGCTGCTGGGCGGCGGGGTCGCCGGCGCGGTGGGCGTGCTGGGCGGGGTCGAGACGGGCGGCGAGGACGGCTGCTCGGAGCGGGACGGCGAGGGGTCGGCGGTGGGACGGCCGCCATGGCCGCCGTGGTCGCGCCCCGGACCGGGCTCCGGGCCCGACGGCTTCACCGGGCGGGACGGCGTGGCGGGCTCGGACGGCGTGGGCTCGGCATCGGCCGAGGGCTCGGCCTCCTCGTCACCGCCGGCCGGCTGCGCCTCGCCGTTGCGCCCCATCCGCCGCGGCCCGTCGCCGGGGTTGTCCGCGCCCACTCCGCCGGAGCCGGGCTTGGCGCCCTTCCCGTCGGGCTGCGCGGTGGCGCCGGACGGCTTGGGCTGCGGTGCGTCGCTGACGCTTATGCAGCCGGCCAGCGACGCGGCCAGCGCGGAGACGGCCACGGCGGCGGCTGCGGCGCGGGCCCGCACCCGGCCCGCCGGCGGCGGTGCCGGGCGCACGGCGGGAGCGGGGTCGACGAGGGGAACGGGGTCGGGGACAGCGGCGGGGGGCGGCATCGAAGACGGCTGGCGGTAGGGGCTCGGGCGCACGGCGGGACCTCCGGATCCGGAGCGCGGGGACGGCGGCAGGACGCCTTGCCCAACTCCCGCCCCCCACCCGAGGACACGCGTACCGCCCGGCCGATCGCCCCGCGCCGGGCATCCGGCCCCGTCCGCGGCCCGGCGCGCGCCGCGGCTCGTCGGCTCCGGCCCGGCACGGGCGGCCGCCCGCCGGCCGCGGCCGGCACCTCGCGGCCGCCCGTCAGCCGTAGCCCAGTGCGTGCAGCCGCTCGTCGTCGATCCCGAAGTGGTGCGCGATCTCATGAACGACCGTCACCTCGGTCTCCGCGACCACGTCCTCACGCGTCGCGCACATCCGCATCGTCGGCCCCCGGTAGATCGTGATCCGGTCCGGCAGCACGCCCGCGTACCACTCCCCGCGGTCGGTCAGCGGAGTCCCCTCGTACAGCCCGAGCAGCTCGGGGTCGGCGGCCGGCGGCTCGTCCTCGACGAAGACCGCCACGTTGTCCATCAGCCGGGTCAGCTCCGGCGGGATCCGGTCCAGGGCCTCGGCGACCAGTTCCTCGAACTCCTCGCGCGTCATTTCCAGCACACCACCATTCTCCGCTACCGGGCCCGGCAACCGAGGGCCGCGGCCGTCCGCCCGCCGCGCCGGAACCGGAGCCGCCGCCCCCGGCATAACGACCACCGGCCCGGGGCATACGGGACCAATGGCCCGCGCTGCGCGCTCCCGGACACCGAACCCCGGCACACCGAAAGCACCGCCGCTCCCGCCGCTGCACACCCGGCTCGACGGCGCCCCACACCGCCCCCTGCACTCCGCACTCGGCCTGGCCGCCGTCACCGTCCTCGGCGCCTGGCTGGGGCTGCTGGCCCTCGGCGCCCTCCGCGTCCCCGTCGGCCCGATGGACACCACCATGGCGCTGCGCCCCTCACTGGCCGGCGGCACCAGGATCAACGTCTCGCCGCTCGGCGACCTGGAGCTGCGCAGCCACCACGCACCGGTACGGCTCGACGTCGACGTCGACCGGCTGGATCCGGTCCGCTCCCAGGCGCTGGTCGACCACCCCGAGCGGTTCGCCGGCCTGCAGGCCGAGGTCACCCGCGACGTGACCCGCGGCGCCCTGGGGCTGGCGCTGCACTCCTGCGTCGCCGTGGCGTCCGGCGCCACCGCGCTGGGCCTGGCCGTCTACCGCCGCCCGCGCCGCGCCCTGGCCGCCGGCGGTCTGGCGCTCACCGTGCTCGCCGCAAGCGCGGGCACCGCGTACGCGACCTGGAACCCCCAGTCCGTACTGGAGCCGAAGTTCTCCGGACTGCTGTCCTCCGCCCCGTCCGTGGTCGGCAACGCCCGCAACATCGTCAGCGAATTCGACGTCTACCAAAAGGAGTTGGCCCGCCTGGTCACCAACGTCACCAAGCTGTACGACGCCACCTCGACGCTGCCCGCCTACCAGCCCGACCCCACCACCCTGCGGGTCCTGCACGTCTCCGACATCCACCTGAACCCCGCCAGCTGGCGGATCATCGCCTCGCTGGTGAAGCAGTACCGGATCAACGTGATCATCGACACCGGCGACACCATGGACCACGGCTCGGCCGCCGAGAACCACTTCCTGGACTCCGTCTCCACCCTCGGCGCGCCGTACGTCTGGGTGCGCGGCAACCACGACTCGCGCACCACGCAGAAGTACCTGGCCGGCCGGAAGCACGTCACCGTCCTCGACGACGGCAGGGTCGCCCGGGTCGCCGGGGTGCGCATCGCGGGCGTCGGCGACCCGCAGTTCACCCCGGACCGCTCCGTGGTGGCGGCCGGCGACTCCGCCGAGCGCACCGCCGGCGGCCGGCTCGCCGACGCGCTGCGCACCGAGCGGCTGGCGGGTACGCCGGTCGACATCGCACTGGCCCACAACCCGGCCGCCGCGACCGAGGCGGACGGCCTGGTCCCCCTGGCGCTGGCCGGCCATGTCCACCACCGCGAGAACCTCACGCTGCCCCAGGGCACCCGGCTGATGGTGGAGGGGTCGACGGGCGGCGGCGGACTGCGCGCGGTGCAGGACGACAAGCCCGCGCCGGTCCAGGCGTCGGTGCTCTATCTGGACCGCAGGACGAAGCTGCTGCAGGCGTGGGACGAGATCACGCTCGGCGGGCTGGGCCTGTCCCGGGCCGAGGTCAGCCGCCACCTCCCCCGCGAGAACCAGCCCGGCGCCACAGCGCGGAAGGGCCGCCCGCCTCACCCGTCCGGCCCTGCCTCCGGGCCCGCCTCCCCGCCCTCCTCCAGGCCCTGATCGGGCGCCCTTTCGCGCCCGGCCGGGAGCCCCTGCGCCGGCCCCGGGTAAACCGTTTTGGCGAACGGTCCTCCCATCCCATATGCTTCTCACGTCCCCGACGGCGCCGGTAACGACGCCAAGGTGGCCACCAGCCCTCATCGTCTAGTGGCCCAGGACGCCGCCCTTTCAAGGCGGTAGCACGGGTTCGAATCCCGTTGGGGGCACGCACCATTGTGTGCGAGACTGGCTCAGGCCGCTTTCGCGCAATGCAAGGTCCTGTGGAGCAGTTTGGAGTGCTCGCCACCCTGTCAAGGTGGAGGCCGCGGGTTCAAATCCCGTCAGGACCGCTGCGGCTGGGTAGCTCAGTTGGTACGAGCGATCGCCTGAAAAGCGATAGGTCGCCGGTTCGACCCCGGCCCCAGCCACACCCATTGGGAGAAGGCCCCGATTCCTCGAATCGGGGCCTTCTTCGTGCCTACTCGGTGGCGGCTTCCCCGGTGGACGGGGCGAGCTCGCCCTCCGGCTGCCAGAAGACCAGCCGGGCGCCGCCGGTGATGGCGCCCGTCGAGCCGAGACCCATCGCCAACTTCAGCAGCCGCTGTCCTGAGCCCTCCCAGTCGTGCGGCGCACCGAAGACCAGCCAGACGCCCAGGGCGATGCCGGCGACCATCACAAGACCGCCGGCGATCCGTCGTATTCCTTTGTCCATCCGGACATCGTCGCTGGTGCGCGGGGGCGAGTTCCACCCGATTGCCCCCGGTGCGGCGGCAGGGCACGCCCATGATCACCGCGTGTGCGGACGCACCGCCCCGACGCGGTCCCGGCGCCCGCGATCCGGCCGCGCGGCAAATGGTTCGCCAGTCGATTCGGTGAGGTGAGATCCTGGGGGTCGTATGTCCAGTCAGCCTGCCTCCGCCCTGCCCGACGGCGCTGCCCCCACCCTGCCCTCCCTGCTCGAGCGTCTGCCCGAGCTGATGCTGCGCGATCAGCAGCGGCTGGGGCGCCGGCTCGACGGCGCACGCCGGATCCGTAAGCCCGAAGCCCGCGCCGCCGTGCTCGCCGAGATCGCCGACGGCATCGACGAGGCGGAGCTGCGGGTCGCCCAGCGGCGCGCCGCGGTGCCGGAGATCACGTATCCGGAAGAGCTGCCGGTCAGCCAGAAGAGGGACGAGATCCTCGCCGCGATCCGCGACCACCAGGTCGTGATCGTCGCCGGTGAGACCGGCTCGGGCAAGACGACGCAGATCCCGAAGATCTGCCTGGAGCTGGGGCGGGGCGTACGCGGCCTGATCGGGCACACCCAGCCGCGGCGGATCGCGGCCCGTACGGTCGCCGAACGGGTGGCCGAGGAGCTGAAGACCCCGCTGGGCGAGGCGGTCGGCTGGAAGGTCCGCTTCACCGACCAGGTCGGCGGCGACACCCTCGTCAAGCTGATGACGGACGGCATCCTGCTCGCCGAGATCCAGACGGACCGCGAGCTGCGCCAGTACGACACGATCATCATCGACGAGGCGC
The DNA here is from genome assembly GCF_056436545.1 of Streptomyces sp. NPDC043738. NCBI lineage: Bacteria > Bacillati > Actinomycetota > Actinomycetes > Kitasatosporales > Streptomycetaceae > Streptomyces > Streptomyces sp. NPDC043738. Next base: position 459,224 of record NZ_JBWKCJ010000002.1, on the reverse strand, counting down.
ACGAGCGCAGCCTCAACATCGACTTCATCCTCGGCTATCTGTCGCAGCTGCTGCCCCGGCGCCCGGACCTGAAGGTCGTGATCACCTCCGCGACCATCGATCCGGAGCGGTTCGCGCGGCACTTCGGCTCCTTCGCCTCGGTGGCCGCCGCCGCGGACCCCGCCGCGGGCGACGGCGAGAGCGAGAAGCCCGGCGCGCCGATCGTCGAGGTCTCCGGCCGTACGTACCCGGTCGAGGTGCGCTACCGCCCGCTGCTGGAAGAGGGCGGCCAGGACGCCGACCGCGACCAGATCACGGCGATCTGCGACGCCGTGGACGAGCTGCAGGCCGCCGGTCCCGGCGACATCCTGGTCTTCCTCTCCGGCGAACGGGAGATCCGCGACACCGCGGACGCGCTCAACAAGAAGGCGCTGCCCCGCACCGAGGTCCTCCCCCTGTACGCGCGGCTGTCGCACGCCGAGCAGCACCGCGTCTTCCAGCGGCATACGGGCCGGCGGATCGTGCTGGCCACGAACGTCGCCGAGACCTCGCTGACCGTCCCGGGCATCCGGTACGTCATCGACCCGGGTATGGCCCGGATCTCCCGCTACAGCTACCGCACCAAGGTCCAGCGGCTGCCCATCGAGCCGATCTCGCAGGCCAGCGCCAATCAGCGCAAGGGCCGCTGCGGCCGAACGAGCGACGGCATCTGCATCCGTCTGTACTCCGAGGACGACTTCCTCGCACGGCCCGAGTTCACCGACGCGGAGATCCTCCGCACGAACCTCGCCTCCGTCATCCTGCAGATGACCGCGGCCGGTCTGGGAGACATCGAGAAGTTCCCGTTCATCGACGCCCCCGACCGCCGCAACATCAAGGACGGCGTCGATCTGCTGAGCGAGCTGGGCGCGCTCGACACCAGGCAGAAGGACCCCAGGAAGCGGCTGACCCAGCTGGGCCGGAGCCTGTCCCAGCTGCCGGTCGACCCGCGGCTGGCGCGGATGGTGCTGGAGGCGGACCGCAACGGCTGTGTCCGCGAGGTCATGGTCATCGCGGCGGCGCTGTCCATCCAGGACCCGCGCGAGCGGCCCTCCGACAAACAGCAGCAGGCCGATCAGCAGCACGCCCGCTTCAAGGACGAGAGCTCCGACTTCCTCGCCTTCCTCAACCTCTGGCGCTACGTCCGCGAGCAGCAGAAGGAACTGTCCTCCTCGGCGTTCCGCCGGATGTGCCGCAGCGAGTTCCTGAACTACCTCCGGATACGCGAGTGGCAGGACATCTACTCCCAGCTGCGTACGGTCGCCAAGACCATGGGGATCCACCTCAACGAGGAGGACGCGGCACCGGACCGCATCCACACCTCCCTGCTGGCGGGTTTGCTTTCGCACATCGGACTCAAGAACGGCGGGACCGAGGGCGGGAAGGACGGGGCCGGCAAGAACGAGTACCTGGGTGCCCGCAGCGCCAAGTTCGCGGTCTTCCCCGGCTCCGCGCTCTTCAAGAAGCCACCGCACTGGGTGATGTCCGCAGAGCTGGTCGAGACCTCCCGCCTGTGGGCGCGCGTGAACGCGAAGATCGAGCCCGAGTGGGTCGAGCCACTCGCCCAGCACCTGGTCAAGCGCACGTACAGCGAGCCGCACTGGGAACAGAAGATGGCCGCGGTGATGGCCTACGAGCGGGTGACCCTCTACGGCGTCCCGATCGTCACCCAGCGCAAGGTGAACTACGGCCGGATCGACGCGGAGACCTCGCGCGACCTGTTCATTCGCAACGCCCTGGTCGAGGGCGACTGGCGCACCCATCACCAGTTCTTCCATGACAACCGCAAACTGCTCGGCGAGGTCGAGGAGTTGGAGCACCGCGCCCGGCGCCGCGACATCCTCGTGGACGACGAGACGCTCTTCGACTTCTACGACCAGCGCATCCCGGCGGACGTCGTCTCCGGGGCGCACTTCGACTCCTGGTGGAAGCACAAGCGCCGGGACGAGCCGGAGCTGCTCAACTTCGAGCAGTCGATGCTCATCAACGAGTCCGCCGAGGCCGTCACCAAGGACGACTACCCGGACTCCTGGCGGCAGGGAAAGCTGAAGTTCAAGGTCACCTACCAGTTCGAGCCGGGCGCGGACGCGGACGGCGTGACCGTTCACATCCCGCTCCAGGTGCTCAACCAGGTCTCCTCCGAAGGCTTCGACTGGCAGATCCCGGGCCTGCGCGAGCAGTTGGTGACCGAGCTGATCCGGTCGCTGCCCAAGCCGATCAGGCGCAACTACGTCCCGGCGCCGAACTTCGCGGCCCGCTTCCTGGACTCCACGGTGCCGCTGCAGGGCGCCCTGACGACCTCTCTGGCGGCCGGGCTGCAGGGGATGGTGGGCGTCCCCGTCGAGGCCGCGGACTTCGACCCGAGCAGGATCCCCGACCACCTCAAGATCACCTTCCGGGTGGTCGACGAACGGCGCCGCAAGCTCGCCGAGGCCAAGGACCTGGAGGCGCTGCGGCTGAAGCTCAAGCCGAAGACCCGCGCGGCGATCTCCAAGGCCTTCGAGCAGGCCGCCGAACGGCCCGCCAAGGGCGGCAAGGGGCGCGCCGGCGAGGGGGCGGCCACGGCCGGCCCGGAGCAGCGCACGGGGCTGACGTCCTGGACGATCGGCGCGCTGCCGCGCACCTTCGAGACCCGGCGCGCCGGCCAGCCGCTGAAGGCCTACCCGGCGCTGGTGGACGAGGGCAGCAGCGTCGCCGTGCGCCTCTTCGACACCGAGGCCGAGCAGCAGACGGCGATGTGGGCGGGCACCCGCCGCCTCATCCTGCTCAACATCCCCAGCAACCCCGCCAAGTTCGCCCAGGACAAGCTGAGCAACCAGCAGAAGCTCGCGCTGTCCCGTAATCCCCACGGCTCGATCGGGGCGCTCTTCGAGGACTGCGTGACCGCCGCCGCCGACCGCCTGATCGCGGCCCGGGGCGGCCCCGCGTGGGACGAGGAGTCCTTCCGCAAGCTGTTCGACGCGGTCCGGGCCGACCTGGTGGACGTCACGCTGAAGACGATCCAGCAGGTCCAGGAGGTGCTCGCCGCCTGGCAGGCGTGCGAGCGCCGGCTGAAGGACACCACCTTCCCCTCGCTGCTGCCCTCGCTCGCCGACATCAAGGAGCAGCTGGCGGCGCTGATCAAGCCGGGATTCGTGACGGCGCACGGCGCCAAGCGGCTGCCTGACCTGATGCGCTATCTGGTGGCCGCCGACCGTCGGCTGCAGCAGCTGCCCACCAACGCCGAACGGGACCGCACCCGGATGGCGAAGGTGAAGGAGATGCAGGACGAATACGCCTGGCTGCTGGAGCAGTTCCCGCCGGGCCGCCCGGTGCCGGCAGCGGCCCTGGAGATCCGCTGGATGATCGAGGAACTCCGGGTGAGCTACTTCGCGCACGCCCTGGGGACCGCCTATCCGGTCTCCGACAAGCGCATCGTGAAGGCGGTGGACGCCGCGGCGCCCTGACCGGCGGGCGGTCGCCGGTATCGAGTTCGACCGCACCCCCTGACCTGCTGTACAGTCTTGCTTCGCAGCCCGCCGCAAGCGGAAAGCAAACGCAAGGTCCTGTGGAGCAGTTTGGAGTGCTCGCCACCCTGTCAAGGTGGAGGCCGCGGGTTCAAATCCCGTCAGGACCGCAATCGGCCCGCATCGTCAGCGATGCGGGCCGCTTCGTTTTTGCGGCCTCCGGGCGTTCACGGACTTCGCGCTTTCGCGACCCTCCGACGTTCACGACTCTCCCTCGTTCACGTCTCTCCTTCGTTCACACCCTCCGCTGTTTTCGGTCGTCCCGCCGGGGTGGCCCCTCGCCGCCGCGTGAGGCCGCCCCCCACGCCCGTGCGGCAGTGAGGAAGGGACGGGCCGGAGGCGCCCACCACGGAACGACCGAGAACGCGCAAAGCAGGCACAGCGCAGCGTGACTGCTTTGCTGCCCGCTGTATTGACGGCGGGCGCTCCCGCCGGTACTCACATGGGAAGGCGTGGGGGCCGGGGAGGGATGTGCGATGACGACTGCGGTACGGCACGAGACCAGGGCGCTGCTGAGGGCACATCTGTCCGCGGCCACGGGCTACCGCCATCTGACGCGGCACTGCCCCATCTGCCACCAGCTGCTGCGGCTCGCCATGGAGCCGCACACGCCCCGCTCCGGGCGCCAGGCGCCCGCGTCCGCCCCCACCCCGTCTCCGGCCGCCTCCGAGCCGTCCGTGGCCGAGGACGAAAGTCCCGCGACCCGGTGACCAAGGGCGCCTGCGCCACCGCCCGTGCGGTGGCAGGCTGTTGAACGAGGCCGGGGAAAGTTCACTACCCCAGCGGACGTATCGGCTTCAAGCGACTCGCCGTGTGACGGGTGTCACCGAACAAGTTTGGCGGAGCGGGGAACTTACACCCTCCCTACAACCGGTCAATTTAATATGTGCAATTGCACCACCCTCGAACGGGTTCGAAAGCAGGTCGCAGGGTCCCCGCGGAAAGGCCCTCCAAGGCCCCTTGAAGGGCCCTTGGGCGCCGCCATGGGCGACTCCGGCGCCACGCCGGCTCAGCCGCCCTGACGGGCCCGGGAGCGGCCGCACACAAAAAGATCGCGCTGGACCCGGCGGAGTCCAGCGCGATCGATGACGTACCCAGATGGAACGGGTGAGGGGCCTGTTGGGGCAGACACCGCGTCGTATGGAGCTATGTGGAGCGGGGGTGGAGCAGGTCGAGCTATGTGGTGCGAAGTAGGCGCTTTCGGGTTGGGGGCCCCGAAAACGGCCTGGTTATGCGGTTGTTCAGGCCTCGCTGCGCTGCTGCGGGATACCCGCGAGCAGTGCGCGGACCTCAGCCTCGCGGTAACGCCGGTGTCCTCCGAGCGTGCGGATGGACGTGAGCTTGCCTGCCTTGGCCCAGCGGGTGACCGTCTTGGGGTCCACGCGGAACATCGTGGCAACCTCGGCAGGGGTCAGCAGCGGCTCGGCGTCAGGGGTGCGAGCGGTCATGAGCGGCCTCCTCGGGAGAACCGAACCATCACGGTTCTTTCCTCTAAATTCTGCACCTTGACCCACGTTGCCCGAAATGGCGGACGCGGGCCGAGTCGGTTATAGGACGAACGGCTTGTCCTCGGCACTACAACTACACCATCTGTCCAGCCACGTCGGCCAAACCGATGGAATTGCCCTCTCAGGTGTTCAACCTCGGCGGATGCCGATGGACCGTGCCATAGCGGACAGTCACACGGCCGTGACGATCAGTCACAGCGTGATCAGTCGCCACAGACCCCTCAAGGACCGCAATACCGATCTACCCGCCCTTAGTTGGACGGAAGGAGCCCACGTCGGGCTCCTTGTCCTATTTTGGCACGAGGGTACGCCTTGGTAGCAAGACCCGAAGTCAGTGCTTTAGGTCACGCTTGAGGCAATCGCCCGGTTAAGGACCTACGTCCCTTACCGCCCAACCACCGAAAAGCGAACAGAGCACTTCCGCGCCACGAACCTCCGGCATTCTCGGCCCTCAGCTGGAGAACTGGCGTTCGCGCACCGCCCGCCACCGCTGAGAAAGCTTCTCGTACGCGACCCCGGCCCGCTCGCCGTCCCCCTCGCGCAGCGCCGCCAACCCCTCCGCCACTTCGGCGGCGGAACGGTCCTCGGCGAGCTGCCCCTCGGGCACCGCGTGCACCAGCCCTCCGTAATCCAGCTCCACGAGCGAACGCGGATGGAATTCCTCGAGCCAGCGCCCCACATCTACCAGGCCGTCGATCAGCGGCCCCTCTTCCAGGGCGTCCCGCAGCGTACGCAGCCCGCGCGCGACCCGGCGCCTGGCCTGCACCATCGGCGTCCGGTAACGCAGCACAGGCGACTGCTCACCCTTGGTGTACTCCCGCTCGCCGTCGTCGAAGAGGACGAACCAGCGGACCGGGACGTGCCAGGACGCCCCCCGGATCCAGGGCCGGGCGTCCGGATTGCGCTCCCGCCACCGCTCGTAGTCGGTGGCCGCCTGCCGGCGCACCACCGGGGGAAGCGCCGCGTCCAGCACCGCCGCCGGCAGCAGCTCCTCCAGGTCCTCCAGGGCCTGCCAGCCGCGCAGCCGGGTGCGCCAAGGACAGACGCAGGTCACCTCGTCGACGACGGTGACGAACGCGTCCGCGCTCTCGTGGACCGGCACCGGCACCGGCGGGGTCGGCAGCAGATCGGCCAGCGCCCGGCGCTGCTCGTCCTGGGCGGTGGGGGTGTCCGCCCGCTTGGCATAGCGCGCCCAGTGGGAGCGCTCCGGCTCGGGGAACGCTGCCAGCGGTTCGTAGACCCGTAGATATGCCATGTACGGGACCTTCACCGACGACGCCACGGCCACGCCCGCTCCTCCAAAGGGAAGTCCACTGCCGGGAGACGCGCCCAAGGGCCCCCGGCCGGCCTGCGATACGACCAGATCGTCCCACGTCCGTCCCCCGGGAGAGGGTGATCCTCCGCACCTGACGGATCAACCCGCCCCGCAGGTCTTACGCTCTTTTCAACCGGCCCTCCCCACCCACAGGAGGGCGTCCTTCGCGACTTATGGGAGTCACCACAGTGACTGACGTACGTCCGGCCCCCGCCGGCACCGACGGCGGCGTTCTGCACACCCTGTTCCGAACGGAGCAGGGGGGCCATGAGCAGGTCGTTCTCTGCCAGGACCGCGCCAGCGGCCTGAAGGCAGTGATCGCCATCCACAGCACCGCCCTGGGGCCCGCCCTCGGTGGCACCCGCTTCCACGCCTACGCCTCCGAAGAGGAGGCCGTGCTGGATGCCCTGAATCTGTCGCGCGGCATGTCCTACAAGAACGCCCTCGCCGGGCTGGACCACGGCGGCGGTAAGGCCGTGATCATCGGTGACCCCGATCTGATCAAGACCGATGAACTTCTGCTCGCCTACGGCCGGTTCGTGGCCTCCCTCGGGGGCCGCTACGTCACCGCGTGCGACGTCGGTACGTACGTCGCCGATATGGACGTCGTCTCCCGTACGAACAAGTGGACCACCGGCCGCTCCCCGGAGAACGGCGGTGCCGGCGACTCCTCCGTCCTGACCGCCTACGGCGTCTTCCAGGGCATGCGCGCCTCGGCCCAGCACGCCTGGGGCGACCCGACGCTGCGTGGCCGCAAGGTCGGTATCGCGGGCGTCGGCAAGGTGGGGCACCTCCTCGTCGAGCACCTCCTCAAGGACGGCGCCGAGGTCGTGATCACGGACGTGCGCAGCGCGTCGGTTGAGCGGGTCCTGGCCGATCACCCGCAGGTCACCGCGGTGGCCGACACCGAGGCACTGATCCGCACCGAGGGCCTGGACGTGTACGCGCCGTGCGCGCTGGGCGGTGCGCTCAGTGACGACTCGGTGCCGGTGCTGACCGCGAAGGTGGTGTGCGGCGCGGCCAACAACCAGCTCGCGCACCCGGGCGTCGAGAAGGACCTGTCCGACCGCGGCATCCTCTACGCGCCCGACTACGTCGTGAATGCCGGCGGTGTCATCCAGGTGGCCGACGAACTGCACGGCTTCGACTTCGACCGCTGCAAGGCCAAGGCCGCCAAGATCTTCGACACCACGCTGGCGATATTCGCTCGTGCGAAGACCGACGGCATTCCGCCCGCCGCGGCCGCCGACCGGATCGCCGAGCAGCGCATGGCGGAGGCGCGGCACGTCTGACCCGGCGCCCGGGCCGGCGGAGCCATTCGGCCTCGTCGGCCGGAAACACGGCCTTGCGCGACCCGCCACGGGTGGTCGGGGAGACATCCCTCACCACCCGTCGGCGGGTCGCCGTACAGGACAGGTTAAAATCGCAGTTGACCAGCGGGGACGGGGCGCCTTGCCGGTCGTGCCGAGCGGCGGGTGATGCGGGCGACGTACCGTATGGCCGCGGAAGCAGGTACCGTTAAAGCCCTACGGGCCGGTCTCTCTGTCGAGAGCCCGCTCTGATCCATGAACGCGTGTCAAGACTCTGGGGCCATCGAGCCCCGTCATTGAGGGGGTCGACCCATGGGGCGCGGCCGGGCCAAGGCCAAGCAGACAAAGGTCGCCCGCCAGCTGAAGTACAGCAGCGGTGGGACGGATCTCTCACGACTGGCCGACGAGCTGGGTGCATCACCGTCGAACCAGCAGCCTCCGAACGGAGAGCCGTTCGAGGATGAAGAGGACGACGACCCGTACGCACGGTACGCAGAGCTGTACAACAAGGACGACGACGATGAGGACGAGGGCGACTCGTCCCAGCAGCGTCGTCGCGCTTGACGCGCCGTGCGCCAGCGGCACCCATAACAGCATCACGGACCCGGTCCTGGGCATCGCCCGGACCGGGTTCTGTGCTGCCCAGAAGTCCGTTGCCACGGCTGTGACGGCCGGAACGGTGTGACCCGCGGTGGCCGCACCGACGACTGCCGGTGCGGCCCAGATGATCAGCCGGCGTAGTCACCGGTCAGGGTCACGGCCTCCGCGTGGTCACCGCGCTCGACGATCTCACCGCTGACCCAGGCGTCCACCCCGCGGTCGGCGAGCGTGGTCAGGGCCACGTCCACCGACTCCTGCGGAACGACGGCGATCATGCCGACGCCCATGTTCAGCGTCTTCTCCAGCTCCAGGCGCTCGACCGATCCGGCCGTGCCGACCAGGTCGAAGACCGGGCCCGGCGTCCAGGTGGCGCGGTCGACGGTGGCGTGCAGGCCGTCCGGGATCACCCGGGCGAGGTTGTTGGCCAGCCCACCGCCCGTGATGTGCGAGAAGGCGTGCACCTCGGTCGTGCGGGTCAGCGCCAGGCAGTCCAGCGAGTAGATCTTGGTGGGCTCCAGGAGCTCCTCGCCGAGCGTGCGGCCGAACTCCGGGACCTCCCGGTCCAGGGTCATGCCGGCCCGGTCGAACAGCACATGGCGGACCAGCGAGTACCCGTTCGAGTGAAGTCCCGACGACGCCATCGCGATCACCGCGTCGCCCGTACGGATGCGATCCGCGCCCAGCACCCGGTCGGCCTCGACGACGCCCGTACCGGCGCCGGCGACGTCGAACTCGTCCGCGCCCAGCAGCCCGGGGTGCTCCGCGGTCTCGCCGCCGACCAGCGCGCAGCCGGCCAGCACACAGCCCTCGGCGATGCCCTTGACGATCGCGGCGACCCGCTCGGGATAGACCTTGCCGACGCAGATGTAGTCGGTCATGAACAGCGGCTCGGCGCCGCAGACGACCAGGTCGTCGACGACCATGCCGACGAGGTCGTGGCCGATGCTGTCGTAGACGCCCATCTTCCGGGCGATGTCGACCTTGGTTCCGACGCCGTCGGTGGCCGAGGCCAGCAGGGGACGCTCGTAGCGCTTGAGGGCGGACGCGTCGAAGAGGCCGGCGAAGCCGCCGAGCCCGCCGACGACCTCGGGGCGGGTGGCCTTCTTCACCCACTGCTTCATCAGGTCGACGGCGCGGTCGCCGGCTTCGATGTCGACGCCCGCGCTCGCGTAGCTGGCACCAGTGCCCGTGTGCGGAGCACGCTCAGATGATTCAGCGGACATGCGGAGAACTTTCGTGTCGTGTGTGTACGAGCTCTACGGGCGACGCAGCGCGTCGGCGCCGCCGACCCCGGCCGTGAGCGTCTGGACGCCGTCCACGTCGGACTTGGTCGGCGCCGCGGTCTCCGATTCCAGGAGGTGCTTGCCCAGCAGCTCCGGGTCGGGCAGCTCCATCGGGTACTCGCCGTCGAAGCAGGCGCGGCACAGGTTCGGCTTGTCGATCGTGGTCGCCTCGATCATGCCGTCGATCGAGATGTACGCGAGCGAATCGGCGCCCAGCGACTTCCCGATCTCCGCCACGCTCAGACCGTTGGCGATCAGCTCCGCGCGGGTGGCGAAGTCGATGCCGAAGAAGCACGGCCACTTGATCGGCGGGGAGGAGATCCGGATGTGGACCTCGGCCGCGCCGGCCTCCCGGAGCATCCGCACGAGCGCGCGCTGGGTGTTGCCGCGGACGATCGAGTCGTCGACGACCACCAGGCGCTTGCCGCGGATGACTTCCTTGAGCGGGTTGAGCTTGAGGCGGATGCCGAGCTGGCGGATGGTCTGCGAGGGCTGGATGAAGGTCCGGCCGACGTAGGAGTTCTTGACCAGGCCGGATCCGTAGGGGATGCCGCTGGCCTCGGCGTACCCGACGGCGGCGGGAGTGCCGGACTCCGGCGTCGCTATCACCAGGTCGGCGTCGGCCGGGGCCTCGGCGGCCAGCTTGCGGCCCATCTCCACCCGGGAGAGGTACACGTTGCGGCCGGCGATGTCGGTGTCCGGGCGGGCGAGGTAGACGTACTCGAAGACGCAGCCCTTGGGGCGGGCCTCGGCGAAGCGGCTGCTGCGCAGGCCGTCCTCGTCGATGGCGACCAGCTCGCCGGGCTCGATCTCGCGGATGAAGCTGGCACCGCAGATGTCCAGGGCGGCGGTCTCGGAGGCGACCACCCAGCCGCGCTCCAGGCGGCCGAGGACCAACGGGCGGATGCCCTGCGGGTCCCGGGCGGCGTAGAGCGTGTGCTCGTCCATGAAGCAGAGCGAGAAGGCGCCCTTGACCTTGGGCAGGACGCGCGGGGCGGCCTCCTCGACGGTCAGCGGCTTGCCGTCCTCGTCGACCTGGCCGGCCAGCAGGGCCGTCACCAGGTCGGTGTCGTTGGTGGCCGCGACCTGCGTCGCGCGGCCGCCCTCGCGGGGCAGCGCGGCGACCATCTCGGCCAGCTCGGCGGTGTTGACCAGGTTGCCGTTGTGGCCGAGCGCGATCGAGCCGTGCGCGGTGGCACGGAACGTCGGCTGGGCGTTCTCCCACACCGAGGCACCGGTGGTGGAGTAGCGGGCATGGCCCACGGCGATATGGCCCTGGAGGGAACCGAGGGAAGTCTCGTCGAAGACCTGGGACACCAGGCCCATGTCCTTGAAGACGAGGATCTGGGAGCCGTTGCTCACTGCGATGCCCGCGGACTCCTGTCCACGGTGCTGCAGCGCGTACAGCCCGAAATAGGTGAGTTTGGCGACCTCTTCACCCGGAGCCCAGACACCGAAGACGCCGCAAGCGTCCTGGGGGCCCTTCTCGCCGGGGAGCAGGTCGTGGTTGAGTCGTCCGTCACCACGTGGCACGCCCCCGAGTCTAGGGCAGGTCGCGGATTCATCCGAACCGGGGATGGGTGCGCTCCTGGAGGAGTGCATGAACGGCGCGTTAAACATGCTTGACGTGCTCACGGCCACACGGCCAGGATTTCTGCCCATGCAGACCCCGCAGCCCTTGGCGCGCCTGGCCGGCCGCCGGGCGCCCCACCGCGCCGAGCGTCTCGTGCGGCGCCGCCACGTCGACTTCGGTCGCATCGCCGGCGACCTCTGTCGCTGAGCACCGGCCTGGTGGCCGTGGGTGATGACGACATCGCCCGCATGACTCCGGCGCCCGCTCTGAGCTGCGCCTTCTCGCGCTTTTAGACATTCACCCCGTATGACGGGTTTTCCACGTATGCGGCTTATACCGCATACGCACCCCTGCACGGCCGTGTGAGATACGCGACGCCCCGCTCCCCCGCCGCCCCCGGGGAGCCGGCACGCCGCGGCACGGCCCCGAACGATCTTCCTGGAGAGCCGAGACGATGTCTTCCGTCGACCCCGCACATCCTTCCGCGCCCGAGGAGCCCGACGGCTCCGGGAAGGCTTCCGGCCTCTCCCGGCGTGCCTTCGGGGGCCTGGCCGGCGGCCTGGGCGCCGCGGCGGCCGTGGGCGGGCCGGCCCTGGCGGCGGGCGCGTCCGGCACCGCTGCCGCCGCACCGCCACAGCCCCGCGAGCGGACCTTCCACGCCGCCCCCGCCCGCCGCTCGCGGCGCCCCAACATCCTGTTCATCCTGGGCGACGACCTGGGCTGGGCCGACCTCTCCTCCTACGGCTCGACCCATATCCGTACGCCCCACCTGGACCGGCTGGCCCGCCAGGGCGTCCGCTTCACCCAGGCGTACGCCGGATCCGCCACCTGCTCGCCCACCCGCTTCAGCCTGTACACGGGCCGCTATCCGGGCCGTACCGAGGGCGGGCTGGCGGAGCCGATCGCCGACCGGAGCGCGGGGCTCGACCCGAACCACCCCACCCTCGCCTCGCTGCTGCGCACCGCCGGCTACGACACCGCACTGATCGGCAAGTGGCACTGCGGCTACCTGCCCGACCACGGCCCCACCAAGTCGGGCTGGAACACCTTCTTCGGCAACTTCGGCGGAGCGCTGGAGTACTACTCCAAGCTGGGACTGGCCGGGGAGTACGACCTCTACGAGGGCGACGCCGAGTACAAGGACCTGCGCTACTACACCCGGATCATCACCGAGCGGGCCGTCGACTACGTCGAGCGCGAGCACACCGCGCCCTGGCTGCTCAACCTCAACTTCACCACTCCCCACTGGCCGTGGATCGCCGAGGGCGACGAGGAGGAGAGCGCGGAGATCGTCCGCAGGATCGAGGCGGGCGAACCGGGCGCGCTCTTCCACCGGGACGGCGGCTCACTGGAGAAGTACCGGGAGATGGTCGAGGACCTCGACCGCTCGGTCGGCGACGTCCTGGCCGCCCTGCGGCGCTCCGGCCAGGAGGAGGACACCCTGGTCTTCTTCGCGAGCGACAACGGCGGCGAGCGCTGGTCGTACAACTGGCCGCTGTCCGGCAACAAGGCCTCGCTCCAGGAGGGCGGCATCCGGGTGCCGACCATCGTGCGCTGGCCCGCCCGGCTGGACGCCGGACAGGTCAGCCATGAGCCGGTGTTCACCCCGGACTGGACCGCCACCCTGCTGGAGATCGCCGGCACCCGGCCGGACCGCGGCCACCCGCTGGACGGTACGAGCCTGGCGGGCTACCTGCTGCGCGGTGAGCGCCTGGCCGAACGCGATCTGTTCTGGCGGGTGCGCGGGGAGCGGGCGCTGCGCCGCGGCGACTGGAAGTACTACCGGGGCAAGGGCGGCAAGGACCAGCTCTTCCACCTCCCGCACGACCCCCGCGAACAGGCCGACAAGGCGGCCGCCGAGCCGCGTGTGCTGGAGCGGCTGCGGGCCGCCTGGGAGGCGGTGGACGAGACGCTGCTGCCCTATCCGAAGGGCTGACGCCGGAAGCCGGGGAGCCCGGCTCGCCCGGCTCAGCTCATCACGGGCAGCAACCGCCCGATGTCGGCCCGCTCCCCACTGGCGGTGACGGTCGCCGCGGCCAGCTCCTCGGCCCAGGTCGTACGGCCGGTGGCCAGACGGATCCAGGTGAGCGGGTCGGTCTCGACGACGTTCGGCGGGGTGCCGCGGGTGTGCCGGGGGCCCTCGACGCACTGGACGACGGCGAACGGCGGCACCCGGAGCTCCACCGACCCGCCGGGCGCCTTGGCGGCCAGCGCGTCGGCCAGCAGCCGGGTGGTGGTGGCCAGGGCCTGACGGTCGTAGGGGATCTTCGCGCCGGTCGCCGCTGCCAGGTCGTCGGTGTGGACGACCAGCTCGACACAGCGGGTGACCAGATAGTCGGCCAGCCGCATCGCGCCGACCCGGGTGGGCAGCGGCCGGTCCTCGACCGAGGGCGGCACGGCCTCGGCGAACTGCTCGGCGGTGCGGGCGAGCAGCTCCACGGGCTCGTCGGCGGCGACGGCCCGGGTGTCGTCGTCGATCCCGGACGCCAGCGGCGCGGTGGCGAACGGCCACTCCAGAAGGGAGGTCTCCGCCTGCGCCGGGGCCGGCCGGCGAAGATTGCCCGCCACACTGCCGACCACCATCGACAGATGCCCCACCAGCTCCCGCACCGACCAGTCGCCGAGCCGGGTGGGCAGCGCGAACTGCTCGGGCGTCAACTCCCCCACGGCCGTCCGCACATGCGCGAACTGTGCAGCGACGGCGGCGCGGGTCTTTGCGGGGTCGTAGCTGCGGGTGCGGGACGTACCTCGGGCGGGAGACATGCGGCCGAGGCTACTGGGGGCGGGCGGTGGTCCGCCCGGAGTTATGCCGAGACCGCGGCCCGCGCCGGACGGGCGAGCCGCGGTCCTCTCGGCAGATCAGGCGATCAGGCCCGGAATCGTGCCCTCGTGTGCCGTGCGGAGCTCGCTCAGCGGGATGCTGAACTGCCCCTGGACGTCGATCTCCGCGCCGTCGACCACACCGATCCGGGTGGCCGGCAGCCCCCGCGCACCGCACATGTCGGTGAAGCGGAGCTCCTCGCTGCGCGGGACGGCGACGATCGCCCGGCCCGCCGACTCGGAGAAGAGCAGGACGAAGGGGTCCAGCCCGTCGGGCACGACCAGGCGAGCGCCCCGGCCGCCCCGCAGACACGACTCCACCAGCGCCTGGATCAGACCGCCGTCGGAGAGGTCGTGCGCCGCGTCGACCATGCCGTCGCGCGAGGCCGAGATCAGGATCTCCGCCAGCAGCTGCTCACGGGCCAGGTCGACCTTCGGCGGGAGCCCGCCGAGGTGGTCGTGCACGACCTGCGACCAGGCCGAGCCGCCCAGCTCCTCCCGGGTGTCACCCAGCAGGTAGATCAGGTGGCCGGCGTCCGCGAACGCGATCGGCGTGCGGCGGTTGACGTCGTCGATGACGCCGAGCACCGCGACCACCGGCGTCGGGTGGATCGCCACGTCACCGGTCTGGTTGTACAGCGAGACGTTGCCGCCGGTGACCGGCGTGCCCAGGGTCTGGCAGGCGTCGGCGAGACCGCGGGTGGCCTCGGCGAACTGCCACATCACCGCCGGGTCCTCGGGCGAGCCGAAGTTCAGGCAGTCGGACACCGCCAGCGGCTTGGCCCCGGACGCGGCGACATTGCGGTACGCCTCGGCCAGCGCCAGCTGGGCACCCGTGTACGGGTCGAGCTTGGCGTACCGGCCGTTGCCGTCGGTGGCCACCGCCACACCCAGGTTCGAGTCCTCGTCGATCCGCACCATGCCGGAGTCCTCCGGCTGCGCGAGCACGGTGTTGCCCTGGACGAACCGGTCGTACTGGTCGGTGATCCACGCCTTGGACGCCTGGTTGGGCGAGCCCACCAGCCGCAGGACCTGCGCGCGCAGCTCCTCGGCGTTCGCCGGCCGCGCCAGCTTGGCCGCGTCGTCCGCCTGGAGGGCGTCCTGCCACTCGGGGCGCTCGAAGGGCCGGTGGTAGGTCGGCCCCTCGTGGGCGACGGAGCGCGGCGGCACGTCCACGATCTGCTCGCCGTGCCAGAAGATCTCCAGCTGCGAGCCGTCCGTCACCTCACCGATGACGGTCGCGATGACGTCCCACTTCTCGCAGATCTCCAGGAAGCGGTCGACCTTGCCCGGCTCGACGATCGCGCACATCCGCTCCTGGGACTCGCTCATGAGGATCTCCTCGGGCGAGAGGGAGGAGTCGCGCAGCGGCACGGTGTCCAGCTCGACGCGCATACCGCCGGAGCCGGCCGAGGCCAGCTCGCTGGTGGCGCAGGACAGCCCGGCGCCGCCGAGGTCCTGGATGCCGTCGACCAGGTTCTCCTTGAAGATCTCCAGGGTGCACTCGATGAGCAGCTTCTCCTGGAAGGGGTCGCCGACCTGGACGGCGGGCCGCTTGGCGGGCTTGCTGTCGTCGAAGGTCTCGGAGGCGAGTACGGAGACGCCGCCGATGCCGTCGCCGCCGGTGCGGGCGCCGTAGAGGATGACCTTGTTGCCGGCGCCGGACGCCTTGGCGAGGTGGATGTCCTCATGCTTCATCACGCCCACGCAGAGCGCGTTGACCAGCGGGTTTCCCTGGTAGCAGGGGTCGAACACGACCTCGCCGCCGATGTTGGGCAGACCCAGGCAGTTGCCGTAGCCGCCGATGCCGGCGACGACGCCCGGCAGGACGCGCTTGGTGTCGGGGTGGTCAGCGGCGCCGAAGCGCAGCGGGTCCATCACGGCGACCGGGCGGGCGCCCATCGCGAGGATGTCGCGCACGATGCCGCCGACACCGGTTGCCGCGCCCTGGTAGGGCTCGATGTACGAGGGGTGGTTGTGCGACTCGACCTTGAAGGTGACCGCGTAGCCCTGGCCGACGTCGACGACGCCCGCGTTCTCGCCGATCCCGACGAGCATCGCGTCGTTCTCGGGGGCCTTCTCGCCGAACTGCTTCAGATGGACCTTGCTGCTCTTGTAGGAGCAGTGCTCGGACCACATGACGGAGTACATGGCGAGCTCGGCGCCGGTGGGGCGGCGGCCGAGGATCTCCCGGATGCGCGCGTACTCGTCCTGCTTCAGGCCCAGTTCGGCCCACGGCTGGTCGACGTCCGGCGTCTCGGCGGCGTGCTTGACCGTGTCCAGCGTCATGCGTTGACCAACTTCTTCAGGATCGAGGTGAAGAATCCCAGGCCGTCGGTGCGGCCCGTACCGACCAGCGGCTCGACGGCGTGCTCGGGGTGCGGCATGAGGCCGACGACGTTGCCCGCCTCGTTGGTGATGCCGGCGATGTCGCGCAGCGAGCCGTTCGGGTTGCCGTCGAGGTAGCGGAAGGCGACCCGGCCCTCCGCCTCCAGCTCGTCGAGGACCCGCTCGTCGGCGACGTAGCGGCCGTCGATGTTCTTCAGCGGTACGGAGATCTCCTGGCCGGCCGTGTAATCGGTGGTCCAGGCGGTGTCCGCGTTCTCCACCCGCAGCTTCTGGTCGCGGCAGATGAAGTGCAGATGGTTGTTGCGCAGCATGGCGCCCGGCAGCAGGTGGGTCTCGGTGAGCACCTGGAAGCCGTTGCAGATGCCGAGGACCGGCATACCGGCCCTGGCCTGCTCGATAACGGTCTCCATCACCGGCGAGAAACGGGAAATGGCCCCGGCCCGCAGGTAGTCGCCGTAGGAGAACCCGCCGGGCAGCACCACGGCGTCGACCTGCTTGAGGTCCTTGTCGCGGTGCCACAGCGGCACCGCCTCGGCGCCGGCCACCCGGACCGCGCGCTGGGTGTCGCGGTCGTCGAGCGTGCCGGGGAAGGTGATGACTCCGATGCGAGCGGTCATGATCCGGCCTCGGCCGGTTCGTCGACGCGAACGGTGAAGTCTTCGATGACGGTGTTGGCGAGGAAGGTCTCGGCCATCTCTTGGATGCGAGCGAGGGCGGCGTCGTCGACCGGACCCTCCACCTCAAGTTCGAAACGCTTGCCCTGACGGACGTCGGCGATCCCCTCGAAACCCAGGCGTGGCAGTGCGCGCTGCACCGCCTGCCCCTGCGGGTCGAGGATCTCCGGCTTGAGCATGACGTCGACTACGACGCGTGCCACTGGCACTCCCGGTGGTGTGGTGCGTAAGGCGGTGTCCTCACAGTACCGCGTTCGAAAATCTACGCGCATAGATATGCAGGACGGCCGATCACGGTCCGGTATCGGCGGGCGTACACCCCAGGGAAAATTCTCGAAAAGATCCGGAGTCGGGATTGCAGGAAGACACGCTGACAAAATTAACTGGGCTTCACAATGCAATGCCCATCGCTGTACAAATGAAAAAGCATTGATCCCAATCAGCCGGATCCGGAGCATCACTCCATGTCAACAAGGGGTTGCTCCACGAAAGGACCGATATCCGTGGCGCAGCGCGTAGTAGTAACGCTCTCCGATGACATCGACGGAGGAGAAGCCGCAGAGACGGTCGCCTTCGGATTGGACGGGAAGTCGTACGAGATCGACCTCAATCCCGCCAATGCGAAGAAACTGCGCGGCGCGCTCGCTCCCTTCGTCGAGGCCGGCCGCAAGCGGGCCAAGTCCGGCAAGGCCTACCACCGGACCGCGGTGACCCCCGACCCCGCGGCCGTTCGCGCCTGGGCCCGTTCGAACCAGATGGACGTCCCGCCGCGCGGCCGGATCCCGAAGAAGGTCTACGAGGCCTTCAACGCCGCCAACCACTAACCGACTTGCCGGCGTCCCGCGGAGCGAGCGCAGCCGACTTGCACAGCACCCCTACTGATCAGCTAGAGTCTGGAGCACGCCGAGGGGCGAGGCCGGAAGGCCGGACCTCACGGAGTCACGCGGGTGTAGCTCAGTAGTAGAGCGCCCCCTTTCCAAGGGGGAGGCGCAGTGTGCAATCCCTGTCACCCGCTCTGACAGTCTCTACCTCTCCATTGGATCAGGTAGAGTAGCTGTCGCGCCGCTCGGTGAAAGCCGAGTGGATGCCTGCGGACGTAGCTCAGTTGGTAGAGCGCAACCTTGCCAAGGTTGAGGTCGCGAGTTCGAGCCTCGTCGTCCGCTCCAGAAAGAAAAGGCCCCGGTCATCGCGACCGGGGCCTTTTTGTCACCGCGGGCGGTTTGTGCCGCCGGGGCTCGGCCCCCGGTGACCGGCCCGGGCCCCGACCGGGCGGCTTTGACCGGCCGGCGTCATTGCGGACTCCCCTAATTCGGTTTCGGGTAGATCGCGACGTACATCGGCGACCCGGCGGCGTACGGCGTGCCGGTCCAGTCGGCGCCGCGGCGGACGGGCTCCGGGCCCGCCTCGTCCGCGTAGGAATCCACCTCGCGGGAGATGTGAGACGGCTCACTTCGGTGTCGATGCGGTAGGAGCCGTTCGCCGGCCAGAGGTGCGAGGCCTGCCCCAGGGCCGTAAGCACGCAGATCGCCGTGCACCGCCTCGACGTCGGCGCCGGACCCGGCGACCGCGGCCCGTAGGCGCTCCAGCATCTCGGGCGAGGAGTCGACACCCACGACGTAGCCGATGCGGGCGGCGAGGGGGAGCGCGTTCCGGCCGGTGCCGACATCGGGTTCGAGGGCGGGGCCGGGCACCAGTCCGGCGAGGGTTTCGCCCGTACGGTGCGCTCGGCGACGCCGAGTGTTGGGCCGGCTAACGGTTCTAATGGCCGCCCGCGAGGAGCAGCAGCACCTCACGCCCGCGGTCCATGAGAAGTGTGGAGTCCGATGCCGGGGAGCGCCGGACGTCCCCGATCGATACCTTTGCCGACTGCCGCATCACTGCGTTTTCCCCCTGCCTCGGTGGACCGCCAGGCAGGACGCATCGGCCATTCGGTCGGTGATTCGACCGGCAACGCCCCGGTTCGCAGCATTTCAGCCGGCGTCGCGGCCGCCCATCCGGATCTTTTCCTCCCCCCGAAGTGGGGCCGCCGCCGGTCGCAACCCCCTGTTATCGCCGGGCATTTGCCGGGCGGCTCAGACGGACATCGCCTCGTGGCCGGTGCGTTCGGCCGTGCGGGACGATGACGTACGCCCAGGAGTGCCGCCTCCACCCGGCCGTTCACCCCGCACTTCAGTTGGAGCGAGCGAATGCATTCCTGGACGGTGTTCGGCCGCAGCGAAAGCCTGTGCGCGATCTGCATATTGGTGAGGCCGCGGGCGAGGAAGAAGAGCACGGATCTCTTGCGTTCCGTGAGCTCCGCCGTCGCGGAGGGGCCGAGGAAGGGGCCGGCCGGCGCCGTCCCGGGGTCGAACGGGTGGCCGGGAAGACCACGGCCGGCCCTCGCCCCGGTGCGCCGGGTAAGGGGCATCCCGCATAACGGTGCTGGCGGGCGGCTCGGGGATTGGTGCGTCGGGAGGATTTCCCGCAGGGGGACGCGCGTCGGGCGGCAGGGGGCCGCGGGCGCCTCGGGCCATGGGGGGCTGGCGGGAGAGGGGTACGTGGGGGCTGACGGTGGAGGGGAACGTGGAGTCGCGGCCGGGCGTACGTACTGCCGTAACCGGCGGGGGCGGAGACGGCCGATCCCGCGGTCAAAGTGGCCGTGGCCGGTGCGCGGTCAACTGACATTTGTCATCTATAGCGATGACACCGTTCACCGGCCCGCCCGTCGATCGCACGGGAGCCTTGAGGCATGAAAACCGGGGAATTCGGCGGGACCGAGACCGTGATCGAGGTCGGCGGACTGCGGCGGCGCTACGGGCCGTCGGGCAGGGGCCGCGGCGAGGGCAGGGGGAGCAACGGACCTGGACCGCGCGGGGGACGGCCCAGGTCCGCGGCGACGGGGGACAAGGCGCGTGGCACGGCCAGGCAGGGGTACGAAGCCGTGCGGGGGGTCGACTTCTCGGTCGCCCGCGGTGAGTTGTTCGCCCTGCTGGGGACCAACGGGGCGGGCAAGACCTCCACCGTCGAGCTGCTGGAGGGGCTGGCCCCGCCGAGCGGCGGGCAGGTGCGGGTGCTGGGACACGACCCGTACAAGGAGCGGGACAAGGTACGCCCGCGGATCGGGGTGATGCTCCAGGAGGGCGGATTCCCCTCGGAGTTGACGCCCACCGAGACCCTGCGGATGTGGGCCGGCTGCACCAGTGGCGCGCGACCGGTGGACGAAGCGCTGGCGATCGTCGGGCTGACCCCGCGCAAGGACGTACGGGTCAAGCAGCTCTCCGGCGGCGAGCGGCGCCGGCTGGACCTGGCACTGGCGCTGCTGGGGCGGCCCGAGGTGCTGTTCCTCGACGAGCCGACGACCGGCCTGGACGCCGAAGCGCGGCACGAGACCTGGGAGCTGGTGCGCTCGCTGTGCGATGTCGGGACGACGGTGCTGCTGACCACGCACTACCTCGAAGAGGCCGAGGAGCTGGCGGACCGGCTGGCGATCATGCACGCCGGCCGGATAGCCGCGACGGGTCGGGTCAGCGAGGTGGTGGCCGCGCAACCGTCCCGGATCTCCTTCGAGCTGCCGGCCGGGTTCCTGGTGGGCGATCTCCCGCCGCTGGCGGAGCTGGGGGTCACCGGGCACGAGCAGAAGGGGCGCACGGTGCGGCTGCAGACCGCCGAACTGCAGCGGGCCGCTACCGGACTGCTGCTCTGGGCCCGGGACAAGGGCGTCGAACTGCACGGCCTGGACGTGCGGGCGGCGTCGCTGGAAGAGGCGTATCTGCAGATATCCCGCGGCATCGACGACGGGATAGGCAGCGGGTTCGGAAACGGTTTCGGAAGCGGGACGGAGAAGGGGGCGGAGAGCAAGTGAGTGCTGTCGGCGGTGAGATGGGGGTTCGCGCGGGGGCGGGGGCGAGCGGCGCGACGAGCGCGGCGGGGCGACTGATCGCGCTGGGACGAGCGGAGCTGACGCTGCTGGGGCGCAGCAAGCTCATGATCTATTCGGGGGTGTTCGCTCCCCTGCTGATCACCTATGGCATGAAGGCGTACTTCAGCGAGCAGTTGGATCCGCAGAAGACCGGGCTGTCCATCGGAGCGCTGATGCTGCCCGCGGCGCTCGGCATGGCCCTGCTCATGGCCGTCTACAGCAACCTCGTCGGCGTGTATGTGACCCGGCGTGAGGACCTGGTGCTCAAACGGCTGCGGACCGGTGAGCTGGCCGACTGGGAGATACTCGCCGGCGGAGCGCTGCCCGCCGTGCTGATCACACTGGCGCAGTGCGTGCTCTATGTGGTCGGCGGCAGCCTGGCGCTGGGAGTGGGGATGCCCAGGGCTCCGCACCTGGTCGTGCTGGGCGTCGTGCTCGGTGTGGTCGTGATGGCCGGACTGGCCGCCCTCACGGCGGGCATCACCAAGTCCGCGGAGGCCGCGCAGCTGACGCCGACGCCGCTGTTCATGGTGTCGCTGGTGGGGTCGGGGGTGTTCTTCCCGCTGGCGATGCTTCCGGACCGCCTGGCCCAGGTGCTCGAACTGCTGCCGCTCTCCCCCGTGATGGGGTTGCTGCAAGCCGGATGGACCGGCGCAGCCGATCCGGGTGAGACGGTGAAGCTGCTGGTCATCGGGTTGGTGTGGAGCGGAATCGCGGTGTTTGCTGGACAGCGGTGGTTCCGCTGGGAGCCACGGCGGTAGAGATGGACGAGGGCGAGGGCGGGGATCGCGTGATCGGGCGGGTGCGGCGGAAGTGGCGGGGGCGTAGCACCCTCGTCTGGATCGACACCTACTCGCGATGGATGCTCCAAGGGCAGCCATGGCTGAGCCTGGGTTTCACCTCGCTGATGCTGGTGGTCCCGGATCACCTCACCGCCGCACAGCTCGCCGTCGTCCGCACGATCATCGCGTTGTCCGCTCTGCAGGCCGTCGTGTTCGTGCCGCTGGGGCGCCGGGCCCTGGACCGGTATCTGGGGAAGGGGCCCGCGCCATGGGGTCTGCTTGCCGTCTCGGTGGTACTGACCGTCGCGGTGTTCGGCACGCTGCTCGCGCTCAGCCTGCTCGTCGGCCGGTCCGGCACCGCCGACGCCAGCACCCTGGGCATGCTGGTGGGCGGGACGATGGTGACGGCCCTGATACCGAGCTGCGCCGCACTGAGCATGCTGATCCGCAAGCGGGTCTTCCTGGGGGGATTCGGCGCGCTCGCCGCTGCGGTGCTGGTCGTGGGCGGCGCACTCACCGGCGGCTGGTCGGCCTGGGGGACCGCAGCGGCCCTGGTGGTCACCGTAGGGCTGATGTCCTGCTCCACGGGGCGGTCCGTCGGCTGGTTCCTCGCCGTGATGTGGAAGCTGGAGGCCGCCCGCGGCGTGCAGGCCCGCCTCGCCGTCGCCGAGGAGCGGTTGCGGTTCGGGCGGGACATGCACGACGTGCTGGGGCGGAATCTGGCGGTGATCTCGCTGAAGAGCGAGCTGGCCGTGCAGCTGGCGCGGCGGGGGCGGGCCGAGGCCGTGGACCAGATGGTGGAGGTGCAGCGGATAGCGCAGGAGTCGCAGCGGGAGGTGCGCGAGGTGGTGCGCGGCTATCGGGAGGCCGATCTGCAGGTGGAGCTGGCCGGGGCGCGTTCCGTACTGCAGGCGGCCGGGGTGGGCTGCCAGATCGAGGGCGACGCCGGGACGGGGCTGCCGGCCGACGTGCAGTCGGCGCTGGGCTGGGTCGCACGGGAGGGCACCACCAACGTGCTGCGGCATGCACCGGACGCCGGGCGCTGTGTGATCCGGACGCGGGTGAGCGCCGGACAGGCGGTGCTGGTGATGGAGAACGACGGCGTACGGGCCTGTGCTCCTGGGCCGGACACGACTGGCGGGGGCAGTGGGCTGAAGGGCCTGCGGGAACGGCTCTCGCCGCTGGGGGGCACGCTGGAGGCGGAGCGGCGGCCGGACGGCTCGTACCGCCTGACGGCCCAGCTGCCGGTCCCGGCCGCCGGTGTACAGGAAGGCGGGGCGCAATGAGCGGGGCACCGATCCGGGTGCTGCTGGCCGACGACGAGCATCTGATCCGGGGCGCGCTGGCCGCGCTGCTGTCCCTGGAGGACGATCTGCTGGTGGTGGCCGAAGCGGCTTCCGGGCCCGAGGCGCTGGCGATGGCGCGGGCACACCGGCCGGACATAGCGGTGCTGGATCTGCAGATGCCGGGGGCGGACGGTGTGTCGGTGGCCACATCTGTGCGGGACGAGCTGCCGGAGTGCCGGTCGATGATCGTGACGAGTCATGGACGGCCGGGCCATCTGAAACGGGCGCTGGAAGCCGGGGTGCGGGGATTCGTGCCGAAGACCGTTTCGGCGCAGCGCCTGGCGGAGATCATCCGTGCCGTCCATGCCGGAAACCGCTATGTGGACCCGGAGTTGGCGGCGGACGCGATCAGCGCCGGGGAGTCGCCGCTGACCGTCCGGGAGGCGGAGGTGCTGGAGTTCGCCGAGGCCGGGGCCCCGGTCACGGAGATCGCGGAGCGGGCGTCGCTGTCACCGGGGACGGTGCGGAACTACCTCTCGTCGGCGACCGCGAAGCTGGGCGCGGAGAATCGTCACGCGGCGGCGCGCCTCGCCCGCGAGCGAGGTTGGCTATAGTGGACCCCGCACCGCGCGGTGGCGACTGGTTTCAGAAGCCGTGACGCGGAGCATGCGGACGTAGCTCAGTTGGTAGAGCGCAACCTTGCCAAGGTTGAGGTCGCGAGTTCGAGCCTCGTCGTCCGCTCAAGGTGAGAAGGGCCCCCGGTCGGTGACCGGGGGCCCTTCCGTTATGACCAGCTGAGGCCGGTGAGGCGCTCGTACGCCTCCAGGTACTTGGCGCGGGTGCGTTCGACGACCTCGTCCGGGAGGGCGGGCGGCGGCAGCTCGCCCGTGCGGTCCCAGGCCGTGGCGGGCGCGGTCAGCCAGTCGCGGACGAACTGCTTGTCGAAGGACGGCTGGGCGTGGCCCGGCTCCCACTGGTCGGCGGGCCAGAAGCGCGAGGAGTCGGGGGTGAGTACCTCGTCGGCCAGGGTCAGCCGCTCCCCGTCGAAGCCGAACTCGAACTTGGTGTCCGCCAGGATGAGGCCTCGCTCGCGGGCGATGTCACGGGCCCGGCCGTAGATGGCGAGGGTGGCCTGCCGCAGCTCGGTCGCGACCTCAGCACCGATCTGACGGGCGACCTCCTCGTAGGAGACGTTCTCGTCGTGGTCGCCGACGGCGGCCTTGGTGGCCGGGGTGAAGATCGGCGCGGGAAGCTCGGAGCCGTCGGAGAGGCCCTCGGGCAGGGCCAGTCCGCAGACCGTACGGGACTGGCGGTATTCGGCGAGGCCTGAGCCGGTGAGGTAGCCGCGGGCCACGCACTCGACGGGGACCATCCGCAGCGACTTGCAGATCAGGGAGCGGCCCGCCCAGTCGGCGGGCGCGCCGGCCGGGAGGTCGGTGGAGATGACGTGGTGCGGGGCCAGGTCGGCGAGCTGGTCGAACCACCACAGGGACAGCTGGGTCAGTACGCGGCCCTTGTCGGGGATCTCGGTGGGCAGCACCCAGTCGTAGGCGGAGATGCGGTCGCTGGCGACCATGACCAGATCGCCGGCGGCGTTCTGGTAGAGGTCGCGCACCTTGCCGGTGTGGAGGTGGGTGAGCCCCGGAACCTCCACTGGCTCAGGCTTTTCTACAAAACCGGACACGCTTCCTCCGCGTAGGTTGATCCAGGAGTCGGTCCGATTCTCCCGTATACGGAAAGCCGACGCCCCACGGGGGCCGGAGGGCTTCTGGGGCTGGATGGCCGCTGGCTCAGGGGCGACGGCCTCTAGGGGGTGGGGGAACAGATCCCGTAGGGGTCGCCTGGGCCCCCTGCGGGCCACAACGTGGCGGGGGCGGAGGAGATTCCCGGGTGACGGGCGAGGCCGGAAGGCGGGCGGGCCGGGGCTGGAGGGGGCCG
Organism: Streptomyces sp. NPDC043738; assembly: GCF_056436545.1. NCBI lineage: Bacteria > Bacillati > Actinomycetota > Actinomycetes > Kitasatosporales > Streptomycetaceae > Streptomyces > Streptomyces sp. NPDC043738. The sequence continues at coordinate 434,364 of NZ_JBWKCJ010000002.1, read as the reverse complement.
GAGGGCGGACGGCCGGGCTTGAGGGGGCCGGAGGGCGGACGGCCGGGCTTGAGGGGGCCGGAGGGCGGACGGCCGGGCTTGAGGGGGCCGGAGGGCGGACGGCCGGGCTTGGAGGCTGGGCGGGCGGACGGCCGGGGCTGGAGGCTGGGCGGGCGGACGGTGCCGGAGGGCGGGCGGACGGCCAGGGCCGGAAGCCGGGCGGCCAGAGCCGGAAGCCAAGCCGGGTGGCCAGGGCCGGCAAGCCGGGTGGCCAGGGCGGGTGGACGGCCAGGGCCGGAAGGCGAGCGGCCAGAGCCGGAAGCCAAGCGGCGGCATCGGAGGCTGGACAGTTGGGGGCCGGAGGCTGGAGACGCGGGCGGCACCAGAGCCGGACCAGAGGCTGGGCAGGTGGCCGGGGCCTAAGGCTGGGCGTGCGCGCAGCACCTGAAGTCGGCCGGACGGCCGCAACCAGAGACCGGACGGGCCGCCGAGGCCGAAGGCCCGGCGGGCGACAAGGGGCGAAGCCCGGACGGGCCGCCAAGGCCGAAGACCGGGAAGGTGGCCGGGGCCTAAGGCTGGGCGTGCGGGCACCACCCGAAGTCGGCCGGAGGGCCGCAACCAGAGACCGGACGGGCCGCCGAGGCCGAAGGCCCGGCAGGCGGCCAGCGGCCGAGGCCGGCGGGCGGGCCCCCAGGACCAGAGGCCGGGGCCGGAAGCTGGGCGGGCGGCCAGGGGCTCGGCGGGCGGCCGGGAGCAGCGGCCGGGGGGTTCCTCCGGGCAGGTGCTAATCGCGTTTGCAGATGCGGTCCAGGAGGTTGGCGGTGGCGCGTTGGATGCGTTGGTCGACGTGGCCGGGGCGGTCCAGGGCGGGGGACCAGGCGAAGGTGCCGGAGGCGAAGACCAGGGCGCCGCTGGGGGCGCGGTAGAGGGACGTCTCCTGATGGCGGGGGGCGCCTTCGCCGTCGCGGTACGGGGAGTGCGCGAGCAGGATGCGGCGGGTGTGCTCGGGGAGGCTGGTGCGCGGGAAGTAGCGGTCGGCCTCGCCGGCGACCATGCCGGGGAGTTCATCGCCTTCGTGGGCGCCGGTGGCCTCCCACAGCCAGTGGTCGGCGTTGCGGACGACCATGGGGGCGGGCTCGGGCACCCGGCCGGCGTACTGGATGCCCATCAGGCGCTGCTCGGCGTTGCCCATCTCGCGCCAGAGGGCGGGCCGGCCGGGGCCCTGGCGTTTACGGCAGTTGAGCAGGGAGTGCGGCCCCGAGGGCGACGGGGAGAGCTCGACCTGCCAGTACATGGTGTTGGCGGAGAGGAAGACCAGCGAGGTGCCGGTGTCGCGGGCCAGCTCGACCGTGCGGCGCATGGGCACCGACCAGTATTCGTCGTGGCCCGGGAAGACCAGGCCCCGGTAGCGGGAGGGGTCGACGCGGCCGGCGTGCAGATCGCGGGCGTCGGCGTAGGCGAGGTCGTAGCCGTAGCGCTCGGCCCAGCGGATGAAGTCGTAGGCGTGGCCGACGTGGAGGGGCAGGCCGGCACCGGCGTAGGGGCGGTCGAAGGAGACGGTGGTGGCGGCGTCCCGCTCGCCGAGCAGGGCGCCTTTCTCGTCCCAGGCGTGGTAGAGGCTGGCGCCGGTGCGACCGTCCTCCGGGTAGAGGTTGTAGGCCTGCCAGGTGATGTCGGGCAGCAGCAGGAGCAGGTCGGCGGGGTGGTCGTCGCGGACCGTGAAGGGGATGTGGGAGCGGTAGCCGTCGGCGGTGGTCAGCACCGCGACATAGGCGCCGAGCTGCCAGTACGTGGGGACCTGGAGGCGCCAGGAGAGCCACCAGTGGTGGCAGGAGACCGTGCGGTCGACGGTCAGCGGCGGCGGCTGGACGATGCCGGCCAGCCGCGGGCTGGTGGTGATCTTGGCGGCGCCGGCGCCGCCGTAGTGGCCGATGCGGTACACGTCGATGCTGAAGGGCTGCGGGGGGTCGACCGAGACCCGGAAGTCGATCGCTTCACCGGGGGCCACCGCGCCGGTGCCGGCGAAGCCCTTGATCTGGCGGTGGACGTCGTCGGCGCTGCGCGGGCCGTTGTGCTTGCGGGGCGCGGGCAGCCGCAGGTCGCCCTGGGCGACGGCGGGATCGACGTACCAGGGAATGATCTGGCCGGATTCGAAGTAGTTCTCGCTCCCGCGCAGCCAGGGCAGCGGGCCCTGCCCGAACGGGTCCGTGACCGCGTGGGCGAGGGCGCCCGATTCCCATCGCCTGATCTGTTCCGTCGCCACCTTCCGCTCCCCTCCCGCGTCCCCCGTCGACCTCGGCCGATCGGGCCGGTGCTGCGTCCGCTGAGCGGACCCGGCCATCCCCCAGCACATCACATTACGCACTCACTTCGTCACCCTTCGTTGTGAATTTAGATGCCACCGCCCCGAAGCACGAACTGGAATGGAACATTCAGCCGGTGCTCCGGACGCTTGCGGGTGACCGCTTCGGGCGCGTGTTCGCCGATCGCAGCGGCAGTCGGGGCGCATACGGGCGCGAGCCCCGGCGCACGCTCCGGTCAGTCGCCCGTGTCATACCAGCCGGACCGGCTTCTCGGGGCGTACGCCGACCGTCGTCAGCCAGCCTCGCAGCGGTTCCGCGTCACCGTCGTCGACCAGGCTGAGCACCGGGCGGCCGAGGTCGGCGCGGCGGGCGCCGTCTACCAGCAGCGCCGGGCCGTCGAGCCAGTCCAGGCCGGGGGCGGCGCCGGCGGTGTCGACGGCGGCGCAGCAGACCATGGCGGTCACGTGGTCCGCGAGCAGCTCGCGGCCCGTCCGGGGCGGCTGCAGCGGGAACAGCGGAAGGCCGCCCTCGACCATGCCGTCGCCCCAGACCACGCCCACCGCGGCGTCCTGCGCACGGCTGCCGCGGGCGGCCTGGCGGGCGGCCTCCTCGCGCTCCTCGCGCTCGACCTCGGCGCCCAGCCGGGCGGCGACGAGATCGCCCGCCCGCTCGTCATGGGCGAGCCGGTCGATGACCCGGGCCAGGGTCGGGCCCGCGGGCGGGGCGGCGGGCTCACCGGCCCGGCGGTCGGCGGGGGCGGCCGCCGGGCTCGTGGGCGGGCCGTCACCGGGGCGGCGGCCGGCGGGCCCGCGGGCCGGGGTGCTGGCGTACGACAGGGTCGGGGCGGCGGGGGCCGCCTCCGGGGCCGTGGGCGGGGTCGTCGGGAGCGCCGCCGGGAGGTCGTCGAGGACGCGGTGGAGGCGGGCGGCCTCCAGGCGCCATTTGCGGTCCACGACCTCTTCCGGGTACTGGTGCCAGCCGACCGGCGACCAGTCGGGTCCCGGCTCGGCCGGGCCGCCGTGGAAGAGGCGGGCGGCCAGCAGGGAGGCGGCGCTGTCGATGGCGCCCGGCTCCTCCAGGAGGTCGCAGGCGGGGCGCTCGCCCAGACGGGAGGCGAAGCCGTCGGCGAGGCGGTCGCGGCGGGAGAGCTCGGTGAGCGCGGAGACCACGCCGGCGTCCAGCCGGGAAGGCCAGCGGCCCATCCGCCAGGCGGGCAGCGCGACCCGGGTCAGCAGCCGGTCCCAGCCGGCGTAGGCGAGGCCGACCTGCTCCTGGGCGACGATCCGCAGGCCGTAGTCGACGTTCTGGGCGCGCTCGGAGGCGGCGGCCGCAACGGCCCGCTCCATGATCATGGCGTGCTCGCGGCAGGCCCGCAGCAGCAGCCGCGCCACCTGGCCGACGAAGCGGAGCGCCGGACCTCGCAGCGGGCCGCGGGCACGGGCCGAGACCGCCACCGCGGCGTCCAGGCCGCGGATGAAGCGGCGGGCGGCGGCTATGTCGGGGTGGGCCGACGGGCCGGTGCCGGCGACGACGGGGGCCAGCAGGGCGCGCAGCTCCCCGACCCGCATCCACCACAGGAACGGGGATCCGATGACCAGGACCGGTGCCTTGGGCGCCCGCCGCGCCTCGGCCGGGGGGCGCTCACCGCGGTCGGGCGGGCCGTGGGCGCGGTGCGTACGGTCCTCCAGCCAGCTGTCGCAGTCCGGTGTGAGCGCTATCGCGGACGGCGCGGGGACCTCCAGGCGGTCGGCGAGATCGCGGACGAGGCGGTAGAGGTCGGGGGCCGACTTCTCGGAGATCGGCACGGAGGGGCTGAGCGCGGGCCGGGCACGCGCGACGACGGTCGCCACCAGGGCCGCGAGCAGCAGGCTGAGCACCGCGGCGCCGCTGACGATCCAGCGGGCGAGGTCCCAGCCGCCGCCCGTACCGAGATGGCCGCTCACCCTGCCGGCGAACAGCACCACCGCCGCGGCCGCGGGCAGCAGCGCCACCGCCAGCGCCGCGCCGCGCACCCGCAGCACGGCGAGGGCGCGGGCACGCGCCGCCAGGACGCCTGTTTCCGGACTTGCCACGAGCCTGTACACCCCCTGCTGTCCTGATGGAGCCGGACGGAGAGAACACGGGACGGACGCCTTCGAACACTGCGCTTCGCAGTGATGCGAGCGACCTCGCTCATCACCACTGTGGCACTGGCCACTGACATCGCAATGCCGGTGAGCCACTTGCCGGACGCCACCGCGGCAACCGCGCCGTAGCAGGGCACGGCATCCGCAGGACGCTTGCGCGGCACCCTAGTTGGGGGTGTGGGCCTCGTCAGCCGGAATCTGGTGTGGTCACTCGATGGAATGGCTTTGGGTAAAGCCGGGAACCCGCGGTAAGGGGTGTGGGCGTAGGGGCCCGTACGGCCCGGGGGCCGCTGGTGCCCCCTATGCGCCCGACGCCTGCGCCGCCTCGTCCGCGACCTTGGCGGCGATGTCCGTACGGTGCTGGGAGCCGTCCAGGGAGATCCGGTCCACGGCGCGGTAGGCACGCCGGCGGGCGGTGGTGAGGTCGGCGCCGGTGGCGGTGACCGACAGCACCCGGCCGCCCGCGCTGAGCACCGCGCCGGAGTCGTCGCGCCGGGTGCCGGCGTGCAGGACGTAGGCGTTCGGGGCGTCCTGCTCGGCGACCTCGGCCAGGCCCTCGACGGCATCGCCGGTGCGCGGGGTGCCCGGGTAGTTGTGGGAGGCGATGACGACCGTCACGGCCGCGTCGTCGCTCCAGCGCAGCGGCGGGAGCGCGGCCAGCTCGCCGGTGGCGGCGGCCCGCAGCAGTCCGCCGAGCGGGGTCTTGAGGCGGGCCAGGACGACCTGGGTCTCGGGGTCGCCGAAACGGGCGTTGAACTCGATCACCCGCACACCGCGGGAGGTGATCGCCAGGCCCGCGTAGAGCAGCCCGGAGAAGGGGGTGCCGCGGCGGCGCAGCTCGTCGACGGTGGGCTGCAGGACGGTGGCCATGACCTCGTCGACCAGCTTGGGGTCGGCCCACGGCAGCGGGCTGTACGCGCCCATGCCGCCGGTGTTGGGGCCCTGGTCCCCGTCGTAGGCGCGCTTGAAGTCCTGGGCGGGCTGCAGCGGGACGACGCTCTCGCCGTCGGTGATCGCGAAGAGCGAGACCTCCGGGCCGTCGAGGAACTCCTCGATGACCACCCGGTCGCAGGCCAGCGCATGGGCGCGGGCCGCCTCGACGTCCTCGGTGACCACGACGCCCTTGCCGGCGGCCAGGCCGTCGTCCTTGACGACGTACGGCGCCCCGAAGGCGTCCAGGGCCTCGTCGATCTCTTCCGGGGTGGTGCAGACGTAGCTGCGGGCCGTGGGGACGGCCGCGGCGGCCATCACGTCCTTGGCGAAGGCCTTGGAGCCCTCCAGCTGGGCGGCTTGGGCCGAGGGGCCGAAGACCGGGATGCCGCGGTCGCGTACGGCGTCCGCGACGCCCGCCACCAGGGGGGCCTCGGGCCCGACGACGACCAGGTCGGCCTCCAGGCCGGCCGCGAGTTCGGCGACGGCCGCGCCGTCGAGGGCGTCGACCCCGTGCAATTCGGCCACCTCGGCGATGCCGGCGTTGCCGGGAGCGCAGTGCAGCGCGGTGACGTCGGGGTCGAGGGACAGAGAGCGGCACAGGGCGTGTTCGCGGGCGCCGCCGCCGATGACGAGGACCTTCACGGTGGCAGCCTAGACGAACGCACCAGGCGGCCGGACGCCGGGCTTGCGCCGATCGCACAAGGGCGGTGCGGCGGCCGGAAACCACCGCGGCCCCTCCACGGCCGCGGCAACTCTTTCGGGTGAGATCCCCGATGTCCCCATAGCCGACTCCGCACCACTTCTGGGCGGAAATAGCGTGATCTAGGGGCCGACGCCAGCCGTTCGGCGGTAGGAAGGGGGCTGTGCGTGACGGTCGTCACGTCATGTCACGCGTGCACCACGAATGTCACGCGCGCACCGCACGTTCTGGCGGGGTGGAGCAGAGAGCGCAGAGAGGGAGTACACGGGTGAGTCAGCCGGAGATGCAGCCCGAGGGGCCCCCTCGGGAGGGCGGGCGCTCCCCCCGGCGGTACGGGAGGCGGGGCCGCGCCCGGCGGGACCTCGCCGGGCGGGCCTTTCCGCTCGGCGACTGGGGCGAGCCGGGCGGCCGCCTGCAGGCGCTCTATCTCTGGACCGAGGAGGGCGCGCTGCGCGCCGCCGACTGGTATCTGCACGACCGGCTGGCCAAGCGCCGCGGCGCGCGGGCGCTGCGGCTGGGGGCCGCGGCCGGGGTGACGGTGGGCGGGGCGCTGCCGCTGCTGGATCTGGCCGGGGTCTGGGAGGGCGGGGCGTCCTGGGGCTGTCTGTCGCTGCTGCTGGCGGCGGTGTGCGTGGCCGGCGACCGGTACTTCGGGGTGACGGCCGGCTGGATGCGGGATCTGGCGACCGCCCAGGCCATTCACCGGCGGCTGGAGGCGCTGCAGTTCGACTGGGCGTCGGAGGGCGTACGCGAGGTGCTCGGGCCGACGGAGGGGACGGCGAGCGAGGCGGTGGAGCGCTGCCTGGGGGTGCTGCGGCGGTTCAACGAGGACCTCGGGGAGCTGGTGCGGACCGAGACGGCCGACTGGATGGCGGAGTTCCGGGCCGGACCGGTGCCGCAGGCCACGCAGGCGATGGTGCCGTGGGCGGGGGCGCGGCCGGACGGGGCGGGGCCGCCGGGGCGGTTCGCGGTGCCGCACCGCGCGCGGCCGAACATGCCGCGACAGCGGCCTCCGGAGCCGCCCCGCTAGGCGCTTGGCGCTTGGCCCGCATCCCACGTTTTCGGCTTTCCCCGCCGCGGGTGTTGCTCGCCGTTTCGCCCTTTCGCTGCGCTTTGCTGCGGCCGACGTTGTTGGCTTTCGCGCCGTGGCGCCTGCGGCGGGCGGTTGTTTGTCGGCTGCGGCGCCGTGCTGGTTTCTCGCCGTTGCGCCTGCGGCGGGCGTGGTGTTGTCGGCTGCGGTGACAGCCCTACGGACTCCGTCCTACGGTCTGTCCCCTCCCGTAGGTGGGTGGTGAACAGGCCGGTGGGGGCGGGCCCCTTCCGTCGGCTACCGGCACACGAAGGCTGACGTCCACCCCCACGGTTTTTTCCCACCCCTCACGGGAGGGGGCGGGCCGGAGGGGGGGGGGGGGGGGGGGGAAAAACCCACACCCCCCCCCCCCCCCCCCCCCCGCAGGCCCGTCACCGGCAGCCGAACAGCCCCGCGCAGCGGCAACAGCCCGCCGCAGGCGAACCACGCGAACCCCCACGGCGGGACAACCGACAACGTGGGAGGGCAGCAAAGCGCAGCGGACGGGCGCAGCGCCTAGCTGAAGACGATCATGGAGCCTTGGCCCAGGCTTCGGGTAGCGGCCGCGTGCAGGCCGAGCCACACATGGCGTTCCCGGGCGAAGGGGCCGTCGTCCAGGGGCGCCGCGCCCGCGCGCTCCTCCAGGGAGGTGGGGCCGGACGGCGGTGCGGGGGCGGCCGGGGGATTGGCCGGATCGATCCCCAGGGACGGCGCGACCAGTTCGAGCTCGCGCAGCAGGCCGTGCGAGGAGCCCAGCGGGCCGCCGCCCTCCAGCAACTCGTCGTTGGCGAGCGGATGCGGGAAGTCGACCGGGACGTAGGCGCCCGCGTGGTCGTAGTGCCACACCAGGTGGGACTGCTGCGCGGTGGTCTCGAACATCTCCAGCAACTGCTCGTAGTCGCCGCCCAGTTCGTCGACCGGAGTCACCTCCAGGCCGCACAGGCGCAGCAGGTAGGCGCGGCGCAGGAAGTGCAGCGCGTCGTAGTCGAAGCCGGCGATGGGGGCGACGTCACCCGACAGGCCCGGCATGTAGCTGAAGACCGGGACCGGTGGCAGTCCCGCCTCCGTCAGGGCCTTGTCGTAGGCGGCGATCTCTTCGGAGAACGGGTTGTCGGGGCTGTGGCACAGCACATCGACGAGGGGTACCAGCCACAGGTCACATGCCACGAGTGAGGGCTCGCTTCCGGTCGGGGACGGGGACACCGGCGCACGTACAGCTTCGGGTACGGCCCATTACGGCCGAGTCGGGACAGCGTAGTGCCAGCCGCGCGATCCGACGAGGGTGAGCGCCGGGCGATGGCGCCCTAGCGGACGAGTGCGAGGGAGTGCTCGTTGTACTCGGCGATCAGCCGTTGCGCGGCGGGCAGGTCGTGGCGGATCAGGGCGTCGGCCAGGGCGCTGTGGCCCTGCCAGAGGTGGCCCTTCAGATCGTCCTCGCGGCGCAGCAGCGGGACCGCGAACATCCAGGTCTGGACGCGGATCCGGTCGAGGAAGTCGCTGATGTAGGGGTTGTTCACGATGCTGCTCAGCTCGCGCCAGAACCGCAGGTCGTAGCCGATGAGCACGTCCAGGTCGCCGGCCCGGGCGGCCCGCTCGGCCTCCTCGGCCCGGCGGCGGATGGAGATCAGCACCTGCCCGGGGGTGGCGCGCAGCGCCCGGTCGGCGTCGCTGCGGAAGATGCCCTCGATGATCAGGGTGCGGGCCTCGACCATGGCGCGGAAGTCGTCGGCGGTGAAGGCGTGCACCTTGAAGCCGCGGTGCTGCTCGACGTCGAGCAGCCCCTGGGCACACAGGTCCAGCAGGGCCTCGCGCACGGGGGTCGCGGAGACGCCGTACTGGTCGGCGATCTCCTTGACGGTGAAGGGGTGGCCGGAGGGCAGCCGGCCCGACAGGAGCTCGTCGCGCAGCGCGTCGGCGATCTGCTGGCGCAGGGTGCTGCGACGTATGACCGAGCTGTCTCCGCCGGGGGCCATCGTGTGCGTCTCCTTCGACGTCCATGACCGCGCAGGTGGGAGCGGCCCCCGCCCACGATAGGCGAGGGCCGCGCGCACGTCTCGGACGGTGTGGGCCGTCGGCGCCGTACGCCTGCGGGCAGCCGGTTCAGCCCGTGTGCGCGTCCGCCACCGTCAGGGCCTCGTCGAGGGCGGCCAGGCCCTCCTTCGCCTCGGCCTCGGTGACCGTGCAGGCCGGGACGACATGCGTCCGGTTCATGTTCACGAACGGCCACAGACCGCCGCGCTTGCAGGCCGCGGCGAATTCGGCCATCGGAGCGTTGGCGGCACCGGAGGCGTTGTAGGGCACCAGCGGTTCGCGGGTCTCCTTGTTCCTGACCAGGTCCAGGGCCCAGAAGACGCCCAGACCGCGGACCTCGCCGACGGAGGGGTGGCGCTCGGCGATCTCGCGGAGGGCCGGGCCGATGACGTTCTCGCCGATCTCGGCCGCGTTCTCCACGATCCGCTCCTCGGCCATCGCGTTGATCGTCGCGACGGCGGAGGCGCAGGCCAGCGGGTGGCCGGAGTACGTCAGACCGCCCGGGTAGGGGCGCGTTTCGAAGGTGGCGGCGATCTCGGCGCTGATCGCCACGCCGCCCAGCGGGACGTAGCCGGAGTTGACGCCCTTGGCGAAGGTGAGCAGGTCCGGGGTGACGCCGAAGTGGTCGGCGGCGAACCAGCGGCCGGTGCGTCCGAAGCCCGCCATGACCTCGTCGAGGATGAAGACGATGCCGTGGCGGTCGCAGATCTCGCGGACGCCGGCGAGGTAGCCGGCCGGCGGGACCATGATGCCGGCGGTGCCCGGAACGGTCTCCAGGATGATCGCGGCGATCGACTGCGGCCCCTCGAAGGCGATCGTCTGCTCGAGGTGGGCGAGGGCGCGCTCGCACTCCTGCTGCTCGTTCTCGGCGTGGAAGGGGGAGCGGTAGAGGAACGGGCCCCAGAAGTGGACGACGCCCGCGGAGGCGGTGTCGGAGGGCCAGCGGCGCGGGTCGCCGGTCAGGTTGATCGCGGCGGCGGTGGCGCCGTGGTACGAGCGGTAGGTCGACAGGACCTTGGTGCGGCCGGTGTGCAGGCGGGCCATCCGGACGGCGTTCTCGACGGCCTCCGCGCCGCCGTTGGTGAAGAAGATCTTGTCGAGGTCCCCGGGGGTGCGCTCGGCGATCAGCCGGGCGGCCTCGGAGCGGACGTCCACGGCGAAGCCGGGCGCGATGGTGCACAGCTTCGCGGCCTGCTCCTGGATCGCGGCGACGACCTTGGGGTGCTGGTGGCCGATGTTGGTGTTGACCAGCTGGGAGGAGAAGTCGAGGTAGCGGTTGCCGTCGTAGTCCCAGAAGTACGAGCCCTCGGCGCCGGCGATCGCCAGCGGGTCGATCAGGCCCTGCGCGGACCAGGAGTGGAAGACGTGCGCGCGGTCGTCGGCCTTTACGGCCCGCCCGGCGGCAGGGTCGGCGGCGGAGTGCGTCGTGGTCACGGTCAGTACCTCGGATCGGGTCGCTCGGGTCCGCCGGGGGATGGGCGCGGCGAACGCCTCTCAGCGTAAGGATCACCTTCGGCGGACCGGTACCGACACGTTGTATGGCACTCACCACGCGGGCGGACAGAATGTCGGCGGTGCTGTAGGAAGCTCCAGCGCGGCGGGACGGCGGGTTCCGTCGGGCACCTGCCGTCGGTGGACCGGCGCTGGCTACGGTGGCTGCATGCCGCATCTACTCGTCGTCGAGGACGATCCGCAGGTACGCGGCGCGCTGGTGCGGGCGCTGCGGGACCGCGGCCATGCCGTCGCCACCGCCGCGACCGGGATGTCCGGGCTCGACGCCGCCGTCACCCGCCGTCCCGACCTGGTCGTACTGGATCTCGGGCTGCCGGATGTGGACGGCGTTCAGGTGCTGCGGATGCTGCGGGCGGTCAGCGACGTCCCGGTGATCGTGGCCACCGCGCGGGACGACGAGCCGGACATGGTGGCCGTGCTCGGGCACGGCGCGGACGACTACGTCGTCAAGCCGTTCGGGGCCGCCCAGTTGGACGCCCGGATCAAGGCGGTGCTGCGGCGGCTGGGCACCGAGGAGCCCCGGCCGCCGCTGCGCGTCGGGGAGCTGGTGCTGGACGAGGCGGCGCGCGAGGCGGCGCTGGCGGGTGCGCCGCTGGAGCTGACGCCCCGCGAATTCGATCTGCTGGCCTATCTGGCGCGGCGGGCCGGTCAGGTGGTCTCGCGGCGGGAGCTGCTCGCACAGGTGTGGCAGCAGCCGCTGGGCGGCGCCGACAAGACGGTGGACGTCCATCTGTCGTGGCTGCGGCGGAAGTTGGGCGAGACGGCGCAGCGGCCGCGCTATCTGCACACGGTCCGCACCGTGGGGGTCAAGCTGGCCGCGCCGGACGCCGGCCCGGACGCCTCGGCGCACGGGCCGGCCTAGCCGTGCGCCGCAGCATCCTCCGGCTCACCGCCGCGACCACCGCGCTCGTCCTGGTCGCGCTGCTCGTCCCGCTCGCCCTGCTGGCCCGCGGCCACGCCGCGGACCGGGCCACCGCCGACGCCACCGCGCGCGCCCACTCCCTGGCCGCCGCTGTCGGCCAGGTACTCGCCGGGCCCGTCGACCGGCGCGCCGCCGCCACCCTCGTCGGCTCGGCCAACGGCCCCGGCCTGCCCCGTACGTCGGTGATCCTGGCCGACGGCACGGTCCTGGGCCCCCCGGCCCCCGTCACCGACGCGGTGCGGCTGGCGCGCTACGGGCGGGCGTTCACCTACGAGCCCCCCGAGGGCGGCCGCACCGTCCTGGTGCCCGTACAGGGCGCGGCCGGCGGTACGGCCGTGGTCCATGTCGGCCTCACCGAGGGGCAGTTGTCCGCCGGGACGCTCACCTCCGCGCTCGCGTTCGCCGGGATCGGCGCCGGGCTGATGCTGCTCGGGCTGCTCTTCGCCGACCGGCTCGGCTCCCGGCTCGTCGGCTCCACCCGCCGGCTGGCGGCCGTGGCGGACCGGCTGGCCGGCGGCGACCTGACCGCCCGCGCCGAGCCCTCGGGTCCGCCCGAGCTGCGCCTCGTCGCCCGTCAGCTCAACCATCTCGCCCAGCGCATCGACGGCTTCCTGACCGCCGAGCGGGAGAACGCCGCCGATCTGGCGCACCGCCTGCGCACCCCGCTCGCCGCGCTGCGCCTGGACGCGGAGGGCCTGCGCGACCCGGCGGAGGCGGAGCGGATCGCCGCGGACGCCGCGGCGCTGGAGCGCGGCGTGGACGAGGTGATCCGCACCGCCCGCAGGCCGCTGCGGGGCGGTGGCGGCACGGCGGTGCGCGCCGATCTGGCCAGGGTCGTGCGTGAACGCGCCGACTTCTGGCGGCCGTTGGCGGAGGACCAGGGGCGTGTCCTGGCCTTCGCCGCGCCCGGTGGTGACCGGGCGGTGGTGCTCGTACGGGCCGAGCCGGCCGAGGTGGCGGCGGCGGTCGACGCGCTGATCGGCAATGTCCTCGACCACACGCCGGAGGGCGCCGGGATGCGGCTGTCCGTCGCGGGCGGGGACGGGGGCGGTGGCCGGCTGGTCGTCGAGGACGACGGGCCCGGCTTCCCCGACGGCCATGTCCCCGGCCGCGGCAACAGCGCCGGCGGCTCCACCGGTCTGGGCCTGGACATCGTGCGCAGCGCCGCCCGGGAGTCGGGCGGGACGGTGGAGTTCGGCGCGGCGGCGGGCGGCGGGGCCCGGATCGCGGTGGAGTTCGGGAGCGGGTCGGGCTGAGCGCCGGCGGGGGCGGAGTCAGGCGGCCGTGGGGAAGGCCGTGCGGACCGCCCGCCGCCAGTGGTTGGCGGACAGGTCCGGGCGCAGCGCCGCCAACGCGCCGCAGTACTTGGTGAACTCGGCGGCCCGCAGGCCGTGGCCGTGCAGCAGCCGGTCCGCCGCCGTCAGACGGCCGGTGGTCTTGATCTCGACCAGGACCAGTCCGCCGTCCGCGCGTACCGTGCGCCCGGTGGTCAGGTCCCGGCACCGCAGCGCCGCGTCGCAGGTGACGCGCTGTCCGTCCGCGACGAAGGTGGCCCGTATGTAGTCGGTCTCGATCGAGCGGTCCAGCTCGGTGGGGGCCGCGATGCCGTAGCGGCGGTCGAGTACGGAGGCCAGGAAGCCGCGCGAGGCCGCGCCGAGGGCCGCGTCGCCCGGCAGCAGGGGCTGCCGGTGCTTGACCGTCTCGCCGCGCCGCCCCTTGAGCTTGATCTCGAACTGCCGCTCCCCGGTGTCCTCGTACAGCCGCTCGCGGATCTTGTAGCGCAGCCGGCGGCCCTGCCGGTGGTCGTGGAAGGACCGCAGGTCGGGGGTGTCGTAGTAGACGGAGTGGTAGCGGAACCAGCGGCGCCCGTTGATGCACAGCGCGGCGAACGGGCCTCCGGGGCGGCGGTGGTCGGTGAGTTCGGCGGCGAACGCGGCGAAGACCTCCACCGGGACCAGGTAGCTGCGGTCGAAGCGGGCGAGGAGTTCGGCCCGTGCCTGGACGTCGGCGAGCGGCACGGGGCGCGCGGCCATGGCGGCGCGGGCGAGGGCGCGTACGGCGGGGATCACACGGTCTCCTTGGCGGGCGGGTGGGGAAGGGGGATCGTGCGGGACCGGGGGGCGCCGGGCGGCGCCGTGGTCGTCGTGGTCGCAGGCGTTGCCGTCGTACGCGTTCGACGCTTCACCGGCCGGGAAAGTTCCGGTGCGCGGAAACGAACATCCACCACCATCAAGTCCCGGACGAAATCCACCTTCTGGACCGTCCAGCTCAGCGGCTCCCCCAGGCGCCGCGCCAAGTCGGCGCGCAGGGCGTCCTGATCGGCGTGCACGACATCCAGGGTGACCACCGCACGGCGGGTGCCCGACAGCAGCCGCGGATGGTCGGCGACATGAATGACCAGCAACAACAGCACGGCCAGCGCTCCGGCGAGGGCGAGCGGCAGATGCGGCAGCGCGCACAGCAGGCCCAGCACCAGGGTCGTGAAGTAGTAGGCGACCTCCTCGTGCTGGATGGAGTCCGAGCGCAGCCGGATGATCGACAGCACCCCGAACAGCCCGAACCCGAGCGCCGTGCCGCCGCCCGCCCCCACCCGTGCGAGGGCCGCGACCACGGAGAACAGCGCGACGTTCAGCGCCAGATAGGCCGGAATCAGATCCCGCCGCCGGTGCCGCGGGTAGTACACGGCGAAGGTCAGCGCTCCCACCGCGGCCAGATCGATCCCCAGCCGCGCCGCCAGTTGCCCGTAGGTCTCCACGGCCATCCTCAACTCCCCTGCTTCGTACGGTCGGTTCGCCAGGGCCCGCCCCGGGGGCACGGCCGGGCCGGCCCTGGGCCACGCACGCTAGGGACCGCCGGGTTAAGGCCGCCCCCGGCACGGGTTAAGGCCGGTCCTACGGGTCAGGGCCGGAAAGGACCTGAAGGCCGGGGCGGCCCGCGCGGGAGCGAGCGGCCCCGGGAGCGCCGGGAAGGGGACCCGCGGACTCCCGGCGGCCCGGGGCCCCTGGATATCCTCACCGCGGAGACGGGCGGCGTGGACCCGTGTGCGAACGCGCCCGCGCCTGATCGCCTACGGGCGAATTCGGGGGAAGGACGACGGATCGTGGAAGAGCCGGGACGTGCTGGGCGGCAGGAGCGGCCGGGGCGCGAGGGGCGGCCCGCGGGGCTGGCGCCGCTGGGGGCGCGGGATCCGCGGCGGATCGGTGAGTACCGCCTGCTCGGGCGGCTCGGCGAAGGCGGGATGGGGCGGGTGTTCCTGGCCCGTTCCGACCGCGGCCGTACCGTCGCGGTCAAGCTGGTGCGCGCGGAGCTGGCCGACGAGGAGGAGTTCCGGGCGCGCTTCCGGCGGGAGGTGCGGGCCGCGCAGCAGGTGGGCGGGGAGTGGACCGCGCCGGTGCTGGACGCGGACACCGAGGCCGAGACCCCCTGGCTCGCCACGGGCTATCTCGCCGGTCTCTCCCTCCAGCAGGTCATCGGCGGCAGCGGCACGCCGCTGCCCGAGCGCACGGTGCGGATCCTGGCCGCCGGGCTGGCCCGCGCGCTGGGCTCCATCCACACCGCCGGCATCATCCACCGCGACCTCAAGCCGTCCAACGTGCTGATCACCATCGACGGGCCCCGGGTCATCGACTTCGGCATCGCGCGGGCGCTGGAGGCGGTCACCGGAAACGGCGTCACGCGGACCGGCGCGGCGGTCGGCTCCCCCGGCTTCATGTCGCCCGAGCAGGTGCGCGGCGAACCGCTCACACCGGCCTGCGACGTCTTCTCCCTCGGCTCGGTGCTCACCTACGCGGCGACCGGGCGGCAGCCCTTCGGAACGGCCGACAGCGCGGCGCACGCGCTGATGTACCGCGTCGCCCAGGAGGAGCCCGACCTGTCCGCGCTGCCCGAGGGGCTGCACGAGCTGATCAGCGGCTGCCTGGCGAAGGACCCGGCACAACGGCCCACCCCGGAGCAGCTGGTGGCGCTGGCGGAGCGGGACGGCGCCGGGCCGGGCGCGGACGAGGAGCCGTGGCTGCCCGGTGCACTGACCGCCCGGTTGGGGCGGCACGCCGTGGAGCTGCTGGAGGCGGAGAACCCGCACGGCGAGGAGCCGGCCAACGACGCGACGGCCCCGGCCGGCGCCCCGGCCCCCGCGCCCGCGGACCCCGGTGTACACGCCCTGCCCACCAGCGTCTCGGCCACCCCGGCCGGCGGCGGCACCCC
Organism: Streptomyces sp. NPDC043738; assembly: GCF_056436545.1. NCBI lineage: Bacteria > Bacillati > Actinomycetota > Actinomycetes > Kitasatosporales > Streptomycetaceae > Streptomyces > Streptomyces sp. NPDC043738. The sequence goes on along the minus strand of NZ_JBWKCJ010000002.1, from coordinate 418,586 downwards.
GCCGCCCCGCCCCGTTCCGCACAGCCCGACGCCCTACCCCCCGACCGCCGCCCACCAGGGCCGGCCCGCCTACGCCGCCCCGGCGCCCGCGCCGGCCGCGCCCCGGCCCCGCCGCCGGATCGGCACCGCCCTGCTCACGGTGGCCGCGCTGGCGCTCGCCGGGGCCGGGGCGGCCACCGCGTACTCGCTGCTGGGCGAGGAGGACAGCGGCGTACGGTCGGCGGACGCCGACGGCGGCAAGCCGAGCCCGGGTCCGGCACGGCCCGCGGCGCACGGCGGCATTCCCACCGACTACCTGGGCACCTGGGAGACGACGGTCGGCGACTCGGGCACCGACGTCCGGCGCTTCACCCTCACCCAGGGCGGGGCCGGCGACACCGTGCTGACGATGACGGCCACCGGGGCCAGCTACCGCTGCGAGTTCACCGCCACCCTCTCCAGCGCGGGCCCGCCGGTCCGGCTCGGCCCCTCCACGGTGACCTCCGGTCCGTCCGACAGCTGCACTCCCGGCAAGCCGAGCACCCTGGAGATGGTGGGCGGAGCGCTGCGCCGGATCTCCGACGACGGCAAGGCGCTGTCGTACCGCAGGACGGGGTGACGGCCCGGGGGAGCCCGCCGGCGCCGGTGACACCGCCCGGATCGTTCCCGCCTCGTAACGGACCGTCGTCCGGCCCGCGATCCGCGGCCGCCTAGGCTCGGGGAACGCCTGCCGCCGGAACGCGCCTCAGGCGTGGCGACGAGACGGGGGAGGGCGCCCGGATGGACGGCCTGCGTGGGCTGACGGCCGACGATCCGCAGTGGATCGGCGACTACCGGCTGATCAGCCGGCTCGGCAGCGGCGGGATGGGCCGGGTCTATCTCGCGCGTTCCGAGGGCGGGCGGACCGTCGCGGTGAAGCTGGTGAAGGCCGAGCTGGCGGCCGAGGAGGAGTTCCGCGACCGCTTCCGTGCCGAGGTCGCGGCCGCGCGGCGGGTCGGCGGGCGCTGGACCGCGCCGGTGCTGGACGCGGACACCGAGGCCGAGGTGCCGTGGGTCGCCACCGGGTACATCGCCGGTCCGACGCTGAGCGAGGTCGTCGGCGGTTCCCACGGCCGCGGCGGCAGCCACGGGCCGCTGCCGGAGCATTCGCTGCGCCGGCTCGCCTACGGGCTGTCCTGCGCACTGCTCGACATCCACGGCGTGGGGCTGGTGCACCGCGATCTGAAGCCGTCCAACGTGCTGCTGACCATCGACGGTCCGCGGGTGATCGACTTCGGCATCGCACGGGCGCTGGACGCGGTCGGGGACCAGACCCAGACCCGTAGCGGCACGGTCGTCGGCTCGCCCAGCTTCATGTCGCCCGAGCAGGTCCAGGGGCGGCGCGTCGGACCGGCCAGCGACGTGTTCTGCGTGGGCTCGGTGCTGGCGTACGCGGCGACCGGGCGGCAGCCGTTCGGCAGCGCCGCCTCGGGGGTGCACGCGGTGATGTTCAAGATCGCCCAGGAGGAGCCGGACCTCGGCGGGGCGCCGGCGGGGATCCGCGGTCTGATCGAGGACTGCCTGGCCAAGGACCCGGCGGCGCGCCCCGCGCCCGAGGAGATCACCGGCCGGCTCGGGCCGGCCCCCGGCGGTCCGTCGTCCGCCCCCTGGCTGCCGGCCGAGCTGATCGCGAGCCTGGGGCAGCACGCCGTACGGCTCCTGGACACCGACACCCCGCCCGGGGGCCAGCCGCCGACGCTGACGGCCACCAGGGTCGCGCCCCGGCCGGCGCCCGCGCCCGCCGCGCCCCGGCCCCGCCGCCGTCCGCACTGGCTGCCGCTCGCCGCCACCGCGGTGGTCGCGGCCACCGCGACCGCCGTCGCCGTGCCCCTGCTCGGCGGCGGCGCGGACGCCGACGGCCGCGACCGCGCCTCCGACATCCCCGCCCGCTACCTCGGCACCTGGGCGGGCCCGGTGCTGCGGGACGGCGAACCGACCGGGCAGCAACGGCGGTTCGTGATCAGCAACGGCAAGGTCGGCGAGGTGGTCGCCAACAGCACCAGCCTCGGCGCGACCTACGAGTGCCGCAGCGACGGCACGCTGGTGTCCGTCACGGCGCACGACGGCCGCCCGGCGCTACGGCTGGACACCAAGGTCGTGCGGTCGGTCCCGGCGGGCCGCTGCACCGCGCTCGGCGAGCACACCCTGGAGGCGGGCAGCGCCGGGACCCTGAAGTGGGCGGCAGCCGGCCGCACCGCGACGCTGCGCCGCTCCGCGCCGTCCGCCGGCACCGTACCGGCCGGCTACCTCGGCACCTGGCAGCTCTCGGACCCTTCCGGCCCCGGCGGCCAGCGCCTGACCCTCCGCCAGGCCCCGGCGGGCAGCACCGTCCTCACCACCGTCGTCGAGGGGCCCGCGGGGCGCTGTACGGCGCGCGCCGACCTGTACGCGGCCCAGGACGGCGAACTGACCGTCGGCCCCTCGGTCATCGACCGCGCCGCCCCCGGCTGCACGCCGAGCGGCACCTCGGTCTTCCGCCTGGCCGACGACGGGACCCTGCGGCGGACGTTCCGGGACGGCAACCCGCCGCGCACGTACTCCAGGGCGGGGTAGCGGCACGACCGGCGGTCCGGTGGAGTGCGTCGTCAGCGCACGTAGTTCTTGAGGATCTCGGTGTCGAGGGTGATGCCTACCGGGGCGGGGAGGGTGACCTGCTCGCCGAAGGGGGCCTCGATGAGGGCGCGGTAGCGACCCCGCTGGGGGTCAGGGTTGCTGTAGACGACGACCGCGCAAATGTCGCGGTCGATGAGCAGATAGACGGGGATGCCCGCGGCGGCGTAGGCGGCTGGCTTTTCCTGGCGGTCGCGGCGATTGGTGTCCCCGTCGTAAGACGTGACCTCGACGGTCATCAGCACACCATCAGGATCGGTCCACTCGCCAGGACCAGCGAAGTACGCGATGGGCGCAAGCGCGCCATCCGGGCGCGCCCGACCCTTGCGGTACTCCCCGACCTTCAAGCCTTGAGTCGGGTCGAGGTCGAGATCCGGGCGGGCCTGCATGCACTGCCTGATCAACCACATGATGATCGTCCCGTGATCACCGTCCGCCACGCGCTTCACCTCAAGCCGTCCGTTGATGAACTCCAACGTGACGGTCTCGGGCGCGGTGGAGGCGATCTGCTCGAAGTCCTCCACCGCCATCTGAGACATGGGCTCGGCCATAACCGTCATGTTGCACTCCCTTCCTGGCGGTGGCCAGTCTCTCCGGGAAAGCGGCGCTCCGGGCACGCTCCGTAACGGATCACTCGCACGAGTGAACGACACGGCCCCGGCCCCAGAGGCGGGACCGGGGCCGTGAAACGTACGCGCGTCAGATGAACGAGTTGATCTCGATCGTCTCGTCGCGGCCGGGGCCGACGCCGATCGCGGAGATCGGGGCGCCGGACATCTCCTCCAGCGCCTTGACGTAGGCCTGGGCGTTCTTCGGCAGGTCGGAGAACGTCTTCGCCTTGGTGATGTCCTCGGACCAGCCCGGCAGCATCTCGTAGACCGGCTTCGCGTGGTGGAAGTCGGACTGGCTGTAGGGCAGCTCCTCGACGCGCTTGCCGTCGATCTCGTACGCGACGCAGACCGGGATCTGCTCCCAGCCGGTCAGCACGTCCAGCTTGGTGAGGAAGAAGTCGGTCAGGCCGTTGACCCGGGTCGCGTAGCGGGCGATGACCGCGTCGAACCAGCCGCAGCGGCGGTCACGGCCGGTGGTGACACCGCGCTCGCCGCCGATGGTGCGCAGCGCCTCGCCGTCCTTGTCGAACAGCTCGGTCGGGAACGGTCCGGCACCGACACGCGTCGTATAGGCCTTGAGGATGCCGATGACGCGGTTGATCTTCGTGGGACCGACGCCGGCACCCGTGCAGGCGCCGCCCGCGGTCGGGTTCGAGGACGTGACGAAGGGGTACGTGCCGTGGTCGATGTCCAGCAGCGTGCCCTGGCCGCCCTCGAAGAGCACGACCTTGTCGTCGTCGAGCGCCTTGTTGAGGATCAGCGTGGTGTCGGCGACGTAGCCCTTGATCTGCTCGGCGTAGCCCAGCAGCTCCTCCACGACCTGGCCGGCCTCGATGGCGCGGCGGTTGTAGAGCTTGGTCAGCAACTGGTTCTTGACGTCGAGGGCCGCCTCGACCTTCTGGGTCAGGATCGACTCGTCGTAGAGGTCCTGCACCCGGATGCCGACGCGGTTGATCTTGTCGGCGTAGGTCGGGCCGATGCCGCGGCCGGTGGTGCCGATCTTCCGCTTGCCGAGGAAGCGTTCCGTCACCTTGTCGAGCGTCGTGTGATACGAGGTGATCAGGTGCGCGTTACCGCTGAGCAGCAGCTTGGACGTGTCGACGCCGCGCTCGTTGAGTCCGCTCAGCTCGGAGAGCAGGACCGCCGGGTCGACGACGACGCCGTTGCCGATGACCGGGGTGCACCCCGGCGAGAGGATTCCGGAAGGGAGAAGGTGCAGCGCGTACTTCTGGTCGCCGACGACGACCGTGTGGCCGGCGTTGTTGCCGCCCTGGTAGCGCACCACATAGTCAACGGACCCACCGAGCAGGTCGGTGGCCTTTCCCTTGCCCTCATCACCCCACTGAGCACCGAGCAGCACAAGTGCGGGCACAGGCGTACACCCCTTCCGGGCGGGGCATGTCCAACGTGCGTGGATGGCGTCAGCGTGCGTGTTCACGCGTCCGTCATCGCTAGAGCCGTTGGACCGGTGCCCCGGAATAGACGAAGCCCCTGGCGCAATAGCGCAAGGGGCTCTTGCACCGAGATGCTACCTGAGGAAGGACCGAGGTGTCGGCGCAGCCTTCTGGGCACTCTCCCGTGGACTCCGTTCGGGGGCATCCCCTGCTCGTGGTCATCGACCCGGTCGCCCGCAGTACCGACGGGGAATCCGTGCGGATCGCGAAGGACGTCCTGTGTGCGGGCGCGGGGGCGAAAATCTGCCTCCCCGAGGGGCCGGAGGAATTCGCGCGGATTCTTGCCCGGCGGGGGCAGCGCCGACCGGTGGTGATCGGCGACGACCGGGCGCTGCTGCGGGTCGTGGGCCTGCTGCACAAGGAACGGGAGCTGGCCGGGGTGCCGGTCTCGATGGTCCCGGTCGGGGCGCCGGCCGCCGTCGCGCTGAGCCGGACGCTGGGCGTGCCCACGGACACCGTCGCCGCCGCCCGGGCCGTCCTGGACGGCGGCGAGCGGGCGATGGACCTGCTCACGGACGACAGCGACGGCATCGTGCTGGGCGGGCTGCGCATCCCGTGCGCAAGCGACGGCGGCGGCGCCCGGCACGGGCGTCCCGGGGCGTTCGTGCCCGGTGCGGCCGCCCCGGCCGACCCACCGGGACCGGGGGCCGTGCGGGGCGGGACGGCGGACGGGCGGTGGGAGTGCACCCGCCCGAGCGGGGCCGGGAGCCCGCAGGAGCACCGGCCGTGGTGGGGGCCGGCGGCGCGCACCGCCCGTACGGCGCTGTCGCTGCTGGCGCCGGCGGCGGGCCTGGGAGGACGGCGCGCCCGGGTGCCGGGCCAGCGGCTGCGGATCGAGGCGGACGGGGTGCTGCTGGCCGATCTGGACCGGCCGGTGCGCGGGGTGTCGGTGGTCCCGGCCACCCAGGCCGGGGCGTGGTCGGGCCGGGTCGACGGCTCCGACGGCGGCCGGGCGCTGGCCGAGGTCGTGGTGCACTGGCCGGACGAGGGGCGGCCGGTACGGGCCCGGGCGCGGGCGGTGACGGTCTCCGGCACGGACTTCCACTACCGGGCGGACGCGGTGGTCGGCGGCCCGGTCAGGACCCGGACCTGGACCGTGCAGCCGGGGGCCTGGCGGCTCCAGCTCCCGCGGAACGGGTGAGGGCCACGGCAGAGGGGGCCACGCAGGCGCCCCGCCGGAACGGCCCTAGTCCTCGTACCGGCTGCGCAGCTCGTCGCGGTGCTCGCGCCAGCGCTCCAGCATGACGGGCAGTTCCTTCTGCAGGAACTCGAAGAAGACGACGGTCTCGTTGAGCCGGCGGCCGGCCGGGCTGGTCGCGCCGAGGCTCTCGACGCCGTCGCGCAGCGTGCCCTCCCAGCGGGTGAGGACGTTCTCCCGGCGCGCGAGCGCCTCGTACCACTGATCGCTGTGGACGCGGTAGCGGTCGCGGCGGGAGCCGGGCTCGCGCTCCCGGCTGACCATGTCGACCTGGGCGAGGTAGCGGACCGCGCCGGAGACGGCGGCGGGGCTGATCTGGAGGCGCTCGCCCAACTCCGCCGAGGTCAGCACGCCGGAGTCCGAGGAGAGCAGGCAGGCGAAGACCCGGGCGGGCATCCGCGCCATGCCCGCCTCGACCAGCTGTGCCGCGAAGCGCTCGACGAACTGCGAGACCGCCTCCTGGGTGCGCCCCTCGTCGCTCTGCTGTCGCTGCTGACTCATATCCGCATCATCTCCCCTGATCAGACCCGCTCCCCCGACTTTATACGGTTTCTTAACTTCACAAATTTGTGAAACTAGCGTAGCTTCAAAATCATGACCACGGCAATCGCTCCCGCTCCCGCCATCCGGGTGGACGGCCTCCACAAGTCGTTCGGGCGGACCCATGCACTGGACGGCCTCGACCTGAACGTCGAGGCCGGCGAGGTACACGGCTTCCTCGGCCCCAACGGCGCCGGGAAGTCCACCACCATCCGCGTCCTGCTCGGCCTGCTGCGCGCCGACGGCGGCACCACCCGGCTCCTGGGCAAGGACCCCTGGCACGACGCCGTCGAACTGCACCGCCGCATCGCCTACGTCCCCGGCGACGTCACCCTGTGGCGCAACCTCTCCGGCGGCGAGGTCATCGACCTGTACGGGCGGCTGCGCGGAGGGCTGGACGCCACGCGGCGGGCCGCCCTCCTGGAGCGGTTCGAACTCGACCCCACCAAGAAGGGGCGCACGTACTCCAAGGGCAACCGCCAGAAGGTCGCTCTGGTCGCCGCGTTCGCCTCGGACGTCGACCTGCTGATCCTCGACGAGCCGACCTCCGGGCTGGACCCGCTGATGGAGGAGGTCTTCCAGGACTGCGTCGCCGAGGAGCGCGACCGCGGCCGTACGGTCCTGCTCTCCAGCCACGTGCTCTCCGAGGTCGAGGCGCTCTGCGACCGCGTCAGCATCATCCGCAAGGGGCGGACCGTCGAATCCGGCTCCCTCGGCGAGCTGCGGCATCTGACCCGCACCTCGGTCATCGCCGAACTCGCGGGCCCGCCCAACGGGCTGGCCGCGCTCCCCGGAGTGCACGACCTCGCCACCCAGCCGATCGAGCAGGGCCGGGCGCACCGCGTCCGCCTCCAGGTCGACACCGACAAGCTCGACGCCGTACTGCGCTCGCTCGGCACCTCCGGCGTCCGCAGCCTGACCAGCACCCCGCCGACCCTGGAAGAGCTCTTCCTGCGGCACTACCAGGACGACGGGCCCGCCGAGTTCGGCGCCGAAGGGGCGGTCGCACGATGACCGCCGTGGCCGCACACCTCTCCGCCCGCCCGGCACGCGCCCGCCATCTGGCGGGCACCGGCGCCCTGTTGCGCCTCGCGCTGCGCCGCGACCGGGTGATGATCCCGGCCTGGGTGCTGGCGCTCGCCGTCGCCGTCGCCGCCACGGGGTCGTCCTTCGAAGCGCTCTACGACACCGCCGCCCAGCGCGCCGAGCTGGCCGGCTCGATGAACTCCAACGGCTCGATGCGCGCGCTGTACGGGCCGGTCTTCGCCGACTCCGTCGGCGGCCTGATCGCCTGGCGGATGGCCGGCTTCGGTGCCGTCCTCGCCGCGGTGATGAGCCTGCTGATCGTCGTCCGGCACACCCGCGAGGAGGAGGAGACGGGCCGTCAGGAGCTGCTCTCCGCCGCCATGGTCGGCCGCCGCGCACCGCTGACCGCGGCCCTGCTGGCGGCGCTGCTCGCCGACGCCGCCCTCGCCGCACTGATCGCCGGCGGCCTCGCCCGGTCCGGGCAGCCGGCCGCCGGCTCGCTGGCGCTGGGCCTGGCCATCGGCTGCACCGGCATGCTCTTCGCCGGCCTGGCCGCCATCGCGGCCCAGCTCACCGAGAGCGCCCGGATGGCCAAGGGGCTGACCGGCGCCGTCCTCGGCCTCGCCTTCGCGCTGCGCGCCGCGGGCGACGCCGCCACCGCCGACGCCACCTCCCCGCTCACCTGGATCTCGCCGATCGGCTGGTCGGAGAACCTCCGCCCGTACGCCGGGGAACGCTGGTGGGTGCTGCTGCCGTTCGTCGCGGCGGCCGCGCTGGCGGTGTACGCCGCCTACGCCCTGACCGCCCGCCGCGACATCGGCATGAGCTTCCTGCCCGCCCGCCCCGGACCGGCCGCCGCACCGCGCTCACTGAGCGGCCCCTTCGGCCTGGCCTGGCGGCTCCAGCGCACCACCCTGCTCGGCTGGACGCTCGGCCTCCTGTGCGCCGGCGGGATCTTCGGCGGAATCGCCAAGGGCGCCTCCGACCTGGTCGGCGGCAATCGGCGGACACGGGAGATCTTCGAGCGGATGGGCGGGCAGCAGGGGCTGACCGACGCCTTCCTGGCCACGATGCTGGGCATGCTCGGCATGGTCGCGGCGATCTACGCGGCCGGTGCGGTGCTCCGACTGCGCGGCGAGGAGACCGGTGAGCGCGCGGAGCCCGTGCTGGCCGGCGCGGTGGGCCGGCTCCGCTGGGCCGGCAGTCATCTGGCCGTCGCCTACGCGGGCACCGCCGTCATCCTGGCGTTCGGCGGCCTGGCCCTGGGTCTGTCGTACGGCGTCTCGGCCGGCGACGTCGGCGGCCACCTGGGCCCGGTGCTGGCGGCCGCCCTCGCGCAGGTCCCGGCCGTCTGGACGCTCACCGGTCTCGCGGTCCTGGTCTTCGGGGTGCTGCCCAAGGCCACCACCGCCGTCTGGGCCGTGGTGGGCGGCTGCCTGGCCATCGGGTGGATCGGGCCCAGCCTGCAGTTCCCCCAGTGGGTCATGGACCTCTCGCCGTACGGCCATCTGCCCAAGCTCCCCGGAGCCGAGGCCACCGCGGCCCCGTTCCTCTGGCTCCTGGGCCTGACCGCCGTCTTCACCGCCGTCGGCCTCGCCGGTTTCCGCCGGCGCGACATCGGCTGAGCCCGGCGGCGGTTTCACGTGAAACCGCCGCCCCCACATCCGTGCGCCGCCGGAGCCGTAGCGGACTCCGGCGGCGCACCTTCTTGTCCACAGCCTGTGGACGGCGAACCTCAACCCCCGGGCGTCACCAGTCGCGCCTCGTACGCGAACACCGCCGCCTGCGTGCGGTCGCGCAGCCCCAGCTTCACCAGGATGCGGCTGACATGCGTCTTGACCGTGGATTCCGCGACGACGAGATGCTCGGCGATCTCACCGTTCGACAATCCCTGGGCCACCAGCACCAGCACCTCCGTCTCCCGCTCGGTGAGATCGGCGATGCGCTCCTGGGCGGGAGCACGCGGGGTGCCCAGGCGGGAGAACTCGGAGATCAGGCGCTTGGTCACGGTCGGGGCGAGCAGCGCCTCACCGGAGGCGACGATGCGCACGCCCTCGGCGAGCTGGCCGGCCGAGGCGTCCTTGAGCAGGAAGCCGCTGGCTCCGGCGCGCAGCGCTTGGTACACGTACTCGTCGAGGTCGAAGGTGGTCAGCACCAGGACCTTGGCGTCCGCGTTGGCCGCGACGATCTCGCGGGTCGCCTCCAGGCCGTTCATCTCCGGCATCCGGATGTCCATCAGGACGACATCGGGCTTGAGGACGGAGACCTTGCGCACCGCCTGGCGCCCGTCGACGGCCTCGCCGACGACCTCGATGTCCGGCATGGCGTTGAGCAGGACGGAGAAGCCCTCGCGGACCATCACCTGATCATCGACGATCAGTACCCGGATCATGCGCCGCTCCCCTTGGGCGTGGTCTCCCCCGCCGCGTTCGACACCGGGATGAACGCGGCGACCTCGAAGCCGCCGTCCTCGGTGTGGTCGGCGGTCATCTCGCCGCCCAGCATCTGTACCCGCTCGCGCATGCCCAGCACGCCGTGCCCCGCGCCCGGGGACGGTTTGGCCAGCCGGCTCGGGGTGCCGTTGATGATCCGCAGGCCGATCCCGCCCAGGACGTAGGAGATCTCCACCCGGGCGTCGGCACCCGGCGAGTGGCGCAGCGCGTTGCTCAGGGCCTCCTGGACGATCCGGTAGGCGGAGAGCTCCACGCCCTGCGGCAGCGGCCGGGGCGCGCCGGTGATCACGGCCTCCACAGTCAGTCCCGCGCCGCGGACGCTGTCGAGCAGCGAGTCGAGGCTGGCGAGCGTCGGCTGCGGGGCCTCCGGGGCGCCGTCGGCGAAGGCGTCCGGGTCCTCGGAACGGACCACGCCCAGGATGCGACGGAGTTCGGTGAGCGCGGCGACGGCGTTCTCCCGGATCGTGGCGAAGGACGTGGCGAGCTCCGGCGGGGTGTTCTCGACCCGGTAGGGGGCGGCCTCGGCCTGGATGGCGATCACGGACATGTGGTGCGCGACCACATCGTGCAGCTCGCGGGCGATGGTGGCGCGCTCCTCCAGGAGGGTGCGCCGGGACCGCTCCTCGGCGGTGGCGGTCTGGGTCTCGACGACCTGCCGGCGCTCCTCGCGCCAGGCGCGCACCGCCGCGGCGGCGATCAGCACCAGGCCGGAGAAGAACGCCACCGGCGGCACATCGCCCGCACCGTTTCCGCTGAACACCGACAGCACGCCGGTCACACCGAAGGTGACCAGCCACATCTCCATCGCCAGCCGCGGCCGGGTCCGCAGCACCACGAGTGCCATCACGGCCAGATGGACGGGGAAGGCCGCATCACCGAAGGGACTGCCGTACGGGGAGAAGGCCGATGTGACGAACCACCCCGCGACCACCGCGAACAACGAGATCCAGTACGCCCCCACCGGGCGGAAGAGCGTCAGCGCGGGCGGGGCGGCCACCAGCAGGCAGTAGCCCGTCACCAGCAGGCCCCGCAGCGGGCCGATGTCGTAGCTCATGGCGAAGGTCGCCAGGAAGACCAGCACCGCGAAGCCGACCACGATGAAGTGCGGCAGCCAGCGCGCCCAGTGCCGGATCCGCTCGGGCAGCCAGGGCACCCACCGGGACACCTTGGCGTCCTCCAGCGGCGGCATCGGGCGGAAGGCGAAGGCGTCGACGAACAGGTCCTGGCGCAGCCGGTGCAGCGCGCCATGAGCTATCCGGGCCTCGGAACGCAGGGTGCTCTGCGTCTGGGTCTTCTCGTTCACGCTGACAACGGTAAGCAGAGACCGGCCCCCGGGCGTCCCCACCAGTGGGGATCTCCGGAGGTCCGTCTCAAGTACTACCCGGCGGTCACAACAGCGCGACCAGGAGGCGGCAGCTGGGCGTACCGGGCGTGACCGGCGCGTAGTGGCCCACGCCGGGCAGCTCGCGCAGGTCCGTACCGCCCGGGTGCGCCGCCGCGTAGCGCTGGGAGATGCCGAGCGGGACATCGTCGTCATCGGCGCCGTGCAGGATCGTGACCGGGACGCCCGGTGGCGGGCGGCGGGCGGGGTCCGCGGCGGCCAGGCGCTCCGGGAGCCCGGGGCCCGCGCCCAGGAGCTCGGCGACCGCGCCGTTGCTCAGCCGCAGCTCATGGGCGCGGGCGAGATCGGCGACCGGCGAGACGGCGATCACCCGGGTCACCGGGGTGCCGGGGCGGGCGGCGGCCAGCAGCGCGAGATGGCCGCCCGCGGAGTGCCCCACGAGGACGACGCCCGCGGCGCCGGGTACCTCGCGCACCGCCGCCTCGACGGCCGCCGCGACGTCCTCGAACGTCTGCGGCGCACCGCCCCCGGCACCGACCCTGCGGTACTCCGCGAGCGCCACCGGCAGCCCCCGCCCGGCCAGCTCGGCGGCGAGCGGCGACAGATGGCGGCGGTCGTAGGCCGCGCGCCAGAACCCGCCGTGCAGGAGCACCACCAGCGGACCGGGCGCCCCCGAGGGGGTGTCCGCGCCCGCCCGCGGCCCGTAGAAGTCGACGATCTGGTCCGGATGCGGCCCGTACGCCACCGTGCGGTCCGGCGCCACCAGGGCGAGCCCCAGCAGCGCCGTCTCCTCGTCCGGCACGCTCACCCGCCCGCTCCGGCCGCCCGCGGCTCGCCCCCGGGCAGCGCCCCCAGCACCTCGCCGAGCGTCCACGCCGCCCGCTCCGCCTCCGCGAAGGAGGTGTAGAGCGGGGTGAAGCCGAAGCGCAGCACGTCGGGCCGGCGGAAGTCGCCGACCACCCCGCGCCGGATCAGCTCCTCCATCACCGCGCCGGCACCCGAGCAGGCCAGCGACACCTGGCTGCCGCGCCGCTGGTGGTCCACCGGTGTGACCGACCGGGCCCGGCCCGGCGGTACGTAGGCGCCGACGCACTCCAGGAAGAAGTCCGTCAGGGCGAGGCTCTTGGTGCGGACGTCCTCGATGGCGACCCCGTCCCAGGCCTCCAGCGCCGCCTCCAGCGCGAGCAGCGACAGGATGTCGGGGGTCCCGACCCGGCCGCGCGCCGCGCCGTCCGCCGGAGCGTAGGCGGGGTCCATGGCGAACGGGTCGGCGTGCGAGTTCCAGCCCGGCAGCGGCGATTCGAACCGCTCCTGGAGGCTCTCGCGGACGTAGAGGTACGCGGGCGACCCCGGGCCGCCGTTGAGGTACTTGTACGTGCAGCCGACGGCGAGGTCGACGTGGTGCGCGTCGAGGCCGACCGGCAGGGCGCCGGCGCTGTGGCACAGGTCCCAGACGGCGAGCGCGCCCGCGGAGTGCAGCGCATGGGTGATGCCGGGCAGGTCGTTGAGCTCGCCGGTGCGGTAGTCGACGTGGTTGACCAGCGCCAGCGCGGTCCGCTCGGTGACCTCGTCGGCGATCCGCGCGGGCTCCACGGGCCGCACCGCGAGACCGGTCATCCGGGCCGCGGACCGGGCGATATAGCCGTCGGTCGGGAAGGTCGCGGCGTCGACCAGGATCTCCGTGCAGCCCTTCCCGGCCATCCGGACGCCACCGACCACGGCCTTGAAGATGTTGACGCTGGTCGAGTCGCCGACCACCACCCGGCCGGGGGCCGCCCCGATCAGCGGGGCGATCTTGTCGCCGATCCGCTCGGGCGCGGTCCACCAGCCGGATTCCGTCCAGGAGCGGATGCGCAGCTCGCCCCACTCGCGGCCGATGACCTCGGCTATCCGGCCGGGCACCGCGCGGGGCAGCGCTCCCAGGGAGTTGCCGTCGAGGTAGACCGTGTCGTCGAGGGTGAAGCGGTCGCGTATCGCGGCGAGCGGATCGGCGGCGTCCAACTGCCGGGCGCGGACGGCCTGTTCGCGCTCGCCGGCGCCGCCGGAGGTGCGGGGAGTCTCAGACATGGCTGCGCGCCGTCCACAGCTCGGGGAAGACGTTCTTGCGGGCCCGCTTCTCCAACCAGGCCACACCCGCGGAACCGCCTGTTCCCATCTTCGCCCCCATCGCCCGCCGGGTCGCGACGAGGTGGTCGTTGCGCCAGCGCCACACCAGCTCGCCGACGTCAGTCAGCGCCTCAGCGAGCCGGACCAGCTCCGACTCCTGCGGACCGGCGTAGATCTCGCCCCAGGCCGCCTCGACGGCCGGGTCCGGCTCGTAGCGCTGCGCCGGGTCCCGCCGCAGTACGGCCTCGGGGACGGCATGGCCGCGGCGCGCGAGCAGCCGCAGCACCTCGTCCCACAGGCTCGGCTCCTGGAGGGCCTTCTCCAGCTCGGCGTGGACCCGGGGCGCGCCGCGGTGCGGCACCAGCATGGACGAGGACTTCTCGCCGAGCAGGAACTCCATCCGCCGGTACATCGCCGACTGGAACCCGCTGCCCTCGCCGAGCGCGCTGCGGTAGGCGTTGAACTGCGCCGGGGTCAGCTTGGCGAGCGGCTTCCAGGCCGCGTTCAGCGCCTCCAGCTCGTGGCACGAGCGGCGCAGCGCGTCCATCGCCACCGTCAGGTCGTCGCGGCGCAGCGCCGCGGCGGCGGTCTGCCACTCGTGGACGATGACGGTGAACCACAGCTCCATGACCTGCGTGGTGACCAGGAAGACCATCTCGCCGGGGTCCTCGGAGAGCGGGTGCTGGAGGTGGGTGAGAACGTCCGCCTGGACGTAGTCCTCGTACGGGGTGGTACCTGCGAAGTCGAGGTTCGGGGTCTCAGGCTCCTGAGCCCCGCCGGTTACCTCGTGGGACATCGCTGTCTCCTCGAAACGTACTCCGGGTAGCGGTCCGCCCCTGCCATGCCGGCACGGGGGCCCCGGTCCCCACCGGGCATCTTCCGCAATGGTCCCCGCAGATGGCAAGGCCCGCCTGGTCAGAGAGCCAGGCGGGCCAGGTCACGGCTCAGGAGAGGGTGTCGGCCGCGGTCGGCGAGGAGTCGCGCAGGAAGGTCGTGCAGCGCTCGTACTCGTCCTGTTCGCCGATCGCCTGGGCGGCGCGGGCCAGGGCGTGCAGGGCCCGCAGGAAGCCGCGGTTGGGCTCGTGCTCGAAGGGCACCGGGCCGTGGCCCTTCCAGCCGGCCCGGCGCAGCGCGTCCAGACCGCGGTGGTAACCGGTGCGGGCGTAGGCGTACGACTCGACGACCCGGCCTTGCGCGAAGGCGTCGTCCGCGAGCTGCGCCCAGGCCAGGCAGGAGGTCGGGTACTTCGCGGCGACATCGGACGGCGCGGTGCCCGCGGCCAGCAGCTCGCGGGGCTCCGGGTCGTCGGGCAGATGGGTCGGGGGCGGTCCCCCGAGCAGGTTCTCGTGAATGGCCATGGGACCAGTATCGCGTTTCGCTGCGCTTGGCCCTTCCGCTGCGCTTTGCCCGCCTCCCACGTTTTCGGCTTTCCCGCCGTGCCTCGTCTCGCCGTTGCGCCTGCGGCGGGCGGATTCCGCTGCGCGGGGCTGTTCGGCTGCCGGTGACGGGCCTGCGGGGTAGGGGTGTGGGACTGCTGCGCTTTACGTCCCACACCCCTACCCCTCCGGCCCGCCCCCTCCCGTTGTGGGTGGGAGAAGACCGTGGGGGTGTACGTCAGCCCTCGTGTGCAGGTAGTCGAGTGAGGGGGCCAGCCCCCACCGGCCTGTCTTCCCACCCACCCACGGGAGGGGACAGACCGTAGGACGAAGTCCGTAGGGCTGTCACCGCACCCGACGAACAACCGCCCGCCGCAGGCGCCACGGCGCGAAAGCCAACAACGTCGGCCGCAGCAAAGCGCAGCGAAAGGGCCGCCAGGCGAAACGGCGAGCAACGCCCACGGCGGGAAGGCCGAAAACGTGGGCCGCAGCAAAGCGCAGCGGACCGGCGGACTAGCGATCCCCCGGATCCAGCGGCGGTGCGCTCACCCCGCAGTGGTAGGCGCACTCGGGGTGGCACCGCTTCTCCGGGGGCGGCTCAGGGCCCCGTAGGACCGCGGGGCGGACCGTCGACCAGGCGATCAGTGCGCCGGCCACCAGCACGCCGGCGCACAACGGCATCGCCCGCCGGAACGTCGCCGCGAACTCCTCCGCCGAGCGGTACGCCTCCGGGCCCATGCCCGCCAGCAGCGGCAGCGCGGCCACCGCCATCAGGCCCGCGGCCCGCGCCGCCGCGTTGTTGATACCGCTGGCCAGGCCAGCCCGGTCGACGTCCACCGATGCCAGCACGGTCGCGGTGAGCGGCGCGACCAGCGTCACCATCCCCGCACCGAGCACCACCATCGCGGGCAGCACATCGGCGAAGAGCAGCAGCATCAGCACGGTCGTCGGCAGCAGCGCGGTACCCGCTTGTACCGCCGAATAGCCCGCCACGACCTGCAGCTGGAGGACGGAGAGGAAGAAGAACCCGCTGAACGCGGCGTAGACGCACACCGTCACCACGTTGATGGCGGAGAACAGCCGGATGCGGAAGATCGCGGGCGGCAGCATCGGATCGGCACGGCGCCCTTCGACGCGCACGAAGACGACCCCGAGCAGCACCCCGGCCGCCGCGGGCACCAGCACGCCCGGCGCGGTGCCCCGGCCCGGCGCGGCGATCAGCGCATAGGTCACCCCGGCCAGCGCCAGCGCCCCCAGCACCGCGCCCCGTACGTCGAAGCCGCCGCGCTCTGGGGCGTCCCGTTCCCGGGTCTCCGGTACGTGCCGCAGCGCGACCGGCACACACACCGCGGCGAGCGGCACGTTCAGGAAGAACACCCAGCGCCAGCCGGGGCCGTCGACCAGCCAGCCACCGACGAACGGGCCGACCGCCGCCGCCACCCCGCCGAGGCCCGACCAGGCGCCGACGCCCCGCGCCCGGTCGTCGGGGTGGAGGACGGCCTGGATCAGCGCCAGCGAGCCGGGCGTGAGCAGCGCCCCGCCGACGCCCTGCAGCGCCCGGGCCGCGATCAGCACCCCGGCGCCCGGCGCGAGGCCGCACAGCAGCGAGGCCGCGGCGAACCAGACCACGCCGATCACGAAGATCCGACGCCGCCCGTAGCGGTCTCCCAGCGCCCCGCCCAGCAGGATCAGCGAGGAGAGCGTGAGCAGGTACGCGGTCACGGTCCACTGCAGGACCGCCAGATCCGCGTTGAGGTCCTCGCCGATCCTCGGCAGTGCGACATTGACGACCGTGCTGTCGAGCAGCGCCATGCCGGAGCCCAGCACGGCCGTGGTCAGCACCCACCGACCCTGCGCCGAGGCCAGCCGGACCCCGCCGGGGGCTTGCGACCCATGCCGTTCGCTCATACGGCGAGCTTGCCCGGCGGCAGGGAGCCGCGCACGGCGAAGGCCCCGCACCTCCGGGAAGATGCGGGGCCTTGGAGCCGTACGGGACTACTTGATCTTGGTGCCCGTGGAGCGCAGGTTGGCGCAGGCCTCGGTCACCCGCTTGGCCATGCCGGCCTCGGCCAGCTTGCCCCAGCTGCGCGGGTCGTAGGTCTTCTTGTTGCCGACCTCGCCGTCGACCTTCAGCACGCCGTCGTAGTTGCGGAACATGTGGTCCGCGACCGGGCGGGAGAAGGCGTACTGGGTGTCGGTGTCCAGGTTCATCTTCACCACGCCGTTCTCCAGCGCGGTGGCGATCTCCTCCTCGGTGGAGCCGGAGCCGCCGTGGAAGACGAAGTCGAACGGGGCGGCCTTGCCGTACTTGGCGCCGACGCCCTCCTGGAGGTCCTTCAGCAGCTCGGGGCGGAGCACGACGTTGCCCGGCTTGTAGACGCCGTGGACGTTGCCGAAGGAGGCGGCGAGAAGGTAGCGGCCCTTCTCGCCGAGACCGAGCGCCTCGGCCGTACGCAGCGCGTCGTCGACCGTGGTGTACAGCTCGTCGTTGATCTCGTGGGTGACGCCGTCCTCCTCGCCACCGGTCGGGGTGATCTCGACCTCAAGAATGATCTTGGCAGCGGAGGCCTTGGCCAGCAGCTCCTGGCCGATGGCCAGGTTGTCGGCCAGGTTCTCGGCCGAGCCGTCCCACATGTGCGACTGGAACAGCGGGTTCTGGCCCTTGGCCACCCGCTCCGCGGAGATGTCGATCAGCGGGCGGACGTAGCCGTCCAGCTTGTCCTTGGGGCAGTGGTCGGTGTGCAGCGCGACGGTGATGTCGTACTTGGCCGCGACGACGTGCGCGAACTCGGCGAGCGCGACGGCACCGGTCACCATGTCCTTGTTGTACTGGCCGCCCAGGAACTCCGCACCACCGGTGGAGATCTGGATGATGCCGTCGCTCTCGGCCTCGGCGAAGCCCCGCAGCGCGGCGTGCAGCGTCTGCGTCGACGTGACGTTGATGGCCGGGTAGGCGAACTTGCCTGCCTTCGCCCGGTCCAGCATCTCGTTGTAGACGTCGGGGGTTGCGATGGGCATCTGTCCGCTCCTTGTGTATGCGGGTGTGCGTTCTTGGCCCTGACCAGGCGAGGACTTCGCCGGGCCACATCTTTCCAGACTCGGCCGACAGCTCCACATCGCCCATCCGGCCGTCATGCGAAAGGGGTGCGGTGTTTCACGTGAAACACCGCACCCCTCAGCAAAGGCGCAGGTCAGAGCGGCACGTACCGGCTCTCGTGGCCCTTTGGCAGTCCTCAGCCCAGACCGAGGTCACCGAGCTGGTAGCCCGTGATATAAGGCAGCCCGGCCTCGGCGATCGCCGAGGCGGCGCCACGGTCGACGATCGTGGCGACCGCGACGACCTCGGCACCCGCCTCGCGCGCCGCCTCGACGGCGGTCAGCGGCGAGCCGCCGGTGGTGGAGGTGTCCTCGACGACCAGCACCCGGCGGCCCTTGATGTCCGGGCCCTCGATACGGCGCTGCATGCCGTGCGCCTTCTGGGCCTTGCGCACGACGAAGGAGTCCAGCCGGCGGCCGCGGGCGGCGGAGGCGTGCAGCATCGAGGTGGCGACCGGATCGGCACCGAGCGTCAGCCCGCCCACCGCGTCATAATCAAGATCGGCGGTGATGTCCAGCATCAGCTGACCGACCAGCGGCGCGGCCTCGCCGTCCAGGGTGATCCGGCGCAGGTCGATGTAGTAGTCGGCCTCCTTGCCGGAGGAAAGCGTCACCTTGCCGTGCACCACGGCCTTGTCCTTGATCTGCTGCAGCAGGTCGCCGCGCACGTCGTCACTCATGCCCATGAGCTTAGGCGGTGCCCGGGGACAGGCTCCGCCAGCTCCACGTCGTGGAGATCTCCAGGGGGTCGATGGGGGTGACCAGGTGCGGCAGCGTGTTGAGGCCGTTCGGCGGCCCGGACTGCGGCTCGACGCAGACCGCGGCCTCCTGCTCGTCGTAGACCACGACCCACTCGGCGCGGCTGGTGACCCTCAGCTCCAGACGGCCCGGCCAGGTGAGCGTGACATCGACGCCCCGCGGCATGCCGAAGCAGTCGTCCCAGGGCCCCGGCTTCGGCACGATCCGCCGCCCGGTCGGGAGGTGGTCGGCGCCCCGCTCCTCCTGCCACTCCGCCGCGAAGTCGAGCTGCGCGTCCTCACCGCCCTCGCCCAGATTGCGCAGGAACCAGGGGTGCCAGCCGGCCTGCGCCGGGAAGGAGTCGGCGGCCGCCTCGACGCCCATGGTGAGGGTGAGCGAACCGCCGTCCTCGGCCAGTTCGACGAGCTGGGTGACCTGCCCCGGGTACGGCCACGGAGCAGCCGGGTCCGCGAGGTCGTAGGTGAAGACCGCCTGCGTCGCGCTCGAACGCGCGGTGCGCCAGCGGAGGTTGCGGCCGGTGCCGTGGATGGCGTGCGGTGCGGCGTTGACCGGCATCTGGTGCAGTTCCCCGCCATTGCGGAACCGGCCGTTCTCGATCCGGCCGCACCACGGGACCATCGGGAAGCAGCCGTAGTGGGTGCCCTGCCGCAGCAGCTCCGTACCGCCGACGCGGAGGCTGCCGATGCGGCAGCCGTTGTCCGGTTGAACGGTCACTTCGGCGGCCCCGGCCGCCAGCCGCACGCCCGCCGCCTGCGGCGCGGGCTGAGTGGGGTTGTCGGTGCTCACGGTCCGACCCTCCCATGTTTCGCTGCGCTCGGCCTGCTTCCCACGTCGTCGGCTGCGGCGCCGTGCGTGTTGTTCGCCGTAGCGCCTGCGGCGGGCGGTGGTTTGTCGGGTGCGGTGACAGCCCTACGGACTCCGTCCTACGGTCTGTCCCCTCCCGTGGTGGGTGGGAAGACGGGCCGGTGGGGCCACACCTGCTCCGTCGACTACCGGCACACGAACGCTGACGCCCAGCCCCACCGGTCTCCTTCCCCCCTCCCACGGGAGGGGGCGGACCGCAGGACGGAGTCCGGAGGGCCGCACCCGCTGCCGAAAACGCCCCGCGCAGCGGCACCCAGCCCGCCGCAGGCGAACCAAGCGAAACCCCCACGGCGGGAAAGCCGAAAACGTGGGAAGCCAGCCAAGCGCAGCGAACGGGCTACCCGCGCCGACGCCGCAGCACGCGCCCCACCACCACCGCCGACGCCAGGACGACCGCCGCGGCCGGGGCCGCCCACCGCAGGGTCGCCGAGGTGCTGTTCGTCTCGGGTGCGGGCACCGGCGCGTAGCGTCCGCGGGGCGGAGCGTGGTCGACCTCCTCCGCGCTGCGCCCGATCATCGTCCGGCGGGCGTGCGCGGCCTCCGCGGGGGCGGCACCGTCCGCGTCCTCGCCGTAGGCGTGCTCGGGGTGCGGGTCCTGCGCCGCGCCCTCCGCGGCCAGGTCGTCCGCCGCCCCGGTGGCGTCCTCGTCGCTGAGCGGATCGAGGGAGGGCGGCGGCACCTCGGTGTCGAACACGCCGTGCCGGTCGGAGTCGTCGGCGTCGGCCACCGGCCGCTGCCGCAGATCCGCCGCCAGGTTCTCCGCGAAGCGGTCCAGCAGCCGACGGCCCGCGGACCGGGCGGCCTGGTCGCTGGCCTCGGCGAGCCGGCCGTCGCTGTGCAGCGTGCCGGCGCAGGCCAGGGTCGTGCCGGGGCCGGGCTCGGTGGCCGGGGAGAGGCGTACGGCCAGCGTCAGCACGACCGCGCCGTCGCCCCGCGCCTCGGTGCCCTTCGCCTCCACGGTCACCGTGGCGGGTGCGCCGTCCTCGCCGGATCTGTCGTCCGCGGCGCCGCTGACCGTCAGCGTGCCGCGGTAGGTGATGGTGGAGCTTCCGATGCGCAGCCGCAGCCGGCCCTCGGGGCAGTGCGGGGCCGCGTCGGCGTCGAGCTGGACTCCCGGGACACAGCGCGCCACCCGCTCCGGCTCGGTGAGCGCCTGCCGCACGGTCCCGACGGGAAACGGAACGTACACCTCATGCTCCATGACATGGGAGCCTAATTCCTTCTCCGGCGCCGAGGGGACCCCTTGGCGGGTGTGGGCGCTGTGCGCGTCGGGCCCGCCCTCTCCCGGGCCCGCCGGTCCGCCCTTCGCCCGCGCGCACGGTGGCCCGTCGCATCAGTCCAGATACCGCGGGTGCATCAGCGTCGACGCCGGCAGTCCGGACAGCCTGGCCCGGGTCGCCCCGCTCCGGCCGGCCAGCAGCTCGTCGACGGTGAGACCCCCCAGATGCGGCGCATCGGACGCGCGCACGAACCGCGGGGTGCGCCGGGCGGCCAGTACGAAGCCCCAGTACTGCGGCCCGCCGGGCGACGGGGCGGTGGCGGGCGCCTCCACGGCCGCCGACCGGGCCGGTCCCCCCAGTCGGTCCGGGCCGCCGGAGAAATCCGCGGGGCGGCCCGACAGGCGGTACGGGACCGTCGCCAGGCCCACCGACCGCATCGTCGTCTCCACCGTCCAGTACGACCGCGGCCGCGTGACCGGTGGCCCGGCGTGCACCACCAGCCGCCCGTCGCGGGCCAGCACCCGCGCCGCCAGGCCGTAGAACTCCTGGGAGTAGAGCTTGGTGCTGGCGGTGATCCCGGGGTCGGGGAGATCGGAGACGATGACGTCGTACGGCTCCGGGGGCCGGCCGTGCGCACCGTGCCGCCGCAGCCACTCGAAGGCGTCGGCGGTGACCACACGCACCCGCGGATCGTCCAGCGAGTGCTGGTTGAGGCGCGAGAGTCCGGGGTCCGTGCGCGCCAACCGCACGACGCCGGGGTCGAGTTCGACGACGGTCACCGAGCGGACCCCGCCATGGCGGAGGATCTCGCGCACCGCCAGGCCGTCGCCACCGCCCAGGACCAGCACCCGGGCGTGCGGTCCCCCCGCCAGCGCCGGATGCACCAGCGCTTCGTGGTAGCGGAACTCGGTGTCCGCGCTGACCCGCAACCGCCCGTCCAGATACAGCTCCAGCGGCTGGCCGGAACCTTTCCTCCCCCGCCCCGCACCGACGACGGGCCCCGTGCCACCGGTCATCACCACTTCCTGGACTCCGGTCTGCACCGCCACCCGCGCCGACGAGCCGTACACCGCCCGGCGGGCGGCGCGTTCGAACGGCGTGGCCAGCAACACCCCCGCGGCCAGCAGCGCGAGCACCAGGACGTTGATGCCGAACACCACCCAGCGGGCGCGGGCGGTCAGATCGCGGCGGAACAGCCACAGCACCAGCACGCCACCGGCCGCCGCGTTGACCGCGCCGGTGACCAGCGCGCCGGTCAGCTGGCCCAGGCTCGGCAGGAGCAGAAAGGGAAAGGCCAGTCCGCCGACGAGCGCACCGACGTAGTCCGCGGCGAACAGGTCGGCGACCGCGCCGCCCGCGTCCTGCCGGCGGACCCGCTGGATCAGCGTCATCAGCAGCGGCACCTCGGCGCCGATCAGCACGCCGATGGCCAGGGAGAAGCCGACGAGTACGGAGCGGGACTGGCCGTACCACGCGAAGCAGGCGTAGAGCGCCATCGCGGAGCAGCCGCCGACCAGCGCGAGGCCGGCCTCGACCGCGCCGAAGCCGATCGCCGCCCGGCAGCGCATCCGCTTGGCGAGCAGCGCGCCGACGCCCATCGCGAAGACCATGACGGACAGGACGACCGAGGCCTGGGTGACCGAGTCGCCGACCAAGTACGTCGCCAGGGCGACCAGTTCGAGTTCGTAGACCAGGCCGCAGGCGGCGCAGACGAAGACCACGGCGAGGACCAGCAGCCTGCCGAGCCCGGCCGGCACGGGAAGTCGCGCCGGTGTCATGGCCTCCGGCGGCCCGAGGGCGCCGGTAAAAGCGGACTCTGGCGGGTCGATCATGAAATGAACGCTACGTGACGATTCGACGCCCCTAGGTCACCCACACGAGTGCACTCTGCGGGCTACACGCGTCAGTTGGGGCGATGTCGATGCGTGGGGCAGCTCAAGGCTCCCGCGCCGCGCGCCCGGCGCACACAACGCTGCACGCGCCCCAACGCACCTCAGGGCCCCGGGCGCGCACTCCCGACGGCCGCCACACCCTTCGCCCCCGGCTCCCCTGCGACCGCCGGCGACGCCGACCCGTCTGGTCACTTCCGCCGGTGCCCCGTTAGACCGCCGCGACCGCCGCGCGTACGCCCACGCGGGTACGGGTGGCCACCAGTCGGCCCTCCTGCGGATACGCGTGCCAGGTCCGCCAGCGCACCTGCCCCTGCTGACACTGCGCCAGCATCGCGGTGAAGGCGTGCGGCGAGCCGGGGAACGTACCGGCCAGACCGTGCGGATGCTCGGCGACCAGCGCGAGCAGTTCCTGCGCGCGGCCCGCGAACGAGCCGCGCGAGAGCGTCTCCACATGCGCGGCGAATTCGTACTCCCAGTCCCCCAGGCGCTTCGCCACACCGAGCGGCAGCGGGGTGCTGCTGCCCGGCATACAGGCGACCGTCTCGGAACAGGTGCCGTGCTCCTCCTCCAGAAGCACCTGGTGAGAGGCGCCCAGCAGTCTCAACTGCACCTGGGCGCCGTGGAGTTGGAGGTCGAGAACGGCGAGGGCCGGCAGGGGTTCCCTGCCCAGCGCCCAGGCCAGGTCGGATGCACGGGTATCGGTGTACGCCGTCGTCAAAGTGGTGAGCATGGGTCGGCTCCGCAAGCACGCAGTGGAATGGTGGGCCGGCCCGCCCGAGAAGGATCAGGGATGCACGTCTGCCCGCCGGCTCGTGCCCACGTGGGATCGGAGAACGTGGGGGATTCTCTATGAAGAGGGAATCATGAAAGCCCGGTCGCCCACAGCCTTTTTACCCATCTTCGCCGGGTTTCCATCCCCTAGAGGGCCATGCAGTTCAACTGTTCAACATCCTTACGACCGGCGGGTGTTGGCCTCTTCTTCAACACCCGCCGGGCGCATATGCGAAGGGGCAAGAGCCACCCGCATGTGTGCAGCTGAACGAGCCCTTCGGCCGGTCCGACCGGCGCCGCGCGGAGGTGCTGCCGCGGGCGACTCAGCAGCCCCCGCCGCCGCCACCGCCGCAGCCGCCACCGCCACCGCCACCGCCACCGCCGCAGGAGGAGGAGCCACCGCCACAGGAGGAGCCGCCGCCGCACGAGTGGCCACCGTGGTGTCCGCCCCCGTGGTGGCCGCCGCTCGAACCCGCTCCGCCGGCGGCCCACCAGCTGCCGCTGCTGCTACTGCTACTGCTCGACTTGCGGTAGCCGCTCCCGCCCCGCCCGCCGGTGCCGCTCCGCGAGGCCAGGGCCACCAGCCCGAGCACCACCGCGCAGATCACCAGGAAGACCACGATTCCCATCTGCCTCACACTCCCTCTCGTCCCCCGAAGAGTGGGGGCACCTCCCACGCCCTTTAGGCAGTGGGGGCGCATCGCTCCGTCCGGCGCCCCGTGCGCCGCTCGCGGCACCGTCCGCGCCGCCGGCCGTCCGCGTCGACGGCCGTCACTGTCCTGTACGCGGGGCTGATGCCCGAGCCCGGGAGTCTCAAAGCACAGTTGAGGAAGTCCAGAGGTTCGGCGGAGGATGGCGCGCATGGACCGACCGCTGCTCAATCGCCGCCTCGCCGAATTCGGCACCACGATCTTCGCCGAAATGTCAGCACTCGCCCTACGGACCGGCTCCATCAACCTCGGCCAGGGGTTCCCCGACGCCGACGGTCCGGAGGAGGTCAGAGAGGCAGCGGTCCGTGCCCTGCGCGACGGCCGCGGCAACCAGTACCCGCCCGGCCCCGGCGTCCCCGAACTGCGCACCGCCGTCGCCGCCCACCAGGAGCGCTTCTACGGCCACCTCGGTCTGGCCTACGACCCCGACACCGAGGTCCTGGTCACCGCCGGCGCGACCGAGGCCATCGCGGCCTCGCTGCTCGCCCTGCTGGAGCCGGGCGACGAGGTCATCGCGCTGGAGCCGTACTACGACTCCTACGCCGCCTGCATCTCGATGGCCGGCGGCCGGCGCGTCCCGGTGACCCTGCACGCCGATCCGGAGTCCGCGACGTACCGCCTCGACCTGGACGAGCTGCGCGACGCCGTCACCGATGACACCCGCCTCATCCTCCTCAACACCCCTCACAACCCCACCGGTACGGTCCTGACCCGCGCCGAGCTGACGGCCATCGCCGAGCTGGCGGTGGAGCGCGACCTCCTCGTCATCACCGACGAGGTCTACGAACACCTCGTCTTCGAGGGCGAGCACCTGCCCCTCGCATCCTTCCCCGGGATGCGCGACCGCACCGTCACCATCGGCTCCGCCGGCAAGACCTTCTCCTTCACCGGCTGGAAGGTCGGCTGGGTCACGGCGGCGCCCGAGCTGGTGAGCGCGGTCCGCTCCGCCAAGCAGTTCCTCACCTTCGTCTCCGCCGGCCCCTTCCAGTACGCCGTGGCCGAGGCCCTCGCCCTGCCCGACGGCTACTACACCGGCCTGCGCGACGATCTGCGCGCCAAGCGCGACATCCTGGCGACCGGCCTCGCCGACGCCGGCTTCCAGGTCTTCCGCCCCTCGGGCACGTACTTCATCACCACCGACATCCGCCCCCTCGGCGAAAAGGACGGCTTCGCCTTCTGCCGCGCCCTGCCCGAACGCGCCGGCGTCGTCGCCATCCCCAACGCCGTCTTCTACGACCACAAGGACCGGGGCGCACCGTACGTCCGCTTCGCCTTCTGCAAGAGCGTCGATCTGCTGCAGGAGGCGGCGGGACGGCTGAAGCGGCTCTGAAGGGCGCGTCGACGCTCCTCTCCGTCCCCCGCGCACAGACGAAGGCCCCGGAGCCGACAGCTCCGGGGCCTTCGCAGCCGGGTGGGTGTGGGACGGACGGGGCTCAGGCCTCGTCGTCGCCCGGCTTGTCGTCGGAGTCGCCTTCGATCTCGGCCTCCAGGCCGAGCTGCTCGACGATCCACTTGTCGAATTCGATCGAGGCGCGGACCCAGCTGACCGTGCTCGACACGAAGTGTTCGAGCGAGACGCCGGTGCCGATCAGCATCGATGCCTCACCGATCAGACGGACCGTGCCGTCGTCATGGGTGTGGGTGTAGGCCTTGGGCCACAGCGTCCGGCGGTTCCAGTCGTCGATCGCCTCCAGCAGCTTCGACTTCTCGTCGATGCCGTGGGCACGGTCGTAGAACGTACGGACGGAGAAGATCTGCTGCTCCTCCTCGCCCCGGAACATGAAGTACGTGCGGAACTGCTCCCACGGGGCGGCGAGGTCACCCTCCTCGTCGACTACGTACTTCAGCTCCATCTGGTCGAGGAGCTGCTTGACCAGGTCCTGGTCTGGCACGACGGGACCCTCAGGCCCCGACGGCTCGGGTTCGGGCTGGCCCCCGAAATTCGGAATCGAGGACGGGTCGATGCTCACCGTGGAATTCCCTTCGTATGGTCCTTGCCATCCTCCCCCACATCCGCCCCGTCCTGGCAAGCCCGGAGGGGCCGGTGCGGGCAAGGTGTCGGTCAAGGCGACGACCAGGCGGCACGATCAGGCACCCGGGCCGGTCCGCCGGACCGGCCCGGGGAGCCGTCCTCGCAGCTCAGGCCGCACCTTCCCGCACCGGCAGCACCGACAGCCGATCGCCGTCGACATCCACCCGCACGGTGTCCCCGTCCAGCACGTCACCCGCCAGGATGGCGCGCGCGAGCTGGTCGCCGATGGCCGTCTGGACCAGGCGGCGCAGGGGGCGCGCGCCGTAGGACATGTCGGGGGCGGGGGCGCCGTCGACCGGCTCCTGGCCGAGCCAGGCGAGCCAGGTCAGGGCGCTGTCGGTGACGTCCAGCGTCAGCCGGCGCTCGCCCAGGCGGCGCTGGAGGTGGTCGAGCTGGAGCCGGGCGATCCGCTGCAGCTGGTCCGTGCCGAGCGGGTGGAAGACCACCACGTCGTCGAGCCGGTTGAGGAACTCGGGCCGGAACGAGGCCCGGACCGTCTCCAGCACCTTCTCCCGCTTCTCGTCCTCCTTCAGCAGCGGGTCCATCAGGAAGGCGGAGCCGAGATTGGAGGTCAGGATCAGGATGGTGTTGCGGAAGTCGACCGTGCGGCCCTGGCCGTCCGTGAGCCGTCCGTCGTCGAGCACCTGGAGCAGGACGTCGAAGACCTCGTGGTGGGCCTTCTCCACCTCGTCCAGGAGGACGACGGAGTACGGGCGGCGGCGTACGGCCTCGGTGAGCTGACCGCCCTCCTCGTAGCCGACGTAACCGGGCGGCGCGCCCACCAGTCGGGCGACGGAGTGCTTCTCGCCGTACTCCGACATGTCGATCCGGACCATCGCCCGCTCGTCGTCGAAGAGGAAGTCCGCGAGCGCCTTGGCCAGCTCGGTCTTGCCGACGCCGGTCGGCCCGAGGAAGAGGAACGAGCCGGTGGGGCGGTCCGGGTCGGCGATCCCGGCGCGGGTGCGCCGCACCGCGTCGGAGACCGCCCGTACGGCCTCGGCCTGGCCGATCAGCCGCTTGCCGAGCTCGTCCTCCATGCGCAGCAGCTTCTGGGTCTCGCCCTCCAGCAGCCGGCCCGCCGGGATGCCGGTCCAGGAGCCCACCACATCGGCGATGTCGTCCGGACCGACCTCCTCCTTGACCATGGACTCCTTGGACGCCTCCTGCTCGGCCTCGGCGGCGGCCGCCGCCTCCAGCTCCTGCTCGACGGCCGGGATCTCGCCGTAGAGCAGCTTGGAGGCGGTGTCGAAGTCGCCGTCGCGCTGGGCGCGCTCGGACTGTCCGCGCAGGTCGTCGAGCTTCTCCTTCAGCTCACCGACCCGGTTGAGGCCCTGCTTCTCCTTCTCCCAGCGGGCGGTCAGGCCGCGCAGCTCCTCTTCCTTGTCGGCGAGGTCCTTGCGCAGCTTCTCCAGCCGCTGGACGGAACCGGCGTCGGTCTCGTTCTTGAGCGCCAGCTCCTCCATCTTCAGGCGGTCGACGGCGCGCTGCAGCTCGTCGATCTCCACGGGCGAGGAGTCGATCTCCATACGGAGCCGCGAGGCCGCCTCGTCGACGAGGTCGATGGCCTTGTCGGGCAGGAAGCGGGAGGTGATGTAGCGGTCGGAGAGGGTGGCGGCGGCGACCAGCGCGGAGTCGGCGATCTGCACCTTGTGGTGCGCCTCGTAGCGGCCCTTGAGACCGCGCAGGATGGCCACCGTGTCCTCGACGGTCGGCTCGGCGACCAGCACCTGCTGGAAGCGCCGCTCCAGCGCCGGGTCCTTCTCGATCCGCTCGCGGTACTCGTCGAGCGTCGTGGCACCGACCATCCGCAGCTCGCCGCGGGCCAGCATCGGCTTGAGCATGTTGCCGGCGTCCATGGACGAGTCGCCGCCGGCGCCCGCGCCGACGACCGTGTGCAGCTCGTCGATGAAGGTGATGATCTGGCCCTCGCTGGACTTGATCTCCGCCAGGACGGTCTTCAGCCGCTCCTCGAACTCACCGCGGTACTTCGCGCCCGCGACCATCGCCCCCAGGTCGAGCGCGACCAGCCGCTTGTTGCGCAGCGACTCGGGCACATCGCCCTTGACGATCCGCTGGGCCAGGCCCTCGACGACGGCGGTCTTGCCGACGCCCGGCTCGCCGATCAGCACCGGGTTGTTCTTCGTCCGGCGGGACAGCACCTGCACCACCCGGCGGATCTCGTGGTCCCGGCCGATGACCGGGTCGAGCTTGCCCTCGCGGGCGGCCGCGGTGAAGTCCGTGCCGAACTTCTCCAGCGCCTTGTACGTGCCCTCCGGGTCGGGGTTGGTCACCCGCTGCCCGCCGCGGCTCGCCTCGAAGGCGGCCAGCAGCTTCTTGGCGGAGGCACCCTGCTGCTCCAGCAGCTCGCCGGTACGGCCGCCCTTGGCGGCGATCCCGATCAGCAGATGCTCGGTCGAGACATAGGCGTCGCCCAGCTCCTTGGCCCGCTGGGTCGCGTCCGCGATCGCGGTGAGCAGATCGCGGTCCGGCTGCGGCGGGGCGACCGTCGAGCCCTGCACGCTGGGCAACGCGGCGAGCTGGCGCTCGGCGCCGTTGCGCAGCACGGCGGCGTCCGCCTCGACGGCGGCCAGCAGGTCCATGATGTTCTCGTTGTCCTGCCCGGCCAGCAGCGCCAGCAGGAGATGCGCGGACGTCATGTCCGCATGCCCGGCGGTGATCGCCCGGTCATTGGCGGCGCTCAGCGCCTCCCGGCTCTTGTTGGTCAGCTCGGCGTCCACGGCCCGGTGTCCTCCCTGTGTGTGCTGTTCCGATGCTTCTGCTTGCAGGCACCAACGTGCAATAAGTTGAGTCTATTCCACTCAAGGCTCACTCATGGCTCACTCGTGCGAGGGAACGGACTCGAATATGCCTCTGTCACTAGCCCCACTGGGCAACGCTGGCCTTCGACCACAAGGAGGTGCAGCATGACGGCTATGGCACACGAGCCCTTGGCGACCGACGAAGAGACCCTCCTGGATTACTTCCTCGCCCTGAAGACCCCAAAGGGTTTCCGGGTCGAGCTGATCGAGGGGGACATTGTTGTGACGCCACCGACTGACGGAGATCACGAGGACTACCTCAGCACCATCGATGGGCAGGTCCGACGGGAGTCGGCAACCACCATGGACTCCTCCGGCTACAAGGGACTCGTCCTGCGCGGCGCAGAGGGCCAGCCCGCGGACCACGTGATCCCCGATGCCACCATCGCCCCACGCGCACTGCGTCTCTTCCGCGGCGCCCCTCCTTGGATGCCGAGCGCCGGCGTCGCCATGGTCGTCGAGGTGACGTCGAGCAAACCCCAGAAGGACAGCATCGCCAAGCGCCACGCTTACGCCCGCGCCGGCATCCCGCTCTACCTCCTTGTCGACCGCGACAAGTCCTCGGTCACGCTCTTCAGTGAGCCTTCCGGCGAGGACTACGCAGGCAACCTCACCGCTCCCTTCGGCAAACCCCTCCCCCTCCCCGCCCCCTTCTCCTTCGACCTGGACACCACCGACTTCCTCTGACCGGGCCGGGCCTACCCTTGCCCCCATGGCCCACGACCTCTCCGCCCTCACCCCCGAGTACCTCGCCTTCTGGGGCGAGTACCTGATGCCGACGCTCACCACGCTGCGTACGGACGGGACGCCGCACGTCGTCCCCGTGGGCGTCACCTACGACGCCGGGCAGCGGATCGCGCGGGTCATCACCCGCAAGGACAGCACCAAGGTCAAGAACATCCTCGCCGCCGGAGCGGACGGCGCGACCGTCGCCGTGTGCCAGGTCGACAAGGGGCGCTGGGCGACCCTGGAGGGCGTCGCGCGGGTGCGTACGGACGCCGAGACGGTGGCCGACGCGGTGCGCAGGTACGCCGAACGGTACGGGCGGACTCCGTCGCCGAACCCC
This sequence comes from Streptomyces sp. NPDC043738, assembly GCF_056436545.1. Taxonomy (NCBI): domain Bacteria; kingdom Bacillati; phylum Actinomycetota; class Actinomycetes; order Kitasatosporales; family Streptomycetaceae; genus Streptomyces; species Streptomyces sp. NPDC043738. The sequence goes on along the minus strand of NZ_JBWKCJ010000002.1, from coordinate 388,623 downwards.
GATCGAGTCATGATCGAGATCGCGGTGACCCGGGCGATGGGACGGGCCTGAGAGCCCGTATCCGCACCCCGGGCCGGCCCTGGCCGAAAACACACCCTCCACAGCAGGCGACAACTGCCCAACTGGTACTCAGGTACGACAGGAAACCGAACAGCTCCGCGCAATGAACGGGCGGGATCGGACCTGTCCCGTGCATGAGACGGCAGCTGGAGGCCGCATGGCGTCGGCATTGAGCATCGTGACGACCGTTCCGCGCCCACCGCACCCCGCCCCACCGAGACCGCACGCCGAGCTCTGCCCGCGCTGCGGTGGCCAACTCGCCGTGAACCAGGACGGCTGGAAGATCTGCCACGCCTGCGGTTACGCCTCGCCGCCCGGCACAGCCCCTCCACCACGGGCCGCCCTCGGGGGTATCGTCGCCCCCACAGTCGCCACGCCCCGGAGGGCACGATGAACTCGGTCCGAGTCACGGCGATCGCCTGCCTTATGCCGCTGTCCGAACTGGACGAGGATCCGTTCCTGGTCGACGACCGCAGCCAGCACGACATGTGCCAACAGTGGGCGGCGGCCCGTGACTACCACCTGACCTGCCAGCTCAGCCTGCATCAGCTGCGCGCCGACCACCGCGCGCTGTGGCGGGACGTCGAGGAGGGCCTGGTCGATGTGTTCGTCACGCCCAACCGCCGGGCGCTGGAGAACGCCATCGACGGCGCCGACGAGTTCTCCGCACGGTGCGCGGCGGCCGGCGTACGGCTGGAGACCGCCGACCTCGACGAGCCGGTCTACACGCTGGCGATGAAGTCGCAGGTGCACCGGCGGCTGTCGATGCCGACGGCCGGGTACAACGGCTGCTGACCGGCCCGGCGCACGGGGAAGCACACTCACGGAGATGACAAAAAGGGCCGGGATCACCCGGCCCTTTTCGCCACGTGCACGCGCGGCGCGCCCCGCCGTCCGCTACTCGGACCGCTTGGGCCGCCACACCACCAGCGCGCTGGTCTGCTGGACGTCCTGATACGGCACCAGGTCACGCCGGTAGGAGGCGTGCACCGCCGCCTCCCGCTGCCGCATCGCGCTGGCCGCGCCCTCCAGGGCGCCCTGCAGCTCCGCGACCCGCTGCTGCAGGGCCGCGACCTGGTTCTCCAGCTCGATGATGCGCTTGATGCCGGCGAGGTTGATGCCCTCGTCCTGGGACAACTGCTGCACCGTACGGAGCAGTTCGATGTCCCGGGCCGAATAGCGGCGGCCCCGCCCGGCCGTCCGGTCCGGCGAGACCAGACCCAGCCGGTCGTACTGCCGCAGGGTCTGCGGATGCAGGCCGGAGAGCTGAGCCGCGACGGAGATGACGTACACCGGCGACTCATCGGTCAGTTCATACGGATTACGACGCTGCCCGCCCCGGCTGTCCATCTCAGTCTCCCTTCGCGGCCTGGAACAGCTCCGCCCGCGGGTCGTGGCCCGCGGTCGCCTCGCGATAGGACTCCAGCGCTTCCTTCGCCTTGTCGCCGAGGTCCTCGGGGACGAGCACCTCTATGGTGACCAGCAGATCACCGCGAGTGCCGTCCTTACGGGCCGCGCCCTTGCCGCGGGCCCGCATCGTGCGTCCGTTGGGGGTGCCGGCCGGCAGCTTCAGCGTGACCGGCGGACCACCCAGCGTCGGCACCTTCACCTCGCCGCCGAGCGCGGCCTCCGGGAAGGTCACCGGCACCGTGACGGTGAGGTTGTCGCCCTTGCGTCCGAAGACCGGGTGGGCGCCGACGTGCACGACGACATACAGGTCGCCGGCCGGGCCGCCCTGCTCGCCCGGGGCGCCCTTGCCGCGCAGCCGGATGCGCTGCCCGTCGGAGACGCCCGCGGGGATGCGGACCTGCATCGTGCGGGCGCTCGTCGCGCGTCCGCTGCCCTTGCAGACCTCGCAGGGGTCCTGGGCGATCAGGCCCCGGCCCTTGCAGTCGGCGCACGGGTCGGTCAGCGAGAAGCCGCCGCCCGCGCCCCGGCTGACCTGGCCGGTGCCGACACAGGTCGGGCAGACCCGAGGAGTACCGTTTTTGTCGCCGGTTCCCGAACACGCCTTGCAGGGCGCCTGGCTGGACATCCGCAGCGGGACCGTGGCCCCGTCGACCGCCTCGGTGAAGCTGAGCGTCACCTCGGACTCGATGTCCTGGCCGCGCCGCGGCTGGGTACGCGCACCCGCGCCGCCGCGGTTGAACAGGCCGCCGAAGACGTCCCCGAGCCCGCCACCGAAGCCCCCGGCCCCGCCGGCTCCGCCCGAGCCCCCGAAGAGGTCGCCCAGGTCGAAGTTGAAGCTGCCGCCGCCCCCGCCGGGGCCGGGCCGGAAGCCGCCGTTGCCGAACAGCGCCCGGGCGTCGTCGTACTCCTTGCGGCGCTTGGCGTCGCCCAGGACGTCGTTGGCCTCGGAGATCTCCTTGAAGCGCTCCTCGGCCTTGGCGTCGCCCTTGTTGGCGTCCGGGTGGTTCTCCCGGGCCAGCTTGCGGTACGCCTTCTTGATCTCCGCTTCGGTGGCGTCCTTGGGGACGCCGAGGACCTTGTAGTAGTCCTTCTCGACGAAGTCCTTGGTGCTCATCCCCGACGTCCCTCCTTTCCTGCGATTTTCTCGTTGGTCCTCACGTCAGCCCTCGTCCGGGCCACCGCTCTCCTCGTCCGAGGCCTTGGCCTCGTCCTCGGATCCGGACTTGGTGCTCTGCGCGCCCGGCTGCGGCTCGGCGACGGCGACCCGCGCGGGGCGGATCGTTCGCTCACCGATGCGATACCCGGGCTGCAGGATCGCAACGCACGTCGTCTCGGTGACATCCGGCGCGTACGAGTGCATCAGCGCCTCGTGGATCGTCGGGTCGAAGGGCTCGCCCTCCTTGCCGAACTGCTGCAGACCGAGCTTGGCGACCACGGTCTCCAGCGATTCGGCCACCGACTTGAAGCCGCCGACCAGTTCACCGTGCTCGCGGGCGCGGCCGACGTCGTCGAGCACGGGCAGGAGCTCGGACAGGAGGTTCGCCGCGGCGATCTCCTTGACCGTGACCCGGTCCCGCTCCACCCGACGGCGGTAGTTCTGGTACTCCGCCTGGAGCCGCTGGAGGTCCGCGGTGCGCTCGTTGAGCGCGGTACGCACCTGGTCCAGCTGCGCCTGGAGCGCTACGTCCTGTACATCCCCGGCCGGGGCCGAGCCCGCCTTGTCGGCGGACTCGGCCTCCTGCGCCGCGTCTTCGGGAGCGGCGTCGGAGGGGACGTCAGGCTTCTCCTCGAAACCCGGGGTCTCCTCCGTCACGCGGCACCACCCTTGGCGTCCTTGGGCTTCTCGTCGTCGACGATCTCGGCGTCCACGACGTCGTCCTCGGCCTTGGCCTGCTCGGCACCCGGAGCGGCACCCTCGGCACCGGCAGCGCCCTGCGCGGCCTGGGCGTCGGCGTACATGGCCTGGCCGAGCTTCTGGGAGACGGCCGCGACCTTCTCGGTGGCGGTGCGGATCTCCGCGGTGTCCTCGCCCTTGAGCTTCTCCTTCAGCTCGGCGACGGCGGTCTCGACCTCGGTCTTGACCTCACCGGGGACCTTGTCCTCGTTGTCCTTGAGGAACTTCTCGGTCTGGTAGACCAGCTGCTCGCCCTGGTTGCGGGTCTCGGCGGCCTCGCGGCGGCGGTGGTCCTCGTCCGCGTACTGCTCGGCCTCCTGGCGCATCCGGTCGACCTCGTCCTTCGGCAGCGAGGAGCCGCCGGTGACGGTCATCTTCTGCTCCTTGCCGGTGCCCAGGTCCTTCGCGGTCACGTGCATGATGCCGTTGGCGTCGATGTCGAAGGAGACCTCGATCTGCGGGACGCCGCGCGGGGCCGGCGGCAGGCCCGTCAGCTCGAACATCCCGAGCTTCTTGTTGTACGCCGCGATCTCGCGCTCGCCCTGGTAGACCTGGATCTGCACGGAGGGCTGGTTGTCCTCGGCGGTGGTGAAGATCTCCGAGCGCTTGGTCGGGATCGTGGTGTTCCGCTCGATGAGCTTGGTCATGATGCCGCCCTTGGTCTCGATGCCGAGGGACAGCGGGGTGACGTCCAGCAGCAGGACGTCCTTGACCTCGCCCTTGAGGACACCGGCCTGGAGGGTGGCGCCGATGGCGACGACCTCGTCGGGGTTGACGCCCTTGTTGGCGTCCTTGCCGCCGGTCAGCTCCTTGACGAGCTCGGCGACGGCCGGCATACGGGTCGAGCCACCGACCAGGACCACGTGGTCGATCTCGGACAGCTGGATGCCGGCGTCCTTGATGACGTTGTGGAACGGGGTCTTGCAGCGGTCGAGCAGGTCCGCGGTCAGCTGCTGGAACTGCGAGCGGGTGAGCTTCTCGTCCAGGTGCAGCGGGCCCTCGGCGGAGGCGGTGATGTAGGGAAGGTTGATCGTCGTCTCGGTCGAGGACGACAGCTCGATCTTCGCCTTCTCAGCGGCCTCGCGCAGACGCTGGAGCGCCATCTTGTCCTTGGCCAGGTCGACGCCGTGGCCGTTGGTGAACTGCTTGACCAGGTAGTCGACGACGCGCTGGTCCCAGTCGTCACCACCGAGGTGGTTGTCACCGTTGGTGGCCTTCACCTCGACGACGCCGTCGCCGATCTCCAGCAGCGAGACGTCGAAGGTGCCGCCACCGAGGTCGAAGACCAGAATGGTCTGGTCGTCCTTCTCCAGGCCGTAGGCCAGGGCGGCCGCGGTGGGCTCGTTGACGATGCGCAGGACGTTGAGGCCCGCGATCTCACCGGCCTCCTTGGTGGCCTGGCGCTCGGAGTCGTTGAAGTAGGCCGGAACGGTGATGACCGCGTCGACAACCTTCTCGCCCAGGTACGCCTCGGCATCCCGCTTGAGCTTCTGCAGGATGAAGGCGCTCATCTGCTGCGGGTTGAAGTCCTTGCCGTCGATGCCGATCTTCCAGTCGGTGCCCATGTGGCGCTTGACCGACCGGATGGTCCTGTCGACGTTGGTGACCGCCTGGCGCTTCGCGACCTCGCCGACCAGCACCTCGCCGTTCTTGGCGAAGGCGACGACGGACGGCGTGGTCCTGGCGCCCTCGGCGTTGGTGATGACGGTGGGCTCACCGCCCTCGAGAACACTGACGACGGAGTTCGTCGTACCCAGGTCGATGCCGACCGCACGTGCCATTTCAATTCCTCCAGCTGACTTGAGTGGAACAGGCTCAAGAGTGCAACACCGAGAAAAACCTGTCAACAGACCTGAGTCTGAGCCACTCAACTTTTATGTCGCCCTTACGGTCACCCGGCCGCCACCGAAGACGCCGGGCCGCCGCACAGGGTTGCCTTCGCGACACAGATCACCGGCCGGGCGGCTTCATGGCGCCCGGGAGAATGGGTAACCTCAGCCGCAGAACTAAAAAGTTACCGCTTAGTAGTTACCGCTCAGCTTTCTCAGTCTTCCGCTCTCGCAGGTTCGAGGAGCCCGTCATGCAACTCGCCGCGATCATCGTGTCGCTGGTCCTAATCGCGGTCGGCGTCGCGCTGTTCGGCCGCGCCCTCCTGCAGATCTACCGCTTCATGCGGCTAGGCCAGCCCGTACCCGCCGGCACCCGCACCGACGATCCCACACAGCGCACCGTCACGGTGGCCAAGGAGTTCCTCGGCCACACCCGGATGAACCGCTGGGGCATCGTCGGCGTGGCGCACTGGTTCGTGGCGGTGGGCTTCTTCTCGCTCCTGCTGACGATCGTCAACGCCATCGGGCAGCTCTTCAAGGCCGACTGGCTCCTGCCGATCATCGGTGACTGGGCGCCGTACAACGTCTTCGTCGAGTTCCTCGGCACGATGACGGCGCTCGGCATCCTGACGCTCATCGTGATCCGGCAGCTGAACCGGCCGGACAAGCCGGGCCGCAAGTCCCGCTTCGCGGGCTCCAACATCGGCCAGGCGTACTTCGTCGAGGCCGTGATCCTCATCGTCGGCGTCTGCATCTTCATGCTGCACGCGCTCGAAGGCGCCCAGCACCACGTGGACGGCTACGAGGCCTCGTTCTTCATCTCGTACCCGGTCGTGTCGTGGCTGGAGGGGATGGACGTCTCCACGCTCCAGAACCTCACCTACTTCTTCGCCGGCCTGAAGATCGCGACCTCCTTCATCTGGATGATCACGGTCGCCCTGAAGACCGACATGGGTGTCGCCTGGCACCGCTTCCTGGCCTTCCCCAACATCTGGTTCAAGCGGGAGGCCTCCGGCGACGTGGCGCTGGGCGCGCTGCCGCCGATGACCAGCCAGGGCAAGCCGATCGACTTCGAGGACCCGGGCGAGGACGACCAGTTCGGCGTCTCGCAGATCGAGCACTTCTCCTGGAAGGGCATCCTCGACTTCTCCACCTGCACCGAGTGCGGTCGCTGCCAGTCGCAGTGCCCCGCCTGGAACACCGGCAAGCCGCTCTCCCCCAAGCTCCTGATCATGTCGCTGCGCGACCACGCGCACGCCAAGGCCCCCTACCTCCTGGCCGGCGGCGGCAAGGACATGGAGGGCACGGAGCAGGCCACCGAGGAGCAGCTCAAGGACGTGCCCGCGTCGGCGCTGGCCGAGGCCGAGCGCCCGCTGATCGGGACGCTGGAGGAGAACGGCGTCATCGACCCGGACGTGCTGTGGTCGTGCACCACCTGCGGCGCCTGTGTCGAGCAGTGCCCGGTCGACATCGAGCACGTCGACCACATCGTCGACATGCGCCGCTACCAGGTCATGATCGAGTCCTCGTTCCCGTCCGAGGCGGGCACGATGCTCAAGAACCTGGAGAAGAAGGGCAACCCCTGGGGCCTGGCCAAGAAGCAGCGCCTCGCCTGGACCAAGGAGGTCGACTTCGAGGTCCCGGTCGTCGGCAAGGACATCGAGGACCTCACCGAGGTCGACTACCTGTACTGGGTCGGCTGCGCGGGCGCCCTGGAGGACCGGGCGAAGAAGACCACCAAGGCCTTCGCCGAGCTGCTGCACATCGCGGGCGTGAAGTTCGCGATCATGGGCGGCGACGAGGCGTGCACCGGTGACTCGGCCCGCCGCCTGGGCAACGAGTTCCTCTTCCAGCAGCTCGGTCAGCAGAACGTCGAGATGCTGAACACGGCCTTCGGCGAGGACTCGGAGGACGAGTCGACGAAGAAGCCGAAGTCCAAGAAGAAGATCGTCGCCACCTGCCCGCACTGCTTCAACACCATCGCGAACGAGTACCCCCAGCTGGGCGGCGAGTTCGAGGTCATCCACCACACACAGCTGCTGCAGCACCTCATCGACGAGGGCAAGCTCATCCCCGTCACCCCGGTCGAGGGGCTCATCACCTACCACGACCCCTGCTACCTGGGCCGCCACAACAAGGTCTACACCCCGCCGCGCGAGATCATCGCCAAGGTGCCGGGCCTGCGGAACGAGGAGATGCACCGCCACAAGGAGCGCGGCTTCTGCTGCGGCGCCGGTGGTGCCCGCATGTGGATGGAGGAGCGCATCGGCAAGCGCATCAACAACGAGCGTGTCGACGAGGCCCTCTCCCTCAACCCCGACATCGTCTCGACGGCCTGCCCCTTCTGCCTCGTGATGCTGACCGACTCGGTCAACGGCAAGAAGAACGACGGCAAGGCGAAGGAGTCGATCCAGGTCGTCGACGTCGCCCAGCTGCTGCTGGACTCCGTCAAGACCCCCATCGATCCGGCGGGTGACGAGGAGTCGGAGACGGCTCCGGAGCCCGAGCCGGTGAAGTAGCGGCGCCCGTAGGAGCGTTGACCGACGGCCGGTTCCCCCAGAGGTTCGGGGGGCCGGCCGTCGGCGTGTTCCGGGAATCCGCCGCACCGGCATCGGCAGCCTCCTCGTGACCGCCGGCCCCCCGGTCCCGGCACCGCCCCCTCCGGGCTCCCCCTAGGGGATGTCACAGCTCCGCAGCAAACCCCGGCCCTGAGCCCGGCTCGGCCACCTGTTCCGCGCGGACCAGGTACTTTCGAAGGCGTGGCTGGATTCAGGATGGGTCGCGGACGGGATGCCCGCCCCGCGCAGAACGGACAGCAGGGGCAGCAGGCCCCGTACGGACAGCAAGGACCGTACGGGCAGCAGCCCCCACCACCGCATGGGCAGTGGCAGCAGGCACCGCAGCAGTACGGCGGCGGCCCGCAGGGACGGCCGCAGCCGCAGGGGCAGTACGGCGAGCCGGAGTACTTCGGCGACGGCGGCTACGAGCCCCAGCAGCAGTCCTACGCGCCGTACGCCCAGGACAACAACCCGGGTGCCACCCGGCAGTTCAGCATCGGTGAGGCGCCGGACCACGGCGACCACCCCGACCAGTACGGCGACGGCGAGTACGCGGCCGGCGGCACCTACCGCGCCGGCCAGACCTCCGCGCCGCCCGCCGGCCCCCGGCTGCACTGGAAGCAGCTGCTGCCCGGCATCGTGCTGCGCCCCGACGCCACGTTCTGGCAGATGCGGGACCACCAGGTCTGGGCCCCGGCGCTGATCGTCACGTTCGTCTACGGCCTGCTGGCGGTCTTCGGCTTCGACAAGGCCCGCGAGGACGTGCTGAACGCCACGCTCTCCAACAGCATCCCCTGGGTGCTGATCACGGCTGTGATGTTCATCATCGGCAGCCTGATCCTGGGCGCGGTCACCCACACCATGGCCCGCCAGCTCGGCGGCGACGGCGCCTGGCAGCCGACCATCGGCCTGTCCATGCTGATCATGACGATCCCGGACGCGCCCCGCCTGCTGTTCGCGATGTTCCTCGGCGGCGACTCCACCCTGGTCCAGGTCCTGGGCTGGCTGACCTGGCTCGCGACCGGCTATCTGCTGACGTCGATGGTCAGCAGGTCCCACGACCTGCCGTGGCCCAAGGCCCTGGGCGCCGCCGCGATCCAGCTGGTGGCGCTGCTGGCCCTGGTCAAGCTCGGCACGCTGTAGGCCGGACCCGGCCACGTCAGGGGCCCGTCCCGGAGCACTCGACTCCGGGACGGGCCCCTTCGACGTACCCGACCGACCACGGGCGGGCTTCCCGAGCCGCCCGCCCGCCTCGCCGGGCGGCGGGCGCCCCGCCGCACCGCACCGGCCTCAGGCGAACCGCTGCCCCGCCGACCCGTCGCAGGCCCGCAGCCTGAGCGGCTCCTTCGCCCCGTCCAGCGTCAGGCACAGCGACGAGGCGGCGGCCGGCCGGATCGAACCGCCGTCCGCCCGTACGAACCGCTGGTTCGCCGCGCCCGAGCAGTTCCACAGCACCAGCCCGGCGCCGGCCTCGTAGCGCGCACCCGGCACGTCCAGGCACCGGTCCTGGGTCAGCCCCACGTGCACCGACCCCTGCTCGCCGTCGTACCACCAGTCCTGATGGCGCTGCCCGTTGCAGTCCCAGCCGACGACCGCCGTGCCGTTGCGGCTGGCCCCGCCCGTCGCGTCCGCACAGCTGCCCGTACCGGCGTTCCTCAGCGGCCGGTACGCGTCGTCCCAGGCCCCCGCGTACAGCTTCGGCCGCCCGGTGCTGGCCACGTCCGCGCAGGACGCCTCCCGCAGCCCCGGCGCCGCGTACAGCTGGGTCAGACACGAGGCGAACGCGCCGTGCCCGCGCGCGTTGGGGTGGAAGGACTGCCGCACCGAATTCGCGTTCGGCGGGAAGGGATTGGAGAGGTTCACATACAGTCCGCGGGCCCAGGTCTCCTCCATGCACACCTCGTGCCCGTGGAAGAGCCGCGAAGCGTCGAGGTAGGTCGCCCCCGAGTCCCGCGCGGCCTTGCGCACGCCCCGCTCGAAGGCCGGTACCGCGGCATTGCGGCCCCACGCCGCGTCCGAGGTGTAGCCGGTGCAGCCGCCCGGCAGCTTCCCCGGGTAGTGGGGGTTGTCCTCCACGTCCGGACCGATCGGGCTCGGATACGACATCACCACGAGCCGGTAGTCGCCGTCCGCGTACCCGGCGTCGCGCATCACGGTCCGCAGATCGCCGACCGTCCGCTCGACCTTCGGCACCAGCGCGTCCACCCGCGCCTGCCAGCCCGGCTGGTACTTCGGCTCGCAGGTGCCCTGCAGCAGGAACCAGCGCTCCACGCAGTCCGTCATCACCGGCCCGAACTGCAGATCGTCGTTGGCCCCGGCCACCAGCAGCACCATCTTCAGCCGGGTGTTGCGGGCCGCGATGGCCAGACTGTCGCTCTGCACCAGTTCGTCGGCGTACTGCTTGCTCCCGCCGATCACGATGTTGCCGCTGTACGCGCCCGAGCACGCGACGTTGTACGTCACGTCCGCCGCGATCCCGGTCCGGTGGATCGCCGAGTCCGGCGACCGGTGGCACCAGTTGTCGGGCCCGTCGGTCCCCGGCTCGTAGGTCCCGACGCCCTCCCCCGAGATCTCGCTGTCCCCCAGCGAGATCAACGAGGTCTTCCGCTCTCCCACGGGCCGCTCGGCCGGGTCGCCGTAGAGCTCGACGGCCTGCTGCGCCCGGATCGTCTCCAGGGCGGGCGGCAGCGGTGTGGCGCCGGCCGCCCGGGGCGCTGCGGCGCTCGCCCCGCCCGCCGCCCCGGTGAACGCCACCGTCAAGGCCGCGGTCACGACCGCGAGCCCAGCCCTCACCCGCCGCCTGCGTCTCGCACGCACCACGGGGCCTCCCCTCCGGTTCCGCGGGTCGGCTGTTCCCTGCCCGCCCGCTGTTACCGCCGGTATTTACTCGCAGGTAAGCAACTGCGGAACACCGGGAGCGCGATTGGCCGAAACCTGCCCACGCACATGCGAAAGGGAGCCGGCCCACGGCCAACTCCCTCACCCCCACGGACGATCAGCGCCCCACACGCCCCTTCACGTCGAGGAACTCCCCCTCACCCGCCGAGCCCCTCCCCGCACGCCGCACCACCGGACCCCCCGCGCTCAGCGGCGCCCCCTGCCATATGGTCTGTCCATGCCCACAACGAGTGATGTGCGGCCCACCGTCGCGGGCCGCGCCGCCGGCGTCATCGGCCTGCTGATGGCCCTCGGCATCTGCGGCGTATCCCTGGCCCAGGCCGCCGCCGCGACCGGACTCGCGGGCACCGGCGGCAAGCTGACCGTCAGCCAGTGCCAAAACGGCCGCGGCCTGCGCCACTGCTACGGCACCTTCCGCCCGGCCGAGGCCGATGGCGGTGACGGCCTGCCGAGCGACCCGCACGCCCGGGTGAACACCCGGGAGGCCGACCCCGGCGACACGATCGACGTCCGCAAGGGCAGCGGCGGCTACGTCGTCACCGGCATGGGCTCGGCCTGGGCCCTCATCGCCTTCGCCTTCCTGGGCCTGCTGATCGGCTCGGCGGCGCTCCCCGTGGCGGCGAGCGGCGTCCTCCCCCGCAGGGGCACGTCGGGTCAGGACCTCTTCACGGCGGTACGCGGCACCCGGATCGCCTGGTTCGCCAAGCGCCTGGCGCTCACATCCCTCGCCGGAATCGCCGTCTCCGCCTATCTGGCCTGGCTGTTCTGACCCTCCGCGGACACCTCACGCGTCGAGGATCTGCCCCTCACGACGCACCACGGGCGGCTCGACGCTCCACGGGAAGTTGATCCAGTCGTCGGTGCGCTTCCACACGTACTCGCACTTCACCAGCGAGTGCGACTTCTCATAGATCACCGCGCTGCGGACCTCGGCCACGGTCTCCAGGCAGAAGTCGCGCACCAGCTTCAGCGTCTTGCCGGTGTCCGCGACGTCATCGGCGATCAGCACCTTCTTCTCGCTGAAATCGATCGCGTTCGGCACCGGCGCCAGCATGACCGGCATCTCCAGGGTGGTCCCCACCCCGGTGTAGAACTCCACGTTCACCAGGTGGATGTTCTTGCAGTCCAGCGCGTACGCCAGGCCCCCGGCGACGAAGACCCCGCCCCGGGCGATCGACAGCACGACATCGGGCTCGTACCCGTCGTCGGCGACCATCTGCGCCAGCTCGCGGATCGCGCCGCCGAAGCGCTCGTACGTCAGGTTCTCCCGCACGTCACTCACGTATCTCTCTCAGACCTTCTGTGTCCCTGTACCCACGCGCCCCGGCGCCCGCTGTGCGCCTGCGCCTGCCTCACACCTGCGTACGGTGGAAATTCCGGAACGAACGGGACGGCGTCGGACCGCGCTGCCCCTGGTATCGCGAGCCGTACCGCTCGCTGCCGTACGGGTGCTCGGCCGGCGAGGTCAGCCGGAACATGCACAGCTGCCCGATCTTCATGCCCGGCCACAGCTTGATCGGCAGCGTGGCGACATTGCTCAGCTCGAGCGTCACATGCCCGCTGAAGCCCGGGTCGATGAACCCGGCGGTCGAGTGCGTCAACAGCCCCAGCCGCCCCAGCGAGCTCTTCCCCTCCAGTCGGGAAGCAAGATCATCCGGCAGCGAGATGACCTCGTACGTCGAGGCCAGCACGAACTCGCCCGGATGCAGGATGAACGCCTCGTCCCCCTCCGGAACGACCTCACGGGTCAGATCGGACTGCTCGACGGCGGGGTCGATGTGCGGATAGCGGTGATTCTCGAACACCCGGAAGTACCGGTCGAGGCGCACGTCGATGCTGGACGGCTGCACCATCGACTCGTCATAGGGGTCGATGCGCACCCGACCAGCGTCGATCTCGGCCCGGATGTCCTTGTCTGAGAGAAGCACGCACACGAGGATACGCGCCCGCACCACCCCCACCGCACGACGAGGGCCCGGCTCCCACCAGGGAACCGGGCCCACCCATCCGTCTTCGGACCCCTCCGGATCCTCGTCGCTCTCTCTCGGCCGCTGCCGGCTGCCGCGTTCCGGCCCTTCGCCGTTACCGCTTCACCCCCGCGGCCCCCTACTGCGGCCCCCTAATGCCGCTCCCTGCCGCTCTCCGTGCGCTGCTCACCTACCACTGCGCTGCTTCCCCACCACTGCGTCTTACCGCTTGGCGTGCTCCACGGGCACCGAATGCCGCAGCCGAGCACAGCGCGGGCAGCGCAACAGCCGTCCGGGACCAAGCCGGTCGGTGGTCTGCATGGGGAACGAAGCGGTGCTGAACACGTGGCCCTCGGCACAACGTACGACGGTGCGCTCCATCAAGTCCCTCTCCCAACTGCGTGGACAACAAAAGCCACATTAGGGGATGAACTGGGTGCTACCGCACGCGGCACTCCGACGCCCAACCGTACGCCTCAACTCCCGCCCCCCGCACCCGCATCCCACCCACGGGCCGCACTCCGCCCCCACCTTCACCGAGCACCCCGCAGCCCCCACCCGGACATGCCAACACCCCTCACCCAGACATGCCAAATGCACCGCCCGGCGGCGATGAGGTAGAGTGTGCGACGATGTTCCGCACTCGATCCGAGGCGGGATTACGCGGGTGTAGTTTAATGGTAGAACATGAGCTTCCCAAGCTCAGAGCGCGGGTTCGATTCCCGTCACCCGCTCCATAGTTGAGGCCCAGGTCACGGACCTGGGCCTTGTTCGTTGGCTGGACCAGTTCGGGCGTCGCGCACCAGAAGGGGACGGTGCGGGTTCGTACGTGCGGCTCGGACGAGGTCGTGCCGTCCGCTCGCCGTCGCACACCGCCGTTCAAGATCCGAGGAGAGCGGGGTCGAAGTCTCGCTGGTGTTCGACCGCTGGCCGGCGAAGCCCCACTGGAGCCAGCGCGGTTCCACATGGGCCAGATGCTTCAACAGCTCCAGCGCCGCACAGCCGGAGGGCAGCCGGCTGCCCCGTAGAGCCTCGTCGGACAGACCGTCCGGCTTGCGCGGCAGGGCGGCAGGCCGCCGACTTCCGGTGGGCCCTGCGCGTGCCGTAAGGAGCCCCGTCGCGTGCCGTGTTGGCGGCCGCAGGCCTTTCGGCCTCTCGTGCAGCCCCTTGGTCACCGTGCCGGTGATTCCACCGTCGGGCAGATCCGGTGCCGGACCAGGGCCGCTCCGGCTGCGACGGTGGCGAGCATCCCGGCCAGCCCGACCGGCAAGCCGATGATGGCGTAGTACCCGAACAGGTAAGGGGCCAGGAAGCCGATCGCACCGGCGACCAGGGCCGCCGCCAGGATGATGAGGGGGAGGGTCTTGGCCAGGGCCCGCATGGTCGCTTCGCGCGCGGGGGCGAGAAGTTGCTGAAGCTGCGCGGCCACGGCGCGCCGGACCAAGAAGAAGGCGGCGAGCATGCACACACCCCATCCCACCCACATCACGGGGATGCCGGGATCGGGGTAATGGCGCACGTCCACCCGCACCCCTCCGCCGAGCGTGGTGACGAGGGATTCGTAGCTGCTGTCGAACACCCCGGCCCATCCCACGAACCAGAAGATCGTGGCGGCAAGGGCAGGTAGCGCGGCGCCCTTGGCCGCCGCGGTGGCGGTCTCCTTCAAGCGCGGGTGGGGGGAGATCAGACCGCGTTCGACCGCCCAGGAGCCGGCGAGCACGTCCACGTCACCGCCGACGTAGGCGCTGACGTCCCGGCCGTCGAGGACCGCGGCGTCCAGGTCGGCGGCCAGCTCTTCGGCCATCTCCTGAGCCGTTTCCTCGTTCACCCCCAGGCGGCGCCACGCCTTCGTGGCCTGGGATATCGCGTCCTCGACGAGCATCGTCACAGTCCCTTCCGTCCCGCCTCGGTGATCATGGTGGTGACGTTCATGGCGAACTCGCTCCAGTCACGGCGCATCGACCGGAGCAACTGCAAACCCGCTTCGCTGGGCTTGTAGTAGGTGCGGGCGGGGCCGCCCTCGCCAGTGCGGCGTTCGACCTCGACGAGTTGGCGTTTACGCAGGCGCGCCAAGGCCGGGTAGATCGAACCGTCCGCGACGTCCAGTCCGGCCTTGCCGAGCCGGACGGTCATCTCGTAGCCGTAGACGGGAGCCTCCGCCATCAAGGCGAGCAAGCACATGTCCAGCACGCCCCGAAGCCACTGGGCGTGCAGAGCGGATGTCTCCTCCATGACCAGTACCTTACACAGCATGAGTCATGCACAACAAGCTAGTGCGGTGCAAGGTAGTCTCCGGCTCGGCGAAGCCCCCTGATTCCCAAGCCCAGAGCGGGGGTTCGATTCCCGTCACCCGCTCCATAGCGAAGGCCCAGGTCGGATACCTGGGCCTGGTCATGGGACCTCTGCTGGTTGACGCATTCGCGGTTGCCGAGCAGCGCTGTCGCCCCGCCTCCCTCTCTCATGCCGTGTTCCTTCGCCGTGCGGTGCGGCCGTTGGTGGCGAGGTGGCGTTCGAGGGGGGTGCGGTAGCAGGGGGTGACGCGGGTGCCGGCGAGGAAGGTGGTCAGGCGGGTGATCTCGTCATCGATGGCGGTGCGGGCTTCGTGGCCGGGGTCGGTGAGGAGGTGGTGGTTGATGTGGCCGTCGGGGTGCTGGGCCCAGGCGCCGATGATGCGGCCGTGCCACCAGATGGTGGGGCCGATGTTGCCGTTGCGGTCGAAGAGGGCCTTGGTGTGGTCGGGGTCGAGGTACCAGTCGCGGTGGCGCCAGCCCATGGCCGTGGGGTCGAGGCCGGGCAGCAGGGCGGCGCCCGGCTCGGGGAGGTCGGGGGAGGCATCGAGGTCCTCGGGCAGGAGGTAGCCGGTGCCCTCGTCGAGTTCGACGGCCTGGGCGCCGGTGGCGGCCAGTGCCTTGCGGGTGTCGGTGAGGTTCCAGCCGGTCCACCACTTCAGGTCGTCCACGGTGACCGGGCCGAACGCCGCGAGGTAGTGACGGGCCAGCGTGGTCTTCGCCTCGGCCACGGGTATCTGCGGCAGGGGCCGGGCCGGGGCCCACCGGAACTGTGCGGAGGTCCACGAACCGGCGGGCCGGGCCCGGCGGATGCGGCCCTCGGCGGCGAGCACGCCCAGGATGGCGGCGGCGGCCCGCTGCCGCGACTCGTAGGGCTTGCCGGGGGAGAGGACGATCTGCTCGCGCAAGGCGGGTATGTCCGCGGCGAGTTGGGCGGCGGTGGTCTCGCCGCGTGTCGTGAGAGCGGCGAGGGTGGCCTGCTCGGCGGCCGTGTAGCCGCGCTCGTCCCAGCCGAGGGTGTCGCGGAGTTTCGCCATGGTGTCGGCGCGGTGGCGGTGGGTGTTGCGGACGGTCGCGGACCGGACGGCCGGCGCCAGGCGGGCGGGGAGGACGAACATGGTGCGGCGCATGCACCGGATGCGCTCCAGCGCCGGGGTGCCGGCGGCGGTGTCGTAGAGGGGCCGTTCGACGGCGGCGACGGTGGGCCGGTGCATGCGGGCGGCCGTGGCGAGGAAGACGGTGGCGGGGTCGGTGGCGTGCAGGCCGATCAGCGCCTCGGCCACCGCCTCGGCCGTCTTCTCCCGCACGGAGGGTGCGAGGAGATGACGGCGGACGAGGCGGGCGCGGCGCCGGGCTGTGGTGATGCGGGGCAGAACGATCACGCTCGCTAACGGGTCAGTAGGTGCCGTGGATGCAGAAGGGCTGGCCGGAGGGGTCGAGCAGGACCGTCCAGTACTTTCCGCCGGGCTGGTGGGCGGGCTTGGTGGCGCCCATCTGCAGCAGTCGCTTCTCCGCCGCTCGGACGTCGGGGAAGGAGAAGTCCATGTGGAAGGGCAGTTCCTCCTCGGGCCAGTTGGGGGCCTGGTAGGAGGCGGAGGTGTAGAAGAGGTACATCGCCCCGTTCACATGGAGGGCGAAGGCGACGTCGTCACCGTCCTTGCCGGGGTAGGTACGAGAGACCTTGGTGCCGAGGGCGGTGGCGTAGAAGTCGGCGAGCTGTCGTCCGTCCCGGGCCCACATGGCGTGGCACATGATCTTCCCGGACAGGGTGACGGGGCCGGTGCTGGTGGTCTCGTTGCTCATGGGCGTGCTTTCTTGCGTGCGGCGGGAGTCAGCGGACGACCTTGACGCCGAAGTGGGTGCCGAAGCCGAGGGCGAAGCCGATGGCGCTGTGCATGTGGGCGTACATCTCCATGCCGCGGGCGGCGACGATTCCGCCGAGGTCGAGGATGTCGGTCCAGCCGTAGGACGTGAGCAGGTCGGTGGCCTGCTGCCGGGCGTCGGCGTCCTCGCCCGCGACGAACATGGTGTGGTCCCCGCCGCCGACGGCCTTCGGGTCGACGACGGTGGCCTGCTCCTGGGTGACGAACGCCTTGACGACCTTGGTGCGCGGCAGGGCGCGCTGGATCCGCTCGCCGAGGCTGTCGCTGTCGCAGGGGTCGAGGACGGGCATGGTGCCCCACGGGGTGGGCCAGGGGTGCTCGATGTCGGGGTTGTAGACGAACGGCACGGCGTAGTCGATGAGCGTCTTGCCGGCGAGCTGCTCGGCGATGGCGGACAGGGCGGCCACCGCGTTGTGGCCGTCGATGCCGCTGATGACGAGGTCGCCCTCGGCTGCGGCGCCGCCGAAGGTGTGCAGCCCGGTGCCGGGGTGCTCGGCGAGGAACTGCCGGTAGGGCGGGGTGCCCATCATGTCGGGCTCGGTGCGGGCCAGGGTGGCCTTCGGGTCACGGGTGCCGACGTGGACCTCGTGACCGAGTTCGGCGAGCTTGGCGATGTGGGCGCGGGCACCGCTACCGGTACCGAGAACAGCGATCTTCATGGGGAACCTCACGGTTTGATCGGTTTTGAGCCGTTCGGACAGATCCACCGTAGAGGGCATTCAGGACAGTCTGTGTCCTTTGACGACGGCATCATGGAATTCATGACCAGCGACATGACCGCCCGGATGCTGCGGCTGCTGTCCCTGTTGCAGACCCGGCGGGAGTGGTCCGGCACCGACCTCGCCGAGCGCCTCTCGGTGACCGTGCGCACCGTCCGCCGGGACATGGACCGGCTGCGTGAGCTGGGGTATCCCGTCGACAGCACCCGCGGACACGCCGGCGGCTACCGGCTGACCTCCGGCAGCGACCTGCCGCCCCTGCTGCTGGACGACGACGAGGCGGTCGCCGTCGCCGTCGCCCTGCGCACCGCCGCGGGCGGCCTGACCGGCATCGAGGAGACCGCCGTACGGGCCCTGGCCAAGCTCGAACAGGTCCTGCCGCGTCGTCTGCGCGGCCAGGTCACGGCCCTCCAGACGTCCCTCGCGGGCATCGCCTGGGAGACCCGCGGGCCACGTGCGGACCCGGGCCTCCTGGCGGCCTTCGCCGTCGCGTGCCGCGATCACGAGATCGTCGCCTTCGACTACACCACCCGCCACGGCGGCACGGCGCGGCGCCGCGTGGAGCCCTGCCATCTGGTCGCCTCCGGCGACCTGTGGTACCTGCTGGCCCACGACACCGGCAAGGACGACTGGCGCCTCTTCCGCCTCGACCGCATCACCGGTGCCGTGCCCACCGGGCACCGCGTCCCGCCGCGCCCCGTGCCCGGCGACGACCCCGCCGCCTTCGTCGCCGGCCGGCTGTCCGCCGCCCCCACCCGCTACCGCGCCCTCGCCACCGTCCAGGCATCCGCCGAGCACGTCCGCGCCCGCACCCGGGGGCTGGCCACCCGTCTGCAGCCCGTCGACGAGCACACCTGCCGCGTCGACGCCTCCGACGACCACCTGCCGCGCATCGCCCAGACCCTGGCCGACCTCGACGCCGACTACACCCTCGACGCCGACCCCGACGTCCTCGCCCATCTCCGCGACACCGCCCACCGCGTCCTGCGCGCCACGGGATGAGACACCGGCCCGGCCCCGCCGGCCGGGTGCGTCAGGCCTGCCGGGTGGGCAGCACGATCGCCTGGCGCAGGTTCACATGGCGGGCACGGCTCGTCGTGTAGGCGATCAGGTCGGCGACGTCGTCCGCCGACAGACCGATCAGCGCGTCGAACATGCCGTCCAGCTGGCCGGACAGCTCGGCGTTGTCGATGTGGCCGCCCAGCTCCGTGTCCGTCAGGCCCGGTTCGATGTTGGTGACGCGGACGTCGCGCGGGCCCAGCTCCGTGCGCAGGGACTGCGAGAGGTAGGTGAGCGCGGCCTTCGTCGCGCCGTACACCGCGTAGTTGGGGAAGGTGATGTGCGCACCGATGGAGGAGATGTTCACCAGGTCCGCCGTGCGACCGGTCTCCGCCACCGCGATCAGGTCCGGCGTGAAGGCGCGGATGACGCGCAGCGCGCCGGCCACGTTCGTGTCCAGCATGCGCTGCCACTCGTCGGCGCGGCCGTCGGTGACGGGGTTCGGCAGCATCACGCCCGCCGAGTTGACCACCAGGTCCACCTCGCCGTACGCGGCGTGGACCCGGTCGACCGCCGCATCCACCGAGGCCGCGTCGGTGACGTCGGTGGCGACCGCGAGGGCCTGCCCGCCGTCCGCTTCGATCCTGGCGGCCAGCCCGGTCAGCCGATCGGCCCGGCGGGCGAGCAGCGCCACCCGCACGCCGTGCGAGGCGAGCAGCCGGGCGGTGGCCTCGCCCATACCGCTGGCGGCTCCGGTGACGACGGCGGTGCGGCCGATGAGGGTGTCGTACGCCATGGGGACTCCTTGGTCGGTGGTGGTCCGAGAGGGGCGCCACCGGGTGTCCCCCGGCGACGACCACCACCCTGCGCCCGGCCGCCGCGCCTACCCAGGGCTGCCGTTTTCCTGGGTCCGGCAGTACCAGGAACGGACCGGTCCGGGGACCTAGGATCACGGCATGGACATACCCGTCGGCCCGGAACTCGGCGACTTCCTGCGCTCGCGGCGCGCCCGCATCCAGCCCGAAGAGGTCGGGCTGCCCGGTCACGGCAGGCGGCGGGTGCCGGGCCTGCGCCGTGAGGAGGTCGCCCAACTCGCGGGCGTCAGCGTCGACTACTACATCCGCCTCGAACAGGGCCGCGGCCCCTCGGTCTCGGATGCGGTCCTCGACGCCGTCGGGCGTGTCCTGCGCCTCGACGACACCGAGCAGGAGTACCTGCGCACGGTGGCCAGGCCCGCCACCCGCCGCGCCTCCGCCGCCCGTCGCGCGTCCGCCGCCGGTCCCGCCCCCCAGAGGGTCCGCCCGGGCCTGCGGCTCCTCCTGGACACCGTCGACCGGGCCCCGGCGTTCATACTCGGCCGCCGCATGGACGTGCTCGCCTGGAACGACCTGGGCGACGCCCTCCTCGGCTTCTCGCAGCTGCCGCCCGAGGAGCGCAACATGCCACGTCAGGTGTTCCTCAACCCGCTGACGCGTGAGCTGTACCCGGACTGGCCGGCGGTGGCCGCGGAGACGGTGGCCCATCTGCGCCTGGACGCGGGGAACCATCCGCAGGACCGGCAACTGGCCACGCTGGTGGGCGAGCTGTCGCTGGGCAGCGAGGACTTCCGCCGGCTGTGGGCGGACCACCAGGTCAAGGAGAAGAGCTACGGCTCCAAGCGCCTGACGCACCCCGTGGTGGGCGAGCTCACCCTGCCGTACGAGACGTTGACCGTCCCCGGGGAGCCGGACCAGATGCTGGTGGTCTACACGCCGGAGCCCGGTACCCGGACGGAGGAGCGCCTGCGGCTCCTGGCCAGCTGGGCGGCGACGCCCTCGGACGGCGCCGAGGGAGCTGCCGGGGCCTGCGGGGCTGCCGGGTCCGCGGCCCGGGTGGCCCCCGATCCGTCGGACACCCCCTGAGGGGAGACCTCCCGTAGTACGGCCGCGGCAGCGGTTGTTAGTGAGGCGTTATCGGTGCGCTAGCGATCTCCGTCAGAGTCATGTGCGTCCAAGGGCGTTGAGGGAGGCCGCGGGGGTCTTCGGCTTCTCGCCCGCCCATTGAACGGGGAGCACGAAATGCGGAAGGCGCGGAAGGCGACGGCGCCGGGCACCGACGGTCGCGCCGGAAGTACGCGCGAGTTACCGGGGCCGTCGATTCCCCGCGCGGAGGCGGGACGGCACATTGAAGACTTCGGAGCGTAAGCCTCCGTCGACCCTCCGTCGAGAATTCTCCTTTTCGGGGCCGATGCGGAACCTCGACATCCGCCACCCCATCTTTCTGGGCGTCCCAATTCTCTGGGCGACCCACATACCAGAACTTCGAACGAATGCGATGGGGACCGTGATGCGCGAATTCAGCCGTCGAGGCATAGTCGGGCTCGGAATAGGGGCGGCGGCCGCGCTCTCCGTGGCCGGCTGCTCGCCCTCCGGGTCGTCGACCTCCGACAAGGTCGGCACCAAGCCCGGAAAGGCGCCGAAGGGCAAGCCGATAGGCGACGGCTCGACCGCGTACACCGGAAAGCAGCCCAACCAGCCGCCCGCACCGGAGAAGCTGGAGCCGAGCCAGAAGCCGCCGCAGTTCGTCGTCTTCTCCTGGGACGGGGCGGGCGAGGTGGGCAACGGCCTCTTCCCGCGGTTCCGCAAGCTCGCCAAGGAACACAACGCCGCGATGACCTTCTTCCTCTCCGGGCTGTATGTGCTGCCCGAGTCGAAGAGGCGTATGTACCGGCCGCCGAACAACCCCGTCGGCGCCTCCGACATCCCCTTCCTCACCGACGACCACGTCAAGGCGACGATCCAGAACGTGCGCGCGGCGTGGCTGGAGGGCCACGAGATAGGCACCCACTTCAACGGCCACTTCTGCGGCGAGGGCCGCGGCTCGGTGAAGCACTGGACGCCCGCCCAGTGGGACGACGAGATCGAACAGGCCATGTCCTTCGTCACCAAGTGGCGGACCAACACCGGCTTCACCGACCTCGAACCGCTGCCCTTCGACTACAGCAAGGAGCTGGTCGGCGGCCGTACGCCGTGCCTGCTCGGCCAGGAGAACCTGCTGCCGACGGCGAGGAAGCGCGGCTGGCGGTACGACGCCAGCTCACCCGGCGGCCTCCAGGTCTGGCCCACCAAGAAGCAGGGCATCTGGGACCTCCCCCTCCAGGGGATACCGTTCCCCGGCCACAGCTTCCCGGTCCTCTCGATGGACTACAACATCCTGGCCAACCAGTCGAAGAACTCCACCAAGGCCCCGCCGGCCAACTACCCGGGCTGGCGCAAGCAGGCCGCGGGGGCGTACATCGCCGGTTTCCAGCGGGCCTACGAGACCAACCGGGCGCCGTTCTTCATCGGCAACCACTTCGAGCAGTGGAACGGCGGCATCTACATGGACGCCGTCGAGGAGGCGATCAAGCACATCGCCGACGAGAAGCACAAGGACGTCCGGCTGGTCTCCTTCCGCCAGCTCTGCGACTGGCTGGACGCCCAGGACCCGAAGGTCCTGGCCGGCCTGCGCGGGCTCGGGGTGGGGCAGCAGTTCACCGGACGCGGCTGACGGCCCCGGCCGGGGGCTCCTGCCCGCTCCACGCGAAAGCCCCAGGCCGACAGCGCGGCCTGGGGCCGGATGGGCGCCAACTCCGTCAGCTGGGGCTCGCGTTGCCGCAGCGCGACACCCTCTCCTCTTCGGTCATCGGGCGGGACTGGACCCTGATGACCTTGTAGCTGATGTCCGACTCGATGCCGGTGAAGTCGTGCGGCCCCCAGGTGTTGTGGGCGTTCACGGGCGCGAAGGGGTTCGACTGGTCGACGCCGTCCAGGTGCCAGTTCCCCTTCGCCTTCCGGGTGACGGTGACCTCGTCGAACCAGCCGATCTCGCCGGGCTTCAGCGTGCCCGTGGTCACGGTGCTCTCCGTGTTCGACTTGAACCAGTTGTGCTCGAACTTCGGCAGCACCGAGACGGGGTTCGCGCCGAGCGACAGGCCGACGATCGTCGTCTCGCCGGTGGTCTCCGACTCGCCGTAGTTGAAGTCGGCGTTCTCCGTGGTGCAGTTGTCGCGGGCGGTGCCCAGCATCGTCGGCGTGCCCTCGGTCGGCGGCCCGGCCCATTCGGTGGGCGTGAAGGTGCACGAGTCCCCGCAGTCGGAGAGGAACTTCGCCACCGCCTCGGGGGTGCTCAAGTCGGGGCCCTGGGGGGCGGGCGGCAGGGGGTCGTGGGAGATCCAGCCGCCTCCGCCGCCGTCCGCCTGCGCCGGGGTCGCGGACAGGCCCAGAGCCACCGTGACGGCCACCGATCCCACCGTGGCCGCCTTCGCCCGCCAGCCCCTCCCGGACGAAGGAACGTTGCGCTTTTTGCTGTTCATCTCTGCTCCCCTTGCCTTCCGCCTGAAGCGCGGACTGCGTCCGGCGATGTGGTTCGCGGTTCGCGGCTACGGACTGCCGCCGCGACCGGCACACCACGAGGCTGGGCCACCACGCTCATGGCCGGCTCACAAGCCGCTCATGCCGAGGAGAGGCCGGACAAGAGCCGGACAGGGGCCGAACGGCCCATACCCGGGAGCAGGGAAACCGCGGTCCCATGAAAGCGAAGCGGCGTGCGGTCAAAACGACGTGCGGTCAAAACGGCGTGCGGTCAAAACGACGTGCGGTCAAAACGGCGTGCGGCCGAGCGCACCCTGAGCGAGGGAAGAATTACGGGGAGCGGACTGACGAGGACACCGGCCCGGTTTACTCCTGCGACGTACATATCCTCGGTCTCGACAACGTGCTCAGCGGCCGGCACGACGAGAACGCCGAGTGCATGAATTCGCCCTTCAGGGAAAACTGAGATGACCGGCACCCGCGAAAGGTCCCGGTAACTCGCCGTGCCGGACGGAGAGGAGAGACCCATGCGCAGACGCCTCCTCAGAGCCGGTGCCGTCGCCGGCGCCGCACTGTCGGCCCTGGTCGTCGGCGGCGCCACCGGAACCGCCGTCGCCGCCCCCCACGCTCCCGCATCGCACCGGATGGCCGTCGCCCAGCACCCTCGGCTGGTGCCGGAGGAGTGCGGGGTGGTGCCCGTGACGACGCCCGTCACCCTCCACGGCAAGAAGGCCTTCACCACCATGTGGTACTTCAACTGCACGCTCAAGGAACCACAGCCACCTCAGGACCCGCCCCCATAAGAGGGGCGACCGGCGGTGCGCGAACGCCGGTGCAGGAACCACAGGCCTCCCAGGAGCAGGGAGAGCACCACCAGGGCGATCAGGGCGGTGCCCCAGAAGCCGCCGGCCAGCCGGACTCCCGCCAGGACGAGCCCGGCGGCGGCCAGGAAGGGCAGCAGGGTCAGGGCCAGGAAGCGCAGGATGACGGCGACACCGGCAACCCTGGGCAGGCGGGTGAACGGCCCGCGGTGCCTGAGCCGGTCTCCGGTGGCACCGGGCGAGTAGTACCGCACGGCCTTGTCCGCCAGGCGCAGGGTGCTCTGCCGGTAGAGCACGGCGAGCGCGGGCACCCAGATCAGGGGGAGCACCATCCCCACGAGGAACAGGGCGCCGAGCATGGCCGTCGACAGTGCCCGGCGCAGTCTGCTGGGCTTTTCGCCGCCCGTGAGGCCGAGCACGGCGGCCATCCTGACGATCAGTGACCAGCGCGTGCGTCGGGGGAGATGGCCGTGTCCACCCGCCGGATGGCGGCTCACCTCGGTCAGGGCCCGGCCGGCCGCCTCGGTCGACGGGTACACGTCCTGCAGGACCAGGATGTCGGCGACCCGTTGTTCGCCGCAGGGATCGTGCCCGGCGAGGGCGGCCAGTTCGAGCACCATCTTCGCCTGCGACAACAGGGCCGCCACGAAGCTCACGGGCATCAGGACGATGAACGGCCCACCCAGTGCGGCGCCGTCGACGATCGTCATCCGCGTCCCGTAGGCGATCGCGTCGTGGTCGAGTTCATCGGCTCCGGCCAGGGGCTTTCGCCGTCTGCGGCCGGCCACCGCGGCAGCGGCCCGCGGGCCGAACCGCCGCACGGCGAAGAAGGCCAGCTGCTCGGGCATGTGCTGCGGGTCCGCCCAGATCATCGGCAGCAGCGCCTGGGCCTCGACCGTCACCGGCTCGTCCGCGCGGACGGAGCGCGGCCGGGGCCTTTGTGGTTCAGCGCCGTTCATCCGGTGCCGGCTCTCCTCAGCCGTCGCATGGGTCCTCGGCCGCCGCGTGGACCGTCGGTGCGCGGCACGGCTTCTCGCCCCCTTTCGTCCGGCCGCTCACCCCGCGGGCACCGCGGCGGCCTCGTCACGCCGTCCTACGCCGTCTCCAGCTCCGTGACGATCTCGGCGAAACCGAGCGCGCGCAGAACGCTGCCCGCCGCGTCGACCACCCGCGCGCTGCCGACGATCGGCGCGATCGCCACACAGACCGCCTTGGCGTCCTCGGCGGTCAGGCCGGCCGCTTTCGCCACACTGAGATTGGCCAGGTACGAGGCGGGCGCGGCGTCCATCGCGATGAGCGCCGCCAGCCGCACGAGGTGGTAGGTGCGCTCGTCGAGGCCGGAATTGGGCAGCGTCTCGATGGTCATCCGGGCCAGTTGCTCGAAGACCGGGTGCTCACCTTGTGCCAGGGCACCCAGGGCTCGTTCGGGAGCTTGTGATGCTGTCATGATCAGCGACCTTCTCACTCCATGTGTCCTGCAGAACCACACAGGCCGCGCGGGAAGGGAAGGACGAGCAGGACGGACCTCAACGCAGGAAGTGCCTACATCTATGGCATTCCTTCGCGGGCTCGGCGTCAAATGCTCCCGGTCCGCGAGGCGGAGGAGCCGGAGGGTGCTCCGGATTGCCGCGGTGGCCGAGGTTGAGATGTCCGAGCAAACATCTTCGTTTGGCCTTCGGGACGGGAAGCCGTCAGACGGGAAGCCGTCAGACCGGGAACCGTCAGTCGAGGACGGGGTAGTCGGTGTAGCCGCGCTGGTCGCCGCCGTAGAAGGTGGCCGCGTCCGGTGCGGTGAACGGTCCGCCCAGGGCCAGCCGGCGGGGCAGGTCGGGGTTGGCCAGGAACAGCGCGCCGAAGGCGATCAGGTCCGCCAGCCCCTCCTCGACCAGGGGCAGCGCGTCGTGGCCGGTGTGCTGCGGGTGGGTGAAGGGGTTGAGCACGAACGCGGTCGGCCACGCCTGCCTCAGCTGCCGGGTCAGTTCCCGGTCCGGGCCCTCCATGAGGTGCAGATAGGCCAGCTCCAACGGCGCCAGCCGCGCCACCAGGGCGCCGTAGAGCTCGGCGAGGCCCTCCTCGGCGATGTCGTTGTACGGGTTGCCCGGCGAGACGCGGAAGCCGACCCGTGCACCGCCGACGGCGTCGGCCACGGCGGCGGCGACCTCGGCCCCGAGGCGGATGCGGCCCTCGACGGAGCCTCCCCAGCCGTCGGTGCGCTGGTTGGCGTTGGCGGAGAGGAACTGGTGGATCAGGTAGCCGTTCGCGCCGTGGATCTCCACTCCGTCGAAGCCGGCGGCGATCGCGTTGCGGGCCGCGGCGGCGAAGTCGGCGATCGTCTGCGCGATCTCCTGCTCGCTCAGCTCCCGGGGCACCACGAAGTCCTTCGGGCCCTCATGGGTGAAGACCTGTCCCTGGGCGGCCACGGCCGAGGGCCCGACCGGCACCAGGCCGTCGGGCAGCAGGCTGGGGTGGCCGACCCGGCCGGTGTGCATGAGCTGGGCGAAGATCACCCCGCCGCGCTCGTGGACCGCCTGGGTCACCGGTCGCCAGGCCTCGACCTGGGCCTGGCTGTGCAGGCCGGGGGTGTCGGGGTAGCCCTGCCCGACGACGCTGGGCTGGATGCCCTCGGTGATGATCAGGCCGGCCGACGCCCGCTGGCCGTAGTACACGGCCATCTCGGGTGTCGGGGTCGCGCCGGGGCCATAGGCGCGGCTCCGCGTCATCGGGGCCATCGCGATCCGGTTGGCGAGCTTGGCGCCGGCCAGATCGAACGAGTCGAACGCAGTGGACATGACTGACTCCTCCAGCAGTGGGTGCGGGCGTGAGAGAGGGCGCTACAGGGCGCCTCAGCACCCTCAGCATGGCACATTGCTTGCCCGAGCAACAAACATGCTTCGCGAATGGCACTCGCCGGCGCTCCCCCACACCCCTAGGGCCGGCAGACACGCGCACGCCTGGCCCGTTACGGAGCGGACAGGGGGCGGAGCGGCTCGCTGATTGCCTGGGCAAGTACGATGGCTGGACGCATTGCCCTCCGGCCCGCCTGCCGGGGACGAAGGAGTCACTCGTGGCCGATGAGCCCACCCCGCCGCCCACGGCACGCCGACGGTCCGCCCGCGACACCGCCCCGCCACCCAGTGGCGCCCTGCCCGCGACGGCGCGCAGCGGGCCCCTCAGCCACGCCGTCTTCCGCACCGCCCGCCTGCACCGGGCTGCCGCCGCGCACCTGCTGCGCTCCACCGGCCTCTACGCCGGCCAGGAGCTGCTGATGATGCACCTGTGGGAGAACGGCCCGCAGACCCAGTCGGAGCTGGTCCGCCTCCTGGACGCCGAGCCGTCCACCGTCACCCGCATGGTCAAGCGCCTGGAGCAGGGCGGCTTCGTCCGCCGCCGGCCCTCCGCCACCGACCGGCGGGTGATGACGGTCGAGGCCACCACCGCCAGCCAGGCCCTGCGCCGCCAGGTCGAGAGCGCCTGGCAGGAACTGGAGCAGACCACCGTCAGCGGCCTCACCGACGCCGAACGCGACACCCTCGCCACCCTGCTGCGCACAGTGGAGGACAACCTCAGCCGGGCACTGGACTCCTGGACCGAGGGCGCATAGGCAGCCGCGGAGCGGGCCCCACGTCGGACGGTATGTTCGAAACGGCCACCGCCGCGGGGGCGGGACCGCCGAGGACGAGGGGACGCATGGACACGGCTACCATCCTGGCCCGCCTGGAAGAGGCTCGTGCCGCCGACTCCACGGCGCGCAACCGGATCTGCGACGAGGTGGCCGCCGAATTACTGGCAGCCGGGTCCCCGCCGGAGTTCGAGGTGGGCTCCGCCGACTTCGACACCGATCCGTACTTCGTCTGCGCCGACCGCTACTGGCGCGGCCGTCTCCAGGACCGGCCGACGGCCGCCACGGCGCTCGCCTGCGGGCGGTGGATGACGGACCATGTGACGGACGGGAGCTGGATCGCGGTCGCCGAGCAGTGGGGGCTGGGGAACGGGTTCATCAACCGGCACAGCGCAGAGTCAGTGGGTCAACTCGCCGAGGCGGCCCGGGAGATCGCCGGCCTCGGCGAGAGCGCGGCGCAGCGCGTCGCGTACCTCGTCGCCCTCTTCCACGGCGGCAAGCTGCGCTCGAACTTCTGCTTCGACGAGCTGCACGACTTCCTCGCGTCCTCGCCGCTCGCCCTGGCCGCCGGCGCCCACCGTGAGGAGCCGCTCTTCCTGGCCCTCCGGTCGTTCGCCGCCTTCGGCAGCCGCGCGTTGACCGTCGAGTACGCCACCGATCTGCTGGTCCGGGCCTGGGCATCGCCCCACCGCACCCGGCACACCGTGGACCTCTGCCTCAACGGACTGGCGCTGGCCGTCCCGTTCGAGGGCCAGGGGGAGCTCTTGCGCAGGCACGCGGAGGAGGCCGTCGAGGAGTATCCGCGCAACCACATGTTCCACGCCCGGCTCGCCGCCGGACTGCACATGTGCGGACGGCATGACGACGCGCTGGCGCGCATCGACACCGCGCTCGCGCTGCTCGGAGCGAACCCGGCCTTCAGCCACAACATCCTGCAGGACCAGTACCTCGCCAAGCGGGACGCGATCCAGGAGGGGCGGCTGCGTGCCCTGCGGGACGCCGAGCAGCAGCGGCGCTGGGACCAGCAGATCGCCGCCAACGCCCAGTTGGAGCGCTCCTTGCACACGTCCTCCGTGCGGGCCGTCGAAGTCGTCGCCGTCTTCACCGCCGCCATCGCCTTCGCCGTCGGATCCCTCCAGGTCACCCTGACCGGCAGACTCCCCCTGTCCGACCGCCTCTGCCTCCTGGCCGCGCAGGGCGCGGGCCTGGCCGCCTTCGCGCTGCTGATAGTGGGAGGGACGTGGTGGATCACCCGGCGGCGTCAGCCCGGTGGCCGCGGGGACGCGTGATGCCGCACCGGTGACGGTCCGGGCGGTATGCGCGGCCGCGCGGGCGTCGCCGCCCGCCGGAGCGGGCCTCGTGGCGGCGTGACCGGCGGGTGGCCGGATCGCAGCGTATGGCCGAAGTGCAAGGGTGATCGCCCTTATGGCCGTTGTAGCAGACAGGTACGGTTTGGCCATGGATGCATCCGGAACGCTCGCGGCCGAGGAAAGCACCGGGCCGCCTGCGGTCATCAAGGCCACCGCGCGCCGACTGCTGGTGAAACTGGGCGCCGGCGGGCTGACCCTGGAGGCCGTCGCCGATGCCGGCGGTCTTGCCGTCGCCGACGTGGCGGCCGTCTTCCCGCATCGGGACGACCTGCTGACCGCGCTGGTCATCGACGCCTACAACGCGTCCGGCGCCGCGATGGAGCAGGCCGATCAGGCCGCCGCGGACACCGGTGCGGCGGCGGGCGCACGGCTGCTGGCGGTGACCCGTGCGCTGCGGCGGTGGTCCTTCGACAACCCCGCCGAGTTCACGCTGGTCTACGGCTCGCCCGTGCCGGACTACCACGCCCCGCAGAGCACGGTCCCGCCCGCGTCGCGTACCCCCGGAGTACTGGCCGGCATCGTGCGTGCGGCGCTGGCGGCCGGTGAACTCACCCCGCCCCGGCGGACGGTGGCGCCACCCGGTCCGCCGCTGCTGCGGCCCGAGGCCGTGGAGCTCTTCGGCGGTGTGCCCGAGGCTCCGTTCTCGGACATCATCGAGCGCGGCATCGTGCTGTGGAGCAATCTGATCGGGCTCCTGGTGTTCCAGGTCTTCAGCCGTACCCACGACAGCGTCCGGGACGAGTCCGCGTTCTTCGACTACGCCATCGCCGTGGCGGCCGAAGGCATCGGGCTCATGGTCCCCCTGGGCGAGGACACCGACTAGACCGTCCGCCGCACGTGCGGCGCCGCCGGGGAATCAGGCCGTGAACACCACTAGAACCCTCTGCTTCGTCATCGCGGCGCTCTCGTCGTACGCCGCGCTCGTCTACCGCCTGGGCCAAGTCCGGCGCAGCTGGCGGGACAACGCCTACCGCACACTCGTGATCACTCTGCTGCTGCAGTGCCTGACCTTCACGATGGGCGCCGTGGCCATGGGAGGCGAGAGCTTCCTGGGCGTCGGCAACCTCGCCATCCTGGTGATGCACCTGTCGGCGGTCGCCTTCTGCGTCAGTGCGCAGATCATCCTGCTGCGCTGGGCGACCGACGCCGAGGAGGCGGTGCGCAAGACCCGCTACTGGCTGATAACCGGCATCGCCCTCGACGTGCTGCTGCTGGCGCTCTTCCTGATCGCCGACGGCCCCGGCCGGCCCGCTTCGGACTTCAACACCGGCAGCGGCCAGCCACTGGTCCTCACCTACCTCCTGGTCTTCATCGTCTCCCAGGCGGTTCCGTGCGTGACCATCTTCCGCCAGTGCGGCCCCTACGCCCGGATGGCCGGCAAGGCCGAGCTGAGGCAGGCCCTGCGGATGCTCTCCGTCGCCGCGGTGATCCTCTTCCTGTACTGCCTGGGCAGGACGGTCAACATCCTCACCGCCGCGGCCGGGATCGACATCGGAGTCTGGCAGCTGGCCTCCAACGTCTTCAGCGCGCTGGGCATCCTCACCCTCTCCCTCGCCCTGACGATCTCCTCCTGGGGGACCTCGGCCGCCAAACTGCTGGCGTGGGCCCGGAGTTACCGGTCCTACCGCGCCCTCTACCCGCTGTGGCGGGACCTGTACGAGTCCTCGCCGGACATCGTCCTGGAGCCGCCGGGGGCCGCGGTCTCCGACCTCGACTACCGCCTGCACCGCCGGGTGATCGAGATCCGGGACGGCTGGCGGGACCTGCGCCCCTATATAGACCGCACCGCCACCGGCGGCAACGGAGCGGGCCCCGGGGCGAGCGAGGAGTCCCGGCAGGCCTTCGCCGAAGCGGCCCAGATCCGGCAGGCCCTGCACGCCAAGCGCGCCGGCACCATCCCCGACGACAACAAGGACGACGGCGACTTCGACGACCGCGACACGGACAACCTGACCGCGGAGGTCGCCTGGCTCACCCAGGTCGCCTCCGCCTACCGGAAGCTCGGCAGCGCCGGTTGAGAGCTCCCGCCCGGTCTGCCCCCGTCAGGCCGGGCGGGTTTCTCCCATTTCCCCCGTGGTTCCCCCGTACTCCCCCGTGTTTCCCCCGTACTTCCCCCGTTTTTCCTGTCGTGCCGGATGGGTGTGCCCCGCCCGACCCCTGGCCCGGCCTCTCCCCCGAGAGCCGGGCCAGACCGACAAGACCGGCAACCAACTCGGCTACCCCCGTAAGCAAAGTTAGCTATCAGCTATCGGCAGGGTCCACGTTGGCGGAGTCCGGCCCGATTGTCAACTGACCGCTAATCTGCGAAACTGACGGATAGCCGAGGGCAATGCCAAGGAGGTGACGGGAGGGAGATTCGCGATGTCCGAGACTGATGACCGGCCCGTGCTGGCAGTGCGTCTGGACAACCTCTTCAAGACGGTTCGTCCCAAGGGCAAGCACTGGACCAACGCCGAAGTGGCGGAGGAACTGAAGCAGGCCAACCCCGAACTCCGAGTCGGGGGTGTCTATCTGTCGCAGCTGCGGACGGGCAAGCGCTCCAATCCCTCACCGGACCTCC
Organism: Streptomyces sp. NPDC043738; assembly: GCF_056436545.1. Classification (NCBI taxonomy): domain Bacteria; kingdom Bacillati; phylum Actinomycetota; class Actinomycetes; order Kitasatosporales; family Streptomycetaceae; genus Streptomyces; species Streptomyces sp. NPDC043738. The sequence continues at coordinate 357,417 of NZ_JBWKCJ010000002.1, read as the reverse complement.
TCGCCGCCCTGGCGCGCTTCTTCGGAGTGTCGGTCGCCTACTTCTTCGACGACGAGGTCGCCGAGTCGGTGCTCAGCGAGGTCGCCGCCATCGAGGCGCTGCGACAGGCCGGAGTCCGCTCCGTGGCGATGCGGGCGGCCGGGATGAAGAAGGAGAACCTCCAGGCCATCACGGCCATCATGGATCAGTACCGGCAGATGCAGGGTCTGCCGCCCGTCGCCGACGGCTCCGACGCGGAGTAGGGGGCCCGGGGGAGTGAGGGGCGCCAGGAAGGGACGGTCGGCCGATCAGGACCGCCGCAGCCGGCTCAAGAAGCTCCGCACGGCCGGCGCCCGGAAGATCGCCGAACTCGACCTGCCGAAGGTGGCCGATGTCGCCGAACTCTGCCGCCACCTCGGCGAGGTGCGCGACCGCCCGATCACCCTGGTCCCGATGCAGATGCCCGCGTCGCACCCGTGCGGCATGTGGGTCGCCGCCCGCGACGAGGACCTGATCTTCTACGACGCCAACACGACCAGCGCGCATCAGGAGCACATCATCTTGCACGAGCTGGGTCACATCATCTGCTGTCATCGCGGGGCCGGTTGGCTGGACGAGGCGAGCGCCCGCCTCCTCTTCCCCAACCTCGACCCCGACCTCGTGCGTGACATGCTCCTGCGCGCGACCTACGACGACGTACAGGAACAGGAAGCGGAGATCATCGCCTATCTGCTCTCGCAGCAGGTGGGCAGCACCGAGCAACGGCGTGACGCGCCCCCGGCCGAGGACGCCGCAGGCGGCGCGGAGGCCGGCCGGACCGCCATGCTCCATCGGATCGAACGCACCCTGATCTGACGTGAGTTCCTCAACCCCCGGCGGACGCCACCTCCTCGGCCAGGATCGACACCGCACGCCGGATGTCGTCCTCACGGTGCTCGCTGGTGACGAAGAACCGCAGCCTGGCGAGCCCCTCGTCCACGGCGGGGTGGAAGATCGGATCGGCGATGACCCCCCGGTCGAACAGCCGGTCCGCGACCCGCAGGGTCCGCGCCGAGTCGCCGAGGACACACGGCACGATCGGCGTGCCGGCACTGGCGCCCGTCGCCAGACCGGCCGCGGCGGCCAGCCCCACGAACAGCTCCGCGTTGCGCCGCAGCGTCCGCACCCGATGCGGTTCCGCGGTGATCAGCTCGGTGGCGGCCAGCGCCGCGGCCGCGTTGGCCGGGGTCAGGCCGACGCTGTAGACGAAGCCCGGCAGCGTGTGCCGCAGCCACCGCACCATCCTCGCCGAGCCGCCGAGGTAACCGCCGCAGCTGGCGAAGGACTTGGACAGGGTGCCCATCCACAGGTCCACGTCGGAGCGGTCCACGCCGAAGAGCTCGCCGACGCCGCGGCCGCGTTCGCCCACGGTCCCGATGCTGTGCGCCTCGTCGACCATCAGCAGCGCGCCGTAGCGCCGCTTCAGCTCGATCACCGCGGGCAGGTCGACCAGGTCGCCGTCCATGCTGTAGGCGCCCTCGACGGCGATCAGCACCCTTCGGAACCGCGAGCGGTTGAGCCGCAGCAGCTGCTCCAGCCGCCCGATGTCGTTGTGGGCGAACGGGCGTCGCGCCGCCCCGGACAGGGCGCAGCCCTGGAGGATGCTGTCGTGGGCGAGCGCGTCGTGCACCACGAGGTCGCCCGCGCCGACGAGGTGCCCGATCGCGGTGACATTGGTGGCATGGCCGCTCACCAGCGTCAGACAGTCCCCGACGCCGAGGAAGTCGGCGAGCGCCCGTTCCAGCCGTACGGTCAGGTCCCGTTCGCCGGAGAGCGGCCGGCTCGCGGAGACCGAGGTGCCATACCGCTCCACCGCCCGGTGCACGGCCTCGTTGACCGCCGGATGGCCGGAGAGCCCCAGGTAGTTGTAGCTGCCGAAGGACAGGTACGTCCGCTCGCCGATCACGGTCGTGTCGCGGATGTTGCCCTGATGGACCCGGAAGTACGGGAAGGCCGCCCCGCTGTCGGCGATCGCGCTGAAGCGCTCCTCGAACTGCCGCACCTCCGGGAAGTCGTCGACGCGGGCCGTCGCGGCGTCGAAGTCCGGCCGCGTCTGCTGGGGCGGCAGCTCACCCGGGGCCGGGGGCTGCGCCAGGTGCGGACCGACCAGCGCGATCAGCCGCTCGACGGTGAGACCGGGCGAGAACATCTCCTCGGTGCGGAAGTCCGGTATCCGCTTGCCGATGTTGACCTCCAGCTCCTGCAGCATCAGGGAGTCGAAACCGAGGTCGGCCACCAGCGCCATCCGCTCGCTCAGGTCGGAGAGCGGGAAGACACCGGTCCGCGACACCTCTTCGAGCACGAGGGACACCGCGGCCGCGCCTCCGGCCCGTATCGCCTCGGGTGCCTCCTGGGGCGGGTCCACCAGCCCGGGCGGGTCCGCCCCCGCGGCCTTGAGGACGGGGGCGGGGCCGCCCCCGACGGCGGCGGGCGGTACGCCACCGCCCTCGCGTGCCGTCTCGTCCACCGCCCAGTGGTGGCGCGGGGCGAGCGGACTGGGCGGCAGGGTGTACGGGGGTATCCGCTCGCGTACCGGGCGGATGCCCGAGCCGGTGACCGCACGCGCCGCGAGCTGCGCCAACGCGGCCCTGTGCGCCTCGGCGGGCAGCGCGCCCGGCACGGGGACGGCGACCTCCGGCGGCTCACCGCGAGGCACCGTGCCGGCCAGCCGGCCCGGCCCGAGCTCCCCGCTGCGGCCCGCCGCCACGGCCTCGGCCGCGGCGGTCAGCTTCGTGGCGGCGTCGGCGGCGTCCTCCGCCACCAGGGCGAGGCGTTCGGCGAAGGGGGCCCGGCGGGCCAGGGTGTCCGCCACCCGCGCCAGCGACGGCCGGTCCCCGTCGAGGGTGTCCGCCAGCTCCCGGGCATAACGGGCCAGTCCGGCCCGGTCGCGGGCGCTGAGCACGAGCAGCTGCGGGCCCGCGTCCGGTGCCGGACCGGCCGGCGCCGTGGTGCACTCCTCGACCACCAGATGGACACCGGTGCCACCGAAGCCGAAGGCGCTCACCCCGGCCCGGCGCGGCCGGTCGGAGCGCGGCCAGCGGGTCGGCGTGGTCGGGACGGTCAGCCGCGCGGCGTCGAGCCCGCGGCGGTCGGCCGGCTCGAACTCCGGCTGCGGCGGGATCACCCCCCGCTGCACGGCCAGGACGGTCTTGATGAGTCCGGCCGTCCCCGCGGCGTTGAGCGAGTGCCCGACCACCGCCTTCACCGCGCCGAGGTAGGCGGGTGCCCCCCGCGCACCGCGCAGTTCGCGCAGCACCTCGACCTCGACGGGGTCGCCGACGGTGGTCCCGGTGCCGTGCGCCTCCAGATACTCCACCGCGTCCGGAGCCAGGCCCGCATCGCGGTAGGCCCGCCGCAGCGCGCGGAGCTGACCGGACGCCTGGGGGTGCATACCGCCCTGCACGGTCCCGTCATTGGCCGTGCCCACGCCCCGGATCACCGCATAGACCCGGTCGCCGGCGGCCAGCGCATCGGCCAGCGGCCGCAGCACCAGCACTCCGGCGCCCTCCCCCAGGACGAAGCCGTCGGCCGCCGCGCCGAACGGCCGGCAGCTGCCGCTGCGCGAGATGGCGCCGATCCGGCACAGGCCCACCAACAGGTCGGGGGTGAGGATCAGTTGGGCCCCGCCCGCCAGGGCGATCCGGCTCCGGCCCGCGCGCAGCGCGTACACGGCGTTGGCCACGGCCATCAGTCCACCGGAGCACGCCGAGTCCAGCGCATAGCTCTCGCCGTGCAGGTCGAAGACCGAACTGATCGTGTTCGGCCCCATGTTGAGCAGGAGTCCGGCGACGGATGTGCCGTGCAGCCCGTCGACCGCGCGGGCCGTCTCCGGCCACCGGGGGTCTCTCGCCCGCGCCCCGAACTCACCGCCGGCCAGCTGGCGCATCCGGATCTGCAGGGTGCTGATCTCGCGGTAGCCGCTCTCGGTGAGCGAGGTGATCACCGAGGTCTCCTCGCGGTCGAAGCCGTCGGCCTCCCACCCCGCGTCCTGGATCGCCTCACGGGCGAGGTCGATCAGCAGCCGGTGCTGCGGATCCATCGACCTGGCCCGCCGGGGCGGGATGCCGTAGTGCGCCGCGTCGAAGTGGCCGACGTCCGGCAGCAGCGCCATGGTGTCCGTGTAGGCCGAGGACGCCTTGCGGAAGTCGTCGCTGAGGAAGGTGGCGGAGTGCCACCGCGAGTCCGGGACGGGGGAGAACTGCGGCTGCGGGTCCGTGAGCAGCCGCCAGTACTGGTTGACGTTCCGCGCCCCCGGGAACCGGCAGGCCATCCCCACGATCGCGACGTCGTCACGCCGCGCACCCGCCGGCTCCACGGATGAACCCGCCGCGCCCGCCGGGGAGTCCTGCGCCGTCACGGGCGTCACGTGGCGGTGCCCAGCCGCTCACGCCACCACTCCACCGTCGCCTTGATCTGCTCGTCGACGGGGGTGGCGCGGACCGCGAACTCGGCTTCGTAGGCGCCGGCGTCCACCACGAACGGGCGGTCGAACTGGTAGCGGATCTCCTTCATCTCCCGGATCAGCGGGGAGAGGAGCGCTACGACGCCCAGCACGGCCGGCGACAGTCCGCGCACCGCGACCGGACCCGTTCCCGCCTGGGCGGCGAGGCGGTCGACCATCTCCCGTACGGACAGCGCGGGCTCCGTCGGAACGTGCCAGGCCCGTCCCCACGCCCGTTCCTCGCCGGCGACCTCGACCAGGGCCCGGGCCACGTCGGGGAGGTAGCTCCAGCTGTGCGGGGCGTCCGGATCCCCGAGCGTGGAGACCGGCTTGCCGCGCAGCAGTCGCGGCATGACCCGCGCGGCGAGGTGTCCGGCGTCGGTCACACCCGGACCGAAGAAGTCCGAGGCGCGCAGCTCGACGGCCTTGATGCGCCCCTGCTCGTGCAGTTTCCGCGCCCGCTCCCACACGGCGGCGCGCACCCGCCCCTTGGGGCCGGTCGCGGCGAGCGGCAGCTCCTCGGTCAGCGGGCCGTCCACCGGGCCGTAGCCGTAGAGGTTGCCCAGCATGACCAGGGCCGCCCCGGTCGCCTCGGCCGCCGCGCAGAGCGACGAGGCCAGCGGCGGCCATTGACTCGCCCAGCGGTGGTAGGGCGGTGCGGCACAGCTGAAGATCGCCGTCGCGCCCCGTGCCGCCTCGGTCAGCCGCTCGCTGTCCGCCGCGTCCAGCGCGACATGGTCGATACCGGGTTCGGGGCTCCGGCCTGTCTTGGTGATGACCCGCACTGAATGACCCTTTTCGACCAGCAGCCGAGCGGTAGCCATTCCGGCGGGCCCGAATCCTATTACGACATAAAGGCTCACGGGCGCACACTAGCGTGAGCGTCTGTGAGCCCTGCGTCTGGTGAGTCGGGGCTGCGCCACGCGGGGCCGGATACCCCTGCTTTCGGTCAGCCGCACGTCGGCCCGAATCCGTACCCCGCGGCGCCACGCTCCCGGGCCCCCGCCGGAAGAAGCCGACCAGGGCAAGGAAGAACGTGGCGCGATCAGCGGCTGACGGATGCCTTGACGCATTCCCCGAGGACGTCTCGAAATGGCCGATCCGCTGCGCATGGCCATCGCCGCATTTCGAGCCGGGCTTCCTCACATTTCAAGCCAGGTTTCCTCCATGTCGAATGTGGCGTCCTCGGTGTGCCGGACGCGGAAGGCGGACATGGACCGGCCGCCCCTGTGGAGCGGTGCGACGCTGCCGAGCGCGAGTTCCGCCAGACCGGACCAGTGGAAGACGTTGACGGCGTCGTCCAGGTCGACGTCCGCCGCGGCAAGGGCCTTCGGCGAGATGTCGAAGGAGCGGACGACGGCGCGGACGTCTCCGTCGAAGTCCCAGTGGTCCTCGCCGTGCCAGCCGGCGGCGAAGAGGCTCGTCCCGTCCGGGTGGAAGATCACCCAGGCGCCGTAGGTCATGTTGTAGTCGATGGTGGCCGACGCGACGATCACCGCGTCGGGGAAGCGCTCACGAAGAGCCTCCGCCTGCTCCAGGACGGGGAAGCTGTCTCCGCAGTGCCCCAGGGCAGGATCGACGATCTCGGTCACGCCGCCCCAGCACCCGACACTGACCAGGTCCAGGTCACGGCGGGTCTCCAGGGGCACCAGGTCGGTCGCGCCGACCGGTTCGAGCTCCTCCAGGACGGCGTCGACGGTCCCGAAGGAAGCGACGAACTCGCGGGCCCGGTCCGGGTCGTGCGCGGGCAGGGTCGCGGAGTTTCCCGGAGGGGGCGCATGGACGACGGTGAGACCGAACTCGCCGTGCCTGACTATCTCTTGGTCCTCATCGGCATTCCAGAAGCTTTCCTCACTCATGACGGCGACCCTAGGGGCTTCCGATGGGTCAGGGGGCGGGCTGCCCTGGTGGACCAGGCCCGCCGGTCCGGCTCTAGCGGGCCGGTCCCGCCCAGATGGCGTCCTCGTGCCGGCCGTCGGGGGAGACCTCCAGCTGGACCTCCTTCGCGCCGCCGGGGGAGACGGAGTAGGAGAACCGGCTCACCGCCCGCTTGCCGGGCAGCAGCGTGCCGGAGAACGGCTTGGTCGCGCCGTCGCCGTCGAAGATGTTCCCCGCCGACACCCCGTCGGCGTCCCGTACGGACGGCAGGGCACTGGTGATGTCGATCGGCTTCTTGCCGCCGTTGACGATCGTGACCTCCCACTGGACCGCCAGATCGCCCTTCTCGTGGCCGACGGCGAAGCCGTCCGGCCGGTACCGCTCGGGCCTGCCGACGGTGACGGTGACACCGTCGTCGTACCTCCGCGCCTGGCCGAAGCGCAGTGGCCGGTGGGCACCCGGGTCCGAGGAAGCGGCGGTCGGAGCGTGCCGCTGGCGGATCTTCGCCTTCGCGTCGTCGACGGCGTTCTTGACGAACATCACGGTGAGGACGAGGCCGACGACCGCCAGCACCATCGTCAGGCCGCCCAGGACCGCGCCGGCGAGGGCCATCCCCTTGTGGGTGGCCAGGCCCTTGCGGGCCCGGCTGTGGCCGACCAGGCCGAATATCAGGGCGAGCACCCCGAGGATGCCCGAGAGCCAGAACAGGAACGGCAGGAAACCGAGGACCGTGCCGATGATGCCGACGGTCAGCGCGGCGACGCCGAGACCGTTGCCCACCTGCCCGGGCGCCGGCGGAACCATAGCCGGGTACGCGAAGGGCGGCCGGTCGTGCGGCTGGTCCTCGGCCGGCGGGGCCCAGGGGTCCGGGGCGGGGGTGTGTTCGGGCATCGTCATCTGCGGTCCTTCGCGAGAACGCCTGGACAGATCACCCTAACAAGGGGGTTTACCCGGCCTTTACTTCGAGGGTGGCTCGGGTGCGGGCCAGGGGAGAGACACCCCTAGAAGCCGAAGACCTGGGTCCAGGTCCAGTCCTCGGGGACCAGGCCGACGCCCATGGTGTTCAGGTCGCAGTTGAGGATGTTCGCGCGGTGGCCGGGCGAGTTCATCCACGACTGCATCACGCTCTCCGGAGAGCTCTGGCCCTGGGCGATGTTCTCGGCACCGGGGTTCTGGTAGCCCTGTGCCTGGGCCCGGTCGACGAAGCTCCGGCCGTCCCGGCTGGTGTGGTCGAAGTAGCCGTTGGCGGACATGTCCTCGCTGTGCAACTGGGCGGCGCGCGCCAGGCGGTCGTCGGAGGTCAGCTTGCCGCAACCCGCCTTCGCCCGCTCGGCGTTGACGAGCGCCAGGACCTTCTCGGCCGGTGTGTCGGCGGGATCGGCCGCGGGCGTGGACGGCGGCGCGGGCTTCGCCGTCGGCGCCTTGCTCTTCGACCGGCGCGGGGAGGCGGACGAGGGGGCCGACGAGGGCTTTCGGGAGGCGGACTTGCTCGGCTTGGGCGAGGGGGACTTCGAGGCGGTGTGCGACGGCGGGGCGGCGGGGGTCGAGGGCCGGGTGAGGTCCGGCACGTCGGCGGGCGCCGACCGCACCGTCTCCCGCTCCTCGCCCGGCGACAGGATGGCTATCCCGCCGACCGTCCCGCCTATGACCAGCAGGGCGAGACCGGCGGCCGTCCGGGACGCCCGCCGCCGCTGTTTCTGCCGGCGGTTGTGCGCCCGGCCCTGTGTGCGGCCCCGACCCGGGCTCTGGGTGCGGCTCGGTATTCGATGCCCACCGCCCGCCGACGGGGCGACGGTGGTGCCGTCGCCCGGGCCCGCGGCCCCTGCGCCCACCTCCGCGCCGCCGACCCTGCCGACCGCCTCGAAGGCCACGGTCTCGGCGGACGCCCTGGCACCGTGGAGGGCGGCCAGTCCCGCCAGCCCTCCCAACACCCCGGCGACCGGCACCAGGCCGAGGCCCACCAGCAGCCCCTCGGCGGGCACCAGTCCCGCTTCGAACCCCGAACAGACCGTGCAGTCACGGGCGTGCCGGGCGATCCGCTTGCGCCACAGCGCCGACGGGACGCCGTCCCAGGCCGCGATCACCTCGTCGAGCAGCACACAGCGGGGCGTCGCGGTCAGCGCCCGCACCACCAGCCGGGCCGTCTCCAGCTGCGCCTTCATCCGCTGGACGCGCACCGCGGTGTGCTGCGGCGACAGCTCCAGTGCCGCGGCCACCTCGGCCCGACCCAGCTCGCCCGTGGCCTCCAGCCACCACAGCGACAGCAGCGCACGGTCGTCGGTGTCCAGCCAGCGGGTGGCCTCCGCCGCCTCCCGCCGCTGCCCCTCCAGCCCCAGCCGCAGAATCGTCAGGTCCACGAAGTCCGCGCCCGGGTCGGCCACGTCGTACGCGTCCTGCAGACCGGAGTCGGCCGGTGCGGCGCGGTGCTTCTGCCAGTGGTTGCGTATCTGGTTCATCGTGATGGCCACCAGCCAGGACCGGAAACGTCCCGGATCGTGCAGCGAGCCGAGGCCGCCGAGCGCGCGGATCATGGTCTCCTGCACCACGTCGTCGACGTCCGCGTGCCCGTTCAGCGCGCGGCCCACGACGTTGTACACCAGCGGCAGATAGCCGGCGACCAGCTCGTCCTGAGCGCGCTGGTCCCCTCGCCGCGCCGCCTCCACCACGCTGTCGTGTTCGGTGCTCACGCCCACGCCTGTCCACTCCCTTTCCCGGTCCGCGCCTTTCCTGCCCGGCACAAGGGAGACCGCCGGCGGCGGTGCACGATAACGGAAAGTGCGCCGCGAACCCGAGCGCACCCTCATCGCAGGAGTTCCACGGGCGCGCACCGGACGGCGGGGCTCTGGTGCGGGCCCCCGCCGCCGGCTACGCCGTGATCAGGAGCAGACGGTCCCGTCCGCCGGGACCTTGCCGTCGAGCAGGTGCCCGTTCACGGCCTTGGTGGCGCACTGGTTCACGCCGTATGTGCCGTGCCCCTCGCCCTTGACGGTGAGCAGCACCCCCACGCCCTCACCGAGCTTGTCGGCCATCTTCCGGGCGCCCTCGACCGGGGTGGCCGGGTCGCCCGCGTTGCCGATGACGACGATGGGCGCGGCGCCCGGCGCCGAGACCTGCGGGGTGTCGCTGCGGCCGGTGACCGGCCAGCCCTCACAGCCGAGCAGGCCCTTCGCGGTCAGCTCGCCGAAGACCGGCGACGCCTTGCGGAACTCCGGCAGTCTGGCCCGCACCTGTGCGGGGGTGAGGCGCTGCCTGGTGTCGGCACAGTTGATCGCGGAGTTGGCCGTCATCATGTTGTTGTAGCGGCCCTTGTCGTCGCGGCCGGCGTAGTGGTCCGCCATCATCAGCAGGTTGTCGCCGCTGCCCTGCTCCGCGTCGGAGAGCGAGATCGAAAGGCTCGGCCAGCTCTCCTTGGAGTAGAGCATCGCGACGATGCCGACGACGGCCTGCTCCTGGGTGAGCTTGCGCCCGCTCTGGGTCGGCAGCGGCCGCTTCCCGGTCTTCGCCAGCAGGGCGGCGATCCGCCGGCGGCCGTCCTCGGGGTTGGGGTACGGGCAGCTGCCGGGCTTCTTGGCGCAGTCGGCGAGGTAGTCGTCCAGCGCCAGCTGGAAGCCCTTCGCCTGGCCCAGGGACTCCTCGGCGGGGTCCTTGGTCGGGTCGACCACGGCGTCCAGGACCGTGCGTCCCACGTTCTTCGGGAACAAGTGGGCGTAGACGCCGCCGAGTTCGGTCCCGTAGGACATGCCGAAGTAGTTGAGCTTGGCATCTCCCAGGACCTGGCGTATCAGGTCCATGTCGCGGGCCGCGCTCTCGGTGCCGACGTGCGGCAGCACCTTGCCGGAGTGCTTCTTGCAGCCCGCCACGGCCTTCTTGTTCTGCTCGGCCGTCCCGGCCAGATCGAGGGTCTCGGCGCGCAGCTCGTCGATCTCCTTGTCGCTCAGGCACTTCACGCCCGCGCTGTCGCCGACGCCCCGGGGGTCGAAGCTGACCAGGTCGTAGCGCGAGCGCAGGGACTCGGCCGGGGAGTATCCCGGCAGGGTGGCCACGCCCGAGGCGCCCGGTCCGCCGAAGTTGAAGAGCAGCGAGCCGATCCGCTTGCCGACGCTCTTCGCCTTGGCGCGGATCAGCGCGAGGTCGATGGTGTCGCCGGCGGGCTTGCCGTAGTCCAGGGGCGCCTTCAGCTTCGTGCACTCCCACGCCGTGCCGTCCGGCAGCTTGCCGGGAGCCGTGCCGCCGCCCTGAGCGATGGACGGTGCCGGGCAGGGCCGCCAGTTGGGCTTCTGGGCGGTGAGCGAGGCGGGCAGTGCGCCGGCCGCCTCGGAGGAGCTGGTGGGGTAGGGCGTCGCGGGGCCGGTGTCGTCCTGGCGGGGGCCGCAGGCGGTGGCGGTGAGGGCGAGGAGGACGGAGGCGGACAGGAGTGTGGTGGTACGGAGAGAACGCGATCCGGGCATGGGTCGTCTTTCTGTGACAGGTTTCTGTGACAGGGGGGCGGCTGTGGGCTGTTGCTCGGAGGGGGCGGGTCGGCAGGTCGTGTCGTGCCGTACGCCGCCCGGCAGGAAGGGCACGGGTGAGGAGGTGCGCTGCCGGCGGACCCGCAGCGGGCGTGATCGAGCGCGCTGGTGGGTCGGTCAGGTCCCCAGGCCGGCGTCCCGTGCCAGGAGGGCGGCCTGTACGCGGTTCTCGCAGCCCAGCTTGGACAGGATCCGGCTCACATACGTCTTGACCGTGGCCTCGCTCATATGGATCCGGGCTCCCGCGTCCGCGTTGGACAGGCCCTCGCCCAGCAGTGCCAGGACCTCCAGTTCGCGGTCCGTCAGCGTCTCCAGCCTGCGGCGGGCCTGCTCGGTGCGGCGCGCGGTCTGGCCGGACGCCAGGGAGTCCACTACGTGGCGGGTGGCGCCCGGCGACAAGTACGCGTCCCCGGCCGCGGCGGCCCGTACCGCGCCCATCAGTTCCGCGGGGGCCGAGTCCTTGAGGAGGAAGCCCGCACTGCCCTCGGCCAGGGCGCGCAGCACGTTCTGCTGCTCCCCGAACGTCGTCAGGATCAGCACGCGGGTGTCGGGGACCGTCCGGCGGAGCTCGGCCAGGGCCGTCAGCCCGTCCATGACCGGCATCTGGATGTCGAGCAGGACGACGTCCACGCGCTGGGCGCGGGCCAGTTCGACCGCCTCGCGGCCGTTGGCCGCCTCCGCGACGACGTCGATGTCATCGGCCGAGGTGAGAATCATCCTGATGCCCGCCCGAATGAGCGGCTCGTCATCCGTGACGAGAACCCTGATCACGACTCTCCTGCGCGGTCTTGAGCGGTCCTGCCTGCGGCCACTCGCCATCATCTCCGATCCGCCCGCCCGGAGCGCATGGCGGCCCTGCGCCGCCCTCAGGGGGTGTCTCTCCGATCTCCGCTAGGGGGACACGGGGGACACGCCTAGTCCTTGACCTCGTAGGAGTTCTTCTCGATCAGCTTGCCGTCCCTGAAGCAGAACCGGTAGACCGGGGTCTTGTCCAGACTGCTGCCGAACTCCGTGGAGCTAAGGCTGAGGCACTTCGCCCCCTTGGGTGCGGGCGGCGCACCCTTCTCCAGGCTCTCGTTGATGAACGGGACTCCGTCGGGCAGCGCCTTGCGGACCTCCGACTCCGACTGCCCCACCGTCACCGCGTCGTACTGCTTGGGCTCGATCATGGACTTGTCCGCTTCGCCCGCCATGACGACCAGCCCGAGGACCGCGGCGATCACCAGCAGCAGCGCGATCACCGCCGCCACCCCGCAGCCGATGGCTATCCCGCTTCCCCGCCTGCTCCTGCTCATCGCCTTGGCCAGCTCCTTCGGCATGCCGTTCCAGTCGTTGACCGGATCAGCCTCGCCCGGCGAGCCCGCCGGAAGCTGCTGCCGAAAGTCTCCCGTGCCGTCGACGAACGTCGCCGCCGTGCCGCTGGACGCGGGGCCCGGGGCGCCGCCCTCCGGCGAGGTGTAGGGCAGCACGCCCGCGAGCCGGAAACCGCCGTCCGCCGTCGGGCCGGCGTGCACCATGCCTCCGACGAGGCGGGTCCGCTCCCCGAGGCCGGTCAGCCCCTGACCGCCGCTCACCACGCTGCGGCCACCGCCCGCGGGGGCGGAACCGTTGGTGACCTCCACGACCAGTGAGTCCGGCTCGTAGCGCAGCTCGATGGTGATCGAGGCACCCGGGGCGTGCTTGTGGGCGTTGGTCAGGCCCTCCTGGACGAGGCGGTACGCCGCGTGATCGGCGGTCGGGGCGAGCGGGCGCACCTCCCCCGAGCGCCGCAGCCGCACGGCCGCGCCCGCGCCCCGGGACGCCTCCACCAGGCCCTCGATGCCGGCCACTCCCCGAGACGGCGCCTTGGCCTCCTCCTCTCCCAGCGCCGCGAGGGCGTGGGTGGGGACTCCCCCGGCGGTCACCGGGGGGATGCCCTGGCCGGGGGCCTCCGTGCCGTCCCGCAGGAGGCCCACCACCTCGCGCAGCTCGTGCATCGCGGCCACCGACGCCTCGCGCAGCACGCCCACGGCCTCCCGCTGCCGCCCGGTCAGCTCACGGTCCACCTCCAGGGCACCGGTGTGCACCGAGATGAGCGCGAGCTGATGGCCGAGGCTGTCGTGCATGTCCTGCGCGATGCGCTGGCGCTCACGGATCCGGGCCTGACCGGCGATCATCTCGCGTTCGCGCTGCAGATGGGCGTGGTACTCGCGGAGGGTGTCCGCCAGGGTGCGGCGCTGCGACCAGTAGCGGCCGGCGAGGCCGGGCACGATGACCGCGACCAGCGTCGCCAGGGCACCCATGATCAGGATCGCCGGCGAGAGGTACGGCAGTTCCCACGCCGCGGACAGGGCGAGGCTGAGGACGTAGGCGAGGCCGAAGGTGCAGGTCGCCCGGCCGACTGCGGTGATCCGCCGCCCGGCCGACCAGGACGCGACCAGGAGCAGCGGGGCGAGGCCGTCGAGCCCGCTGGAGGCGACGGCGGTCACCAGCAGCACGGTCGCCGGCAGCGCCCGGCGCAGCGGCGACAGCAGCGCGGCGGCCAGGGCGACGGCGACGGTGCGTACGGTGCCGCCGTTGTCGGCCAGGGCCTCGACTCCGACCGCCGTCAACCCCATCGTGAGGCTCAGCAGCACCTCGCCCACGATGCGCCCGGGTGGCCACATGCCGGGGTCGAAGAGAGCCCTGACCGGATCGGCCAGCCGTCGGGACGCCGCGCGCAGCCTCGCCGCCGACGTCCGACCGGCACGCTCCGTACGGTCCTTGCCTTCCACACCTGTCACGCGGCTACGTTAGGCAAGCCCGCCCGCCGGCGACATCGCCTTTCGTCGCGACGAGCAACAACCAAAGTCCCACAGCCGCGGCCGCCCGGCGCTCGGGACCGATCGGCGCCCGGCATGCCCGATACGGCTGTCCGGGTCCGGGTGCCCGGCGGACACGCCCCGGTGAGGACGTGTCCGAGGGGTCGGGCCCTACAGGTTGTCGCCCCAGCCACCCTGGATCATGGTCTGGAACGCCCATGTCCCGTCCCGCCTGATCAGGATGTCGGCGTAGCGCAGCCGCTGGGTGCGGCCCCGTGCCGTCATGACCGAGTCCGAGAAGACCACGGCCATGGCGGGTGAGAGGAAGACCGGCGTCCGCGTGGACTCGAAGGTGATGTCCTCGCTGCCGCCCCCCATCACCTGTGTCATCGTCGTGATGAACCGCTCCCGGTCCCACTGCGCCGAGCTGCCGTTGCCGGCCGTGTCGTCGCTGACGAGGTTGAGCGGGAAGACCGCCATATCGGCCATCCGCGCCACGTCGCGCTGCGCGCTGTGCGCGTCGTACTCCGCGAACCAGGCGTCCAGGCCGGCGCGGTCCTCGGCGGTCGGCTCGTACCCGGCGTCGGGCAGGAAGGTCACACGGACTCCTCACGGTCGTCGGCTGCAGGGTGCGAGCCCCTGACAAGCACCAGGAACGCGCGACGGCGCGAAGGCGCTCGACAGGGACTCATCAATTTTGACTACGCGAGAAAAGATAGCGGCCCCGAACCATCTAGTCAAACTTGAATAGCTTGCCCTCAGGCCGGCTGGGTCGCCCCCGACACCAGGGCCGCGGTCACCGGGTGGGCCGGGGCGGTGAAGAGCCGCGCGGTGGGGCCCGACTCGACGGACCGGCCGGCGGAGAGGACCAGAAGGGTGTCGGTGCGGTCGGCGACGAGGTGGAGGTCGTGGCTGATGAGGATCAGGACCAGGCCGCGGCTGTCGCGGAGGTCTTCGAGGAGGTCCATGATCGCGGCGGCGGTGCCGGCGTCGAGGGCCGAGGTGACCTCGTCGCAGACCAGGACGTCGGGGTCCGCGGCCAGGGCGCGGGCGATGGCGACCCGCTGGCGCTGCCCGCCGGAGAGTTCGTGGGGGTAGCGGCCGGCGAAGTGGGCGGGCAGGCCGACGCGTTCGAGGAGTTCCAGGACGCGGGCGGCGGTCCGGCCGCGGGCGGTGCGCCGGTGCAGGCGCAGGGGGCGGCCGACCGCCGCGCCGACCGTGCGGCTGGGGTTGAGGGTGCCCAGCGGGTCCTGCGGTACGAGCTGCAGGCGTCGGCGCTGTTCGCGGGTGCGGCCGTGGGCGGTGGGGGCCAGGCGGACGCCGTCGAGGGTCACGGCGCCGCCGGTGGGGCGGTGCAGACCGACGATCGCGCGCACCAGGGTGGTCTTGCCCGAGCCGGAGGCGCCGACGATGCCGGTGCTGGAGCCGGCGGCAGCGGTGAGGTCGATGCCGTGCAGGACGGGGTGGCGGCCGCCGCGCCCGGTGAAGGCCGCGTGCAGGCCGGAGACGGTGAGCGTCGGCTCGCCGGCGGTGCGGGGCCGGGCGGCGGTACGGGGCGCGGGGGGTGGCACGGGCGCCGCCCGGGAGAGGTCGACGACGTCGTCGGCCAGCCGGGCGACCAGGTCCCCGTCGTGGCAGGACAGGGCGACGGCGAGCCGGCGATGGGCCGCGAGGTGGCGCAGGAGGGCGGCGATCTCGTCGCGCAGCTCCGGGTCGAGGCCGGCGGTCGGCTCGTCGAGGAGCAGTACGGCCGGGCGCCGGGCCAGCGCTCTGGCCAGGGCGAGGCGCCGCTGCTGGCCTCCGGAGAGCTCGCCGGCGCGACGGCCCGACAGGCCCTCGCCGGTGGGCAGTCGGACCTCGGCGAGCAGATCGTCGAGCGCCTGGGGACCGCGGTCCACGGCGACCTCGGCGAGCAGCCGGCGGACCTTCATCCGGGGGTTGAGGCCGGAGCCGGGGTCCTGGCCGACGTAGGCGAGGCGGTGGCGGCGCAGCGCGCGCAGGTCGGCCGCGTCGAGCGCCAGCACGTCCTGGCCGAGGACGTCGATCCGGCCGGCGGTGCGCCGGGCGCCGGCGGGCAGCACCCCGGCCACGGCGCGCAGCAGGGTGGTCTTGCCGCAGCCGGAGGGGCCGGTGAGGACGGTGATACGGCCGGGGCGGACCGACAGGCTGCCGCCGTCCAGGAGCAGCCGGCCGTCCGGGGCGGAGATGGTGAGGTCCGTGACGGTCACCGCCGGTTCCGCGGCGGGAGTCCGGTCCTCGGGGTACCGATCGGGCTGGTGGTTCACAGCGCGGTCACCGCCTTCCGGCCGGTCTGCGGTACGAGTGCCGAGACCGCCAGGTTGACGCTCATGGCCAGCAGGCCGATGGCGATGCTGGGGGCCAGTACGGCCCAGGGGTTGAGGACGATGCCGCCCGCGTTCTCCCGGATCATCAACGACCAGTCGGCGGTGGGCGGTTGCGGGCCGACCTGGAGGAAGCCGGCGGTGGACACGACGTAGACGGCGGCGACGAAGCGCAGTCCGAAGAGGGCGAGCAGAGTGGCGCGCAGGTTGGGCAGGACCTCGCGTACGACGAGGTGCCACAGCCGCTCGCCGCCGACCGCCGCCGCCTCGATGTAGCCGGCTGCCGCGACCGGCGCCGCGGCGCCGGAGACCAGGCGCACCGCGTACGGCACCCCCAGCACGACGGCGGTGGCGACCAGCGCGAAGCGGCCGCCGCCCGGCCACGACAGCGCCACGAGGAGGATGCCGAGCACGGCCGGCAGCAGCATCAGGACGTCCGCCGAGCGCTCCACGACCCGGCCGAGGGCCGGCCGCAGCGCGCCGAACGCGCCGAGCAGCGCGGCGGCCGCGGTGACCAGGAGGGCGACCAGCAGGGAGGTGGCGATCAGTGCGCGGCCCCCGGCGAGCAGGCGGGAGAGCACGTCCCGGCCGAGCTGGTCGCCGCCGAGGGGCGCCCCGCCACCCGGTTCGGCGTACGGGGCGGTGACCGGGGCGTCGACGGCGTGCGGGGCGAGCCACGGCCCGGCGGTGGCGAGGGCGATGAGCAGGAGGGCGGGCAGGGTGCGCAGGACGACGCCGCGACGGACGCGGCGGCGCGGCGGCGCGCTGCGGGCGGCGGGCTCGGGGGCGGTGGTGTGCGGTGCGGTCGGGGCGGTCATACGCGGCCTCCGGAGGCCCGGGCGCGGACGAGGTCGGCGAGCAAGAGCACGCCGGTGACGACGGCTCCGGTGACCGCGACGACGCCCGCGACGACCGGGCTGTCCCGATCGGTGACGGCGCCGGCCAGCACCCCGCCGATACCGGGGTAGTTGAAGATCGTCTCCACTACGACGGCGCCGCCCAGCAGCATGCCGGTCGAGGTGGCGATGCCCGCCGCGATGGTGGGCATCGCCCCGGGCAGCAGATGGTGGGTGAAGATCCGGTGGCGCGGCAGCCCGTCGAGCACCGCGGTCTCCATGTGCGGGGCCTTGGCCTCGTCGGCGAGGGCGGCCCGCACGATGCGGGTGTTCCAGCCGATCTGCGGGATCGACAGCGCCAGTACGGGCAGGACGAGCATCCGCCAGGAGGCGGGTGCGCCGTCGGCGCCGGTGAGGGTGACGGCGGGCAGCCAGCCCGCCCACAGCGCGAACACCAGGACCAGGGCGACCGCGACGACGAATTCGGGCAGCGCCAGGATGCCGGTGGCGGTGGCGGACACGACCCGGTCGGCGGTGCCGCCGGGCCTGAGCGAGGCCAGGCAGCCCAGACCGAGCGAGACGGCGAGGGTCACCAGCAGGGCCAGTCCGCCCAGCAGCAGGGTGTTGGGGAAGGGGCGGGCGATCAGGTCGGCGACGGCCTCGCCGTGGGCCGAGGTGCCGAGGTCGCCGGTGGGCAGACCGGTCATCCAGTCCGCGAAGCGGGTGGGAAGGGGGCGGTCGAGGCCGAGGAGGTGGCGGCGCTGCGCGAGGTCGGCCGCGCTCTCGCCGCGTTCCGCGGTGGCGGTGGCGGCGTCGCCCGGCAGCAGTTCGACGGCGGCGAAGACTGCGGCGAGCAGCACGGCGAGCGGCAGCAGCCGGCGGGCCGGCACGACGAGCAGGCGGCTCGCGCGCAGCACCGCGGACAGCGCGGGCCGGGCCGGCCGGAGGGCGGTCGGCCCGCCGGCCGGTCCGCTCGCCGTACCGCTCAGCGGTCCAGCCATGCCCCCTCCAGCTGCACACGTCCGTAGCCGGGCAGGGTGGGCAGGCCGCGCACCGGGGCGGTGGCCAGGTCGATGCCGTCGGCCATGCCCCACAGCAGGTAGCCGGACGCGTCGTGTTCGATCTGCTGCAGCCTCTTGAGCGCCTTGGCGCGCCGGTCCGCGTCCTTGGTGCCGATGGCCTCGCGGTACGCCGCGTCGAACGCGGCGTTCTTCCAGCCGGCCTCGTTCTGGGCCGCTTCGGAGACCATCGTCTTGCTGGCGAAGAAGACGACGGAGTCGTTGGTGCCCCAGTACGTGGTGTAGAGATCGGCCTTGAGCCAGGTCTTGTCCCAGAAGGTGGCGGACTCCTGCCGGACCACGTCGATCTTCACCCCAGCCTCGCGGACCTGGGTGGCGAACAGGGTCGCGGACTCGGCCAGACCGGGGATGTCCTCGGTGGTCAGCAGCCGGTACGTCCTCGAGGTGTCGAAGCCCGCGTCCTTCAGCAGGGCGGTGGCCCTGGCGAGGTCGCGGGTGCGCTGCGGGACGGATGCGGCGTAGGCGGGGTCCCCGGTGCCGAGGATGTCGTTGGCGACGGTGCCGTAGCCGGACAGCACCTGCCCGACCATGGCCTTGCGGTCCACCGCCAGCCGCAGCGCCTGGCGCACCTTCGCGTCCGCGAAGGGACCGTCGGACGTCCGCATGACGAGGGGCATCGCCATGTCGTCGGGGCGGCGGACGATCTGGATGTCCTTGCGCTTCTCCGCCGTGCGCGCGGCCACCGCGCCGGCGTTGGAGGCGAGGTCGATCTGCCCCTGGAGCAGCGCGTTGGACATCGCCTGCGGGGATTCGAAGATCTTGACCTCGATGGCGTCGAGGAGGACCTCGCCGCCGTACCAGTCCTCGTTGCGCACGAGCCGGGCGTTGCCGGAGCGGAACCAGTCCAGCTTGAACGGGCCGGCGCCGGGCGCCCTGCCCACTTCCTTGCCGGTGGTGCCCTTCTTGAGCACGAAGGTCGTCAGGCGGGTGAGCAGGGGCAGTTCGGCGTTGGCGTAGTCGGAGACCAGGACGACGGTGTCGGCGCCCTCGGTCCTGATGTTCTCGGCCTTGATGCCGGGCAGACGGGTGGCGCCGGTGGGGGTGGCGCGCAGCCGGCGCAGCGACCAGGCCATGTCCTCGGCGGTGACCGGGCTGCCGTCATGGAACTTCGCGCCCTTCGCGACGGTGAAGCGCCAGGTCCTCAGATCGTCCGAGGCCCGCCAGCGTGCGGCCAGCCGGGGAACGGTGTTGGTCTTGGCTCCGGGGGCGGTGAGGGTGTCGTGCACGAGGGCGATGACGAGGTAGTCGCTCTCGTTGGCCTGGGTGGCGTGCGGGTCGCGGGTGACGGCGGAGGCCCGGCCGAGGGCGCCGACCCGGAGCGTGCCGCCCCGCCGGGGCTTGCCGCCCGCGGCGCCGGAGGAGGTCTCGCCGCTTCCCGAGCACGCGGCCAGCAGCGCCGCCGCACCTATCGCTCCACCGGCCCACAGAACTTGACGCCTGTTCATGTCCACGTTCGTCCTCGATCCGCTTCGGGGCGACTGGGGGGTGGCGGTGCTTAGGTTTGCCTACCCTAATGACAACCAATGCCGCAAGGGGTCCGGCGCCGATGAACGGATGGTCGAATCGCGATTCCACTTGCCGAGGTGTCGGCGAAGTGCCGTTCGGTGCCTACTTTTTGACGGCACATCAGAGATTCAGCCAAAAACCGACCGGACCGGCCAGTAAGGGTTGCCTTGCCTAAGTCTCATGTCTAGCGTTCGGGCCGTTCGTCGGCGAACCACCGCACCCGGCCGCCCGGAGCGGCCGCTCCACCCTGCCCGTCACGGATCAGCGCAGCCCTGACCGCGGCTCCCCACAGCACGCGATTCCCCCTGCCGAACGACGGAACGGATCCCATGCCATGAGCACGGCAGCCGCACCTGTCCGCCAGCTCGACGAGCGCACCGTGAGCGAACTCCGCGAGGCCGCGGAGCAGATCCTCGCCGAATCCGGCACCCGCACCCCCTCCCCCCGGCTCCTGCGGCGGATCGAGCGGACGGCCGCCGGGTTCGGCGACGCCCTGCGGCACCACTGCCGCCCCGTCGACACCGCCGACGGCCTGTTCGTCCTGCGCGGCATCGACGTCGACGACGACGCCATCGGGCCGACGCCCGGCGACTGGGCCACCGCGGGCGAGAGCGGAGCCCGCTACGACGTCCAACTGCTGCTGCTCGCCACCGTGATGGGCACCCCGCTCGCCTGGAAGGGCCAGCAGGACGGCCGGTTCGTCCACAACATCGTCCCCTCGGCAGGGCACGAGAGCGAGCAGACCGGTGCCAGCAGCACCGTGCTGCTCAGCCCGCACACCGAGGACGCCTTCCACCCGGGCCGCGCACACCTGCTGTTGCTCTGCTGCCTGCGCAACCACGACGCCGTCGCCACCACCGCCGCCAGCATCCGCCGGGCCCGCCTCGCGGACGAGGACATCGCCGTGCTGACCCGGCCGGTGGTGCCGATCCTCCCCGACGACGCCTACGCCGACGCGCAGAGCTACACCGAGCAGGCACCGCCCGCGGTAGCCGCCCTCTTCGCGGCCGAAGCAGGCCTGACCCTGCGCTTCGACCCGGCGTACACCCCGCTCGACGAGGCGGACCCGGCCTACCGGGCCGCCTACGGCCGGCTCACGGCCGAACTCGCCCGGGTGTCGGTCGCCGTGCGGCTCGCCCCCGGCGAGGTCCTCGTCGTCGACAACGACCTGGTGGTGCACGGACGGGTGCCCTTCCGGGCCCGCTACGACGGCAGCGACCGGTGGCTCAAACGCGCCTCGGTCCGCGTCCCCGGACGCCGCAGCCGTCCCCTGGCCGAAGCCCGTGAGCACGGTTACGGTCAGGCCGCCCTCGAAGCGCACACCAGCTGACCGCTCGTACGGTTTGGAGGCACCACACGATGACCGACACCTCGATCACCGCCCCCGCCGACCCCCCGATATCCGGCGACGACCGGCACCTGCGGATCCTGACCACCACCGACCTGGCCGGTATCGACATCTCCCTGACCGACGTGGTCGCCACCGTGGAGGGCGCCTACCGCACCCTGCACGCCGGACGGTCCGACAACCCCCGCAAGCTGACCGTCGAACCGCCGGACGGGCACTCGGTCTCCTACGCGATGCTGGGCCGCGACGGCTCCCGCGACGTCGTCGCGATCAAGACCTCCTACAAGCACGGCCTGGACAAGGACCGTACCGAGCAGCACTACTACACCGCGCTGACGCTCTACGACGACGTCACCGGCCTGCCGGTGGCGATGATGGACTGCTCCCGGATCGGATCGCTGCGCACCCCGGCCGCCTCCGCGCTGCTGGCCCGCGAATGCGCGGCGCCCGGCGCCCGCAGCGCCCTGGTCATCGGCACCGGGACCCAGGGCCGCCTGGCCCTGCCGTTCCTGCTGACCACGCTGCCGGACCTGGACCGGCTGATGCTGTCCGGCACCCACCCCGGCGGCATCGCCGCGGTCCGCGAGCGGCTGCGCGCGCACTTCCCCGACCGCGACGTGGAGGTCGTCGGCGATCTGCGGGCCGCCGCCGCGGACGCCGACGTCATCGTGGCCACCGCCGGGGCCCACACGCCCGCCGCCGTCGAGGCCGACTGGCTGCGGCCCGGTGCGCTGGCCGTCCTTGTCGGCCACGGACTCGCCCCCTCGACACTGCACCGGGCCGACCGGGTCATCGCCACGAGCGAGGCACAGATGAACGTCACCGGCACCGACATGGCCGACGCCGACGGCCGACTCCCGGCGGTGGACGCCGAGTTCCCGCCCGTGCTCGCCGGCGCCGCGCCCGGCCGGGGCTCGGACAAGGAGCAGATCTTCGCCTACAACAGCGGCCTGGTCGTCACCGACATCGCCCTCGGCCACCGCTTCGCACAGCTCGCGCTGGCGCGGGGCCTGGGAACCGAGGTGCCGCTGTGGCGGTGAGCGGGGTGTCCGCCTGGCCGACGCTGCCCGCCCTGCCCGACCCCGCCACCCGGGCGGTGCTCGACAGCGGACTGCCGGCGGAACTCTCCTACGCACTCGGCGGGCCGTTCCACTTCCTGCTGCCCGACGCGTTCGACGGCAATCTGCGGGCCCTGCGGGCCGCGCTGTCGGACGCGGGCGTGGCGGGCTTGGTGTACTTCGCGAAGAAGGCCAACAAAGCCGCCGTGTGGAGCGAGCGCTGCGCCGCGAACGGTGCCGGAGTCGACACCGCCTCCGTCGGCGAGCTGCGGGACGCCCTCGGGCACGGGGTACGCGGGGAGCACCTCGTCGTCACCGGACCGGCCAAGGACGGCGCCCTGTTGCGCCTGGCGGTGCGGCAGGGCGCGCTGATCGCCGTGGACGCGCTCGACGAACTCGACGCGCTGATCGCCACGGTGGGGCCGGACCCGGTCCGCCCGGCGCGGGTGGTGCTGCGCTGCCTGCCGCCGGCCCAGCCGCACAGCCGCTTCGGCCTGCACGACGCCGAGCTGGAGGCCGCCCTGGAGCGCTGTGCGCGGGCGGGCGAGGCGGTGCGGATGGAGGGCTTCAGCTTCCACCTGTCCGGATACGCCGTGCAGCCCCGCGCCGACCTGGCCGGGCGCCTGGTCGAGCGGTGCCTCAAGGCCCGCGCGCGGGGGCTGGTGGCCGACCGGATCAGCGTCGGCGGCGGCCTGCCGGTCAGCTACACCGACGCCGTCAGCTGGCGCACCTTCCTCGCCGGGCAGCACAGCGGGCACTACCACGCGGCGAAGTCCTTCACCGCCGGCGACTTCTACCCCTACCACTCCCCGGCCGCCGGAGCCGGGGCGCTGCGGGCCCTGCTCGCCGCCCGGCCCGAAGGACACCACCGCAGCCTGGCCGGGCTGCTCAAGGACGCCGGCCTCACGCTGCTGCTGGAGCCCGGTCGCGCCCTGCTGGACAAGGCGGGCGCGACGGTGTTCCGCATCCAGGGGGCCAAGGACCGCGCGGGCTATCAGCTGCTGACCGTCGACGGCACCAGCCTGAGCCTGTCCGAGCAGTGGTTCAACAGCGAGTACCTGCCCGACCCCTACCTGCTCTCCCGCGACCCGGACGCCCCCGCCGGCATCCACCCCGCCAGCGTCGGCGCGGCCACCTGCCTGGAGTCGGACCTGCTCAGCTGGCGGAAGATCCCCTTCCCCCGCCGGCCCCGCATCGGTGACCTGCTGGTCTACCCCAACACCGCCGGCTACCAGATGGACTCCAACGAGTCGCCCTTCCACGACCTGCCGCTGCCGCCCAAGGTCGTCATCGACCACACCGAACGCCCGCGCCCGCGCTGGCGGCTGGACCGGCAGCGCGGCTGACCGGCCCGAGGCCCGTACGCCCCCTCGCAGGAGTATCCGATGCACAGGAGTAGCCCGATGCCCGGAGCACTTTCCCGCCCCGCCGTGGTCTCCCGTATATCCGACCTCGTCGGCCGCACGCCGCTGCTGGAGTTGGCCGCCTCCGAGACCGGCAGCCGGCTGCTGCTGAAACTGGAGATGTTCAACCCCACCGGTACGGCGAAGATCCGGATGGCCCGCCAGATGGTCCTCGACGCCGAGGAGCGCGGCGCGCTGCGGCCCGGCGGCCGCATCGTCGAGTCGACGTCCGGCAACACCGGCCTCGGCCTCGCCGTCATCGCCGCCGAACGCGGCTACACCTTCACCGCCGTCGTCGACCACCACGCGTGTGCGGACAAGCTGCGCGCCATGAAGGCCCTGGGCACCGAGCTCGTCCACGTCGCCGACGACGGCACGGAGGAACTCGCCACCGCCGCGCGGGAGGAGCTCGCCGAGGACCTCGCCCGCGGCCGGGACAACACCGTCTTCACCGAGCAGCACAACAACCCCAGCAACGGCGCCGGCTACTTCCCCGTCGCACACGAGCTGTACGAGGCCCTCGGCGGCCGGCTCGACGTGCTGATCGGCGCGGTCGGCACCGGCGGCGCGCTCTGCGGGACGGCCCGCGAACTGCGCACGCTGCTGCCGTCGTTCACCACCATCGGCGTCGAGCCCAAGGGGTCGATCGCCTTCGGCGGCCCCGCCCACGACTACTACCAGTCCGGCACCGGCACCCCCGAGGGCGCGGAGATCGGCGCCCTGGTCGACTTCCGCCTCATCGACGAGGGCGTCAAGGTCGGCGACGTCGAGGCGTTCGCCACCTGCCGGGCCGTCGCCCGCACCGGCCTGCTCATCGGCGGCTCCGCCGGCGGCGTCGTCCACGAGGCCCTGGTCCGGCTGCCCCTGCTGCCACCCGGCAGCACCATGGTCGCCCTCGTCAACGACGGCGGTGAGAAGTACCTGGACACCGTCTTCGACGACACCTGGATGCACGACCGCGGCCTCCTCGACCCCGCGGCGGAGCGGGAGATCGAAGAGCTGCTGAGCAAGCTGCGCGGGAGCCGCTGACCCATGCCGACCACTCTGCTGCGCGACAGCCGCGCCCTGGCCACGCTCGCCGTCCCGCTCATCCTCACCCAGCTCGCCCAAGTCGCCCTGACCACCACCGACACCGTGATGATGGGCCTGCTCGGCACCGAGGAGCTGGCGGCCGGCGGCCTGGCCCTGGTCCTGTTCAACCAACTGCGCACCATGGGCGTCGGCCTGGTGACCGCCGTCGGCAACCAGACGGCCGCCGCGGCGGCCCGCGCCGAGCGGGCGGGCGCGGACGGCGAGCACGGGGCCGGCGAGCACGGGGAAGTCCGTGCGATCGTCCGCGCGAGCCTGGCGGTGGCCACGCTCGCCGGTCTCGCCGGCGCCGTCGTCCTGGTCCTCGTCGGCCAGGGCCTGACCTGGCTCGGCCAGGACGCCGCCGTCGTCGCGCGCACCCGGACCCTGCTGCTCGCGCTGGCCCCCGGGCTGCTGCCCTGCCTGTGGTTCCAGGCCGTCCGCCAGTTCACCGTCGGCATGCGCCGCCCCCAGGCCCTGCTGCGGATCACGCTGGCCTCCGTAGCCGTCAACGCGGGGCTGAACTGGCTGCTGATGCACGGCGTGTGGGGGCTGCCCCGGCTGGGCCTGACCGGCATCGGCGTCGCCACGACCACCGTCCACCTGCTGTCCTTCCTCGCCCTGTACGCCTCGGCGCGGAAGGACGGCCGGCTGGCTCCGCTGCTCTCGCTCAACGCCGCCGGGGCCGACGCGGCCACCGTCAAACGGCTCGTCGGCCTCGGCGTACCGATCGCCGCGACGTACGGATCGGAAGCCGGGTTCTTCTCCCTCACCGCGCTGATGGCCGGCTCCTTCGGCCCCGCCGCCCTCGCCGCGCACACCGCCGTCAACCAGCTCGTCTACATCGTCTTCCAGGTCGCCGTCGGCCTCTCCCACGCCGCGTCGATCCACGTCAGCCGGGAACTCGCCCTCGGCCGCACCGACGCCGCACGCCGCATCAAGAACACCGCGCTCGCCTGCGCGGCGGCCGTCATGACCCTCGTCGCCGCCGGCTATCTGACCGTGCCCCACCTCGTCCTCGCGCCGTTCCTCGACGCCGGCTCCGACCGGGCCCTGACCATCGCCGCCCAGCTGCTCCTCGTCACCGCCGTCCTGCAGTTCTTCGACTGCGCGCAGAACATCGGCGTCGGACTGCTGCGCGGACTCGACGACACCAGGAGCGGATTCCGCATCACCCTCGTCGGCTACTGGGCGGTCGGGCTGCCCGCGGCCTGGCTCCTGGCCTACCCCCTGCACCTGGACACCCTCGGCATCTGGCTCGGCCTGCTCACCGGCCTGGCCACCACCGCCGTGCTCCTCCTGCGCCGCTACGACAGGCAGCTGCCCGGCCACCTGAGCCGGCGGATCCCGGCCTGATCACCCAGCGTGACATCACGTGCCGTGGTGGCGCGCCTCCGTCCCCGCCCGGCCGCGTCTCGGCGCGTGGAACGCCCTGCCGGATCGCAGGAAATCCGCCATCGTGGCCGGATCACCGCACCGGCTAAGGTGCTCCCGCGAACTGTTCAGGCGTGCGATGAAGGGGAAGGTCTGACGGTGTCCGATCTGGGGCGGCTCATAGCCGGCCGTTACCGGCTGGTGGAGCGGGTGGGCCGCGGCGGTATGGGCACCGTATGGCGGGCCGAGGACGAACTGCTCGGCCGGCACGTCGCCGTGAAGAAGCTGCACGTCCCGCCGCATCTGCACGACGACGAGGTCCTCACGCTCCACGAACGCACCCGCCGCGAGGCCCGCAGCGCCGCCCGGATCACCCACCCCCACGTGATCGTGGTGCACGACGTCGTCGACGACGAGGGCCTGCCCTGCATCGTGATGGAGTACATCCCCTCGGTCACGCTGAGCGACGTGGTCAAGCGGCAGGGCGCGCTGCCGCCGGGCGAGACGGCCCGGATCGGCCTCGCCATGGCCGCCGCACTGCGCGCCGCACACGACGTCGGAGTGCTGCACCGGGACGTCAAGCCCGCCAACGTCCTGCTCGGACACGACGGGCGGATCGTCCTCACCGACTTCGGCATCGCCGTGGAGTCCGGCACCTCCACGCTGACCAAGACCGGCGAGCTGGTCGGGTCGATCCACTACCTCGCGCCGGAACGCCTGCGGCCCGGCATCGCCGAGCCCGGCCCCGCGAGCGACCTGTGGTCCCTGGGAGCGACGCTGTATCAGGCGGTCGAGGGGCACCACCCGTTCCAGCGGGACACCGCGATCGAGACGGCGTACGCGATCGCCGTCGACGCGTACCACCCGCCGCGCAACGCCGGACCGCTGACCTCGGTGATCGAGGGGCTGCTGGTGAAGGAGCCGGGACGGCGGATGGACGCGCACCGGGCCGAACTTCTCCTGGCCGACGCGGCCGGAGCGAGCGGCGGAGCCCCGTCGGGCCCCGGGGTCGTCCCCGCCGCTCCTGCCGCCTTCGCCTCCCCCGCCGCCGACCCGGCCACGCGTCCGGAGCCGGTGGCGGACCCCGTGGCCCCGGCGCACGGGGGCCGGCGCCGCCGGGCGGCGCTGTGGCTGGCCGTGGCGGCCGCGGTCGGCGCTTCCGTGACCGGAGGCACCCTGCTGTGGCCCAGGGGCGACGCCGATGCGACGGCGAGCGCGCCGTCCAAGACCCCCGCCTCCGCCTCCGCCTCCAGCAGCCCGAACCCCAGCCCCTCGCCGCCGCCACCGCTGCCCGCCGGATACCACCTGGAGAAGGCCGGGGAGGGATTCTCGGTACCCGTACCGGACGGCTGGGCCCCCAAGGACGTGCCCGGCGGCGAGGTCGCCTACGTCGACCCGACCCGGCTGGTGGGACTGCGGGTCGACGTCGTGGAGTTCGCGGGATCCGATCCGGTGCGGCACTGGGAGGAGACCGAAGAGGACCAGACGCGCCGGGACAACCCCGGCTACGAGCGGGTCCGGATGGGCCCGACGACCTTCCGCGGGCGGCCCGCCGGGTACTGGGAGTTCACCTTCCCGGGCCAGGCACGGGACTTCCGGGCCGTGGAGCTGTCCTTCAGCGGCACGGACGGCACGCAGTACGTGGTCTACCTCTCCGCGCCGAACGCCCAGTGGAACCAGTACCGGCCGGTCTTCGACAACGCGGTCAAGGGGATTCGGCTGCGGGCCTAGCTAGGGGCTGTGCCCCCGGGCCTTCGCGCCTCGGGCCCGGCGTCCGCCCGGCGGGTGCGCCCCGCGTCCCGCCGGGCGGACGTCACGCCCGGATGCGCGCCTTGAGGACCTGGGTGCCGATGGCGAGGGTGACGCCCAGGAGCAGGACGTAGAAGACGCCGATCTTGTTCAGGTCGTCGAGGAAGAACCAGACCGACCCCAGACCGGTGAACCAGAAGGCCACCAGCGGGAATCCGCCGGCGCGTTCGTCCTTGTAGCCGGCGGCGAGGCAGAGCGCGGCGACCACGCCCAGGACCAGGGCGATGATGACGTAGTGGGTGTCCCAGCCGACGTAGCCGCGGGCGAGCTCGGACCAGACCGCCACGGCCTCCGCCACCGGCCCCCACACCACCGCGCACGCCAGCCGCGCCGACCACAGCAGCAGCACCGCCCCCGCCACACCGGCGAGCAGGGCGACCCGGGAGAACCCGCCGACCTCGATCACGTCGGCCCGGGAGATCACCAGCGTCAGCAGGCAGCCGAGCAGTGCCACCGCGCCCTCCGCCGTCGGCCGGAACACCACCCGCGCCGGGCTCCGGCGCCGGGCCGGCGGGTCCTGCCCGTCGACGGCCGCCTGCTGACCACGGGCCGGCTGCCCACCACCGGCCGCCCGCCCGGCGCCCGACGGTGCCGCGAGCGCCGCCCCGGCCGCGGGGTCGACGGTGGTGGGGGTCCGCAGCGGGACGGCCCGCGGAGCCGCGACCGCCGCGGCGAGCGCCGCCTTCATCGCGGCGGCGTCGGCGAAGCGCTCCGCCCGGTCCTTGCGCAGCGCCCGGACGATCACCTCGTCCACGGCGGGCGGCAGCTCGGGACGCAGCCGGGAGGGCGGCACGGGTTCCGCGGCCAGATGCTGGTGCATGACGGAGAACGGCGAGTCGCCCGTGTACGGGGGACGCCCGGTCAGCAGCTCGTACAGCAGGCAGCCCACGGCGTACAGGTCCGTACGGTGGTCGGTCTCGGCGCCGTTGATCTGCTCCGGGGCCAGATAGGCGGGGGTGCCGACCGCCACGCCGGTTCCGGTCAGCCGGGTGACGGCCTCGCTGAGCGCCTTGGCGATCCCGAAGTCGACGACCTTGACCTGCTGGCCGGCGGTGAGCATGACGTTCGCGGGCTTGATGTCCCGGTGCACGATGGCGTGCCGGTGGCTGTGGTCCAGGGCCAACAGCACCTGCCCCACGATGTCGGCCGCCTGCGCCACCGGCAGCGCGCCGTCCTTCAGCACCTGCCCGAGGGTCCGGCCCGCCACGTACTCCATCACCAGATACGGCTCGGCGGCCCCGCCCCCGGCGTCCTCACCCACGTCGTGGACGGTGGCCACACCGGGGTGGTTGAGCGCGGCCGCGGCGTGCGCCTCGCGCTGGAACCGGGCGAGGAACTCGGGCTGCAGCGCCAGCTCGGGGGAGAGGGTCTTCACCGCGACGGTACGGCGCAGCCGGCGGTCCACGGCCCGGTAGACCGTCCCCATCCCGCCGTGCCCGAGCTGCTCCACCAGCTCGTACCGCTCCCCCAGGATTCTGTGCTCCACCGGCTTCCTCCCCGGACCGAAAACACCAACACGGCGGAAGACGGACTGGAGCGCGGCGGGGTTCCCCCTGGCCAGGGGCGGTGCAGGTCACTCGCCGATGCCGAGGAGGGCCAGCGTGATGTTGTCGGGGCCGCCCGCCTCGATGGCGGACTTCCACAGCTCGAAGGCCGCCCGGCCGTCTTCGTGGGACCGCAGCAGGTCGTCGAGCTCGTCCTCGGGTACCGGGTCGGTCAGCCCGTCGGTGCAGATCAGGTAGCGGTCGCCGGCGTTGAGCGGGGCGGTGGCGACGTGCGGGGTGATGGCGCTGAACCGGGAGGCGCCGCCGAGCGCCTGGGTGACGAGGGAGGTGGTGCGGCGGCCGGGCGGCAGGGGCGGGCTGTCGTCCACGCTGACCTGGCGCAGGCCGTCCCCGGTCGCGTCGAGCACCCTGCTGTCACCGACGTTGAAGACCAGCAGCGACTCGGCGAGGACGACCGCGCCGGCGACCGTGGTCCCCATGGTGAGCAGGTCGGGGTCGCGGCCGGCTGCCGTGTACACCGCGCGGTTGCACAGGTTCAGCGCGTCGCGGACGGCCCTCTCGCTGGTGAGGGACGGGCCGAGCGCGGCCAGTTGCCGTACGGCCAGGGCGCTGGCCACCTCGCCGCCCGGCTGGCCGCCGATGCCGTCGGCGACCGCGACGACGAGCGGGGTGCCGAGCGGGAAGACCAGGGTCTGCGGGTTCTCGGTCACGGTGCCGCACAGCGTCCACGGGCCGGCGACCAGGCTGTCCTCGTTGTGGTCGCGGAGCAGGCCGGGGTGGCTGAGGGCCGTCACGGTGATGTACCGCATGGCTGGATGCGCCGCCTCTCTGCGTCTCTGCGTCGTCGGGCTCAGTCGCCCGGATCGGTCGTCGGGCCGGATGTCGGGCCGGGCGTCGGACCGGGCGCTCCCCCGCCGCCCAGGGTGTGCCGCCGCATGAGCCGGGAGACGTCCTTGCCGGTGACGATCCCGGCCAGCCGGCCCCCGTCCACCACCAGCAGGCGGGTGCCGGTCCGCAGGGTGAGGCGTTCGAGGGCCTCGCTCAGCAGGTCGTCCGGCGCGGCCACCGCGCACTGGGACAGCGGGGTCGCCACCTCGCGCACCCGCAGGTTCTCCCGCTCGGCCGGGGGTACCACCGCGAGCCTGCGCAGCTGCACGACGCCGCTGGGGCGGCCCTCGAAGTCGAGCAGGGGGAGCGCGGAGTGGTGGGAGGGCACCGCCACCTCGTCGATGAAGCGCTGGACGGTCAGCCAGTCGGCACCCGTCACCACCGGGCTGGTCATGGCGTCGGCGACCCGTATGCCGCGCAGTGCGGTGTGCAGCGTGGCCCGGCGCCGCTCCGCACCGGCGACGATCATGATGAAGAGGCCGACGAAGACGATCCACAGTCCACCCGGCGCCCCGCGCAGCACGGAGATCCAGCCCACGGCCACCATCAGCACGCCCATGACCTGGCCGCTGCGGGACGCCGCCAGATCGGCCCGCTCCCGGTCACCGGTGCGCCACCACAGGACCGCCTGCACCACCCGTCCGCCGTCCAGCGGCACCGCGGGCAGCAGGTTGAACACGCCCAGGAACAGATTCGCCCAGCCGAGCCACAGCGCGACCACCGCGGGGATCTCCGCCCAGCCGGCCAGCAGCTGCAGGCCGATCCCCGCGCCGAGCGCGGCGCCGCCGATGACCAGGCTGGTCAGCGGGCCGCTGACGGCCACCAGGAAGGCCGCGGCGGCGGTCTTGGGCCGCCCCATCCGCGTCATCCCGCCCAGCGCCCACAGCGTGACGTCCTCGACCGAGATCTGCTTCCGCCGGGCGGTCGCGGCGTGCGCCGCCTCGTGCAGCAGCAGGCTGCCGGTGAGCAGCGCGGCTCCCGTGACGCCGGCGAGGGCGTAGACGGCACCCGAGCGGCCGGGGGTCCAGGCGGGCAGGGCCTGCCGCCCGAGCCCGACCGCGAACAGGCCCACCAGCAGCGGAACGCTCCAGTGCATCCGCAGTGGTACGCCGACAACCTGTCCGACCCGGACCGATCCGTTCATCGTCGTCCTCACCCACCCCAATTGTCGCTCGCGGAATCTACGCTGGACCTAATGACGGGAGCGCTGGACCGCCGGAGGTGCGTCATGGGGCACAGCCACCACTTCCACCTGGATCAGGACGGCCACTCGATCACCGTGAACGTCGGCCCCGGCCGCGACGGGGAGATCGAGCTGCTGGTCGACGGCAAGGTGGTCGCCTACCAAAAGGAACACGGTCCGGGCATGAACGTCCTGGCCGGCGAGCTGCCCGACCAGCCCGCCCACCCCTTCCGCGTCCTGCTCCGCCAGCCCCACCTCGTCCCGTCCGTGCCCCGCTGCACACTGGAGCTGGACGGTGTGGAGCAGCCGATGCCGGAGCGGCTGGTGCTCTGAGAAGCGGCTCGCGCTCCGAGGAGGGGTTGGGCCACCCGGCTGATTCTCGGCTTCGAGCGTTTTATTCCCTGCGGGTTGAACGACGATGCGCACGGACAACGGCAGCACGATACGTCTGGCATCGAAACGATGAACAGGCGAGGAGCACCGTGAGAAGAATTGCGCAGGCGGGAAGTGTCATCGGAGCATGCGGACTGGTGCTGTTCGGCGCCGGGGCCGCGCAGGCCGTGACCGTCCCGGGCGAATCCCTGTTGTCGGCCGTGGCGGGCGCGGACGTCGGCACCGTCACCGGCATGGTCTCCGGGGTGGTCTGCAACAACCGCCTCGCCGACTTCAATTACAAATCGCCGGTGCGCAAGTCGCCGCACCCCTGCATCAACGGCCCGGTACGCAGCGGCAACAGCAAGAACAGCGGCAACTTCATCAACCACGGCAACCCGAACAACAGCGGCAACCTGCACAGCTCCAACGGCTCCACCAACAGCTCCAATTCGGTCGAGGGCGCCTCGCAGGGCAGCGGCAACCACATCCAGAAGATCCTCGGCCTGCACTACTGAGACCGAGCGGTCGCGGGCACCGCGCGCCCGCCAAAGCGGCCCCGCCCCCGGTACGTTCCGGGAGCGGGGCCGCCTCGCGCGTGCGTCAGAAGTGCGTGGAGCCGGTGCCCCGTCCGATGTGCTGGACGTTGTTGCTGGTCTTGCTCTCGGCGCCGGTGGTGCCGCCGGCGTCGTCGTTGGTGTTGCCATTGACGTTGGTCGGGCTGCCGCTGTTGTTCGGGTTGCCCGTCATGTCGACGTTCTGCGCGTACTTGACGTTGCCGCTGTTCACCGGCCCGTTGACGCAGATCTTGGCCCGGGGCCCGCAGCGGAGGATGGCATGGAAACTGGCGATGGTGTCGCTGTTCCACACACCGTCGCCGTACCCGTCGAACCCGTCCCAGGCCTGTGCCGGAGACGCCCCACCGACGGCCAGGAGCAGGCCGCAAGCTCCTGCGATCACATATTTGACGCGTGCCATGTTCTTCACTGTGTGCTCCTGCACCTCGCGGTTTGGTCACCCGCGGACTTGCTACCGGGCGGACCGGTCTCCACCAAGCCTGAGCAACGGCCCGTTGCCCGTATTCACCCTCTCCGACCACCGGATTCACCATGACGGCCCTCCGGTTGGCCAGGGCCCCGCGACCGGCCGCCCCGTTCAGCCCCGCAGCTGGTGCCCCGGGTAGAGGTGGTCCGGGCCCTCGGGCAGCCGGCGCTCGTTGTGCTCCTGGCGGGTCCTGCCGCCGTCGGGGTCGTCGGTCGATGCGGCGGTGTCGGTGCGCTCGTCGGTCTCGGTGCGTTCGGAGGTGTCGGTGCGCTCGGTGCGCTCGTCGGCCTCCCTGCGCTCGACACCCTCGCGGCGGCACTCACGCGGTCGTCCACCATCCCGACCGCCCCTGCCGTCCCTGCCGTCCCTGCCGTCCTTGTCCGCGCTCGCGGGGGACTGCTGGGTGGTGCGGGTGGCGGCGTGGCCGCAGTTGGGCCAGGCGGACAGGCCC
The DNA here is from genome assembly GCF_056436545.1 of Streptomyces sp. NPDC043738. Classification (NCBI taxonomy): domain Bacteria; kingdom Bacillati; phylum Actinomycetota; class Actinomycetes; order Kitasatosporales; family Streptomycetaceae; genus Streptomyces; species Streptomyces sp. NPDC043738. Next base: position 324,526 of record NZ_JBWKCJ010000002.1, on the reverse strand, counting down.
TGGTCGCGGACGATGCGCCGGCCGATGGCGATCTGTTCGGCGCGGGTGGCGAGGTCGGCCCGCGGGGCGTAGCGGCGGCCGCCGTAGGCGCGCCAGGTGCTGAGGGCGATCTGCAGGCCGCCGTGGTAGCCGTTGCCGGTGTTGATGTGCCAGCGGCCGTTGCTCTCGCAGGCGGCGATGCGTTCCCAGTCGGGCACCGGTGACCCGGACGGCACGTCCTGCGCCGCGCTCGGGCCGGCCGGGCCTAAGATGCCCAGCACGGCCAGCAGCACGGACAGGACCGATTCGGCGGACCGCTTGGCGAGGGGCGACGGCAACACGGGCATCCTCCGCAGTGCTCCGGCAGCGCCGCGGCGCGGTGCACGCCACGACGGTGGGCACACACCAACTAACCCGGAAATATGGTTTTCTGCATGCCGGGAGAGCGCGACATGCGGGCGATTCACCCGGGTGGGCCATTGGCTGAGCCGTCACCCCGACAGAACGTCAAGGACTGAATTCAGGCCACCCATGGGGAATTGACGGCGATACGGTCGCGGATACGGCCGGAAACGGGCAATTACGTGACCGAATAGGCGAAGGATGGGGTGAGCGGAAGCGGTTCGGGGGTCGCCACGGCGAACTCGTAAGCGGCCGAGAAGGCGAAGTTCCTTACCGAGACGCGGACTTCGAGCCCAAAGGGATCGGGCACCGTGACCGTGCCCTGGTCGGCGGCGAAACCCGCCTCGATGCGCTCGGGGGACACGGACAGACCGCGGCCCACGGCCTGCATGGCGGCGTCCTTGCGCACCCAGAAGCGCGTGATCAGACGCTCCCGCTCGTCCGCGGCGCAGCTCGCCGCCAGCTGCGACTCCCCGGCCGTCAGCACCTCGTACGGGGTGTCGGGCGGGCAGCCGTCACGGCGGACCGATTCCACGGAGAATCCCATCTGCCGGGCGCCGTCACCGCACGCCACGACCAGCAGGCCACGGGTGCCGTACAGCTCCCAGTGGCCGGCGTCGGCCATCGCGGTGCTCACCCGGTCGGGGAGCCGGGCCAGCAGCCAGCGGCGGGAGGCGGTGTCGAGGGTGGCGCTGGAATGGCCGTTCAGCCCGAGGCAGTTGTCCGGGGACAGCGTGCCCTTGGCTCCGCCGCGCGGGGAGGACGCGGCGGAGGGGGGACCCATGGGGACGACGAACACGGGTACGGAGGTGGCTGCCACGCCCGGGTGCGGATGCGGGTACGGCCGAGCGGGCGGTTGCGCGGGGGCGAGCGATGCGGGGCGGGCCGGGGCCCGGTGGTGCGGGTAGTGCTGGTGGTGCCGGTGGTCAGAAGCGTCCTGGTCAAGGCGCTCCGGACAGAGTTCGAGAAGAGCGGCGTTCGTTTCCACGTACTTTCCGTCCTCCACAGTTGAACGGTGCCAAGGCCGCACTGGGTGAGTGGCGGCCCGTCATACAGATGATGTCTCCCCCTTTTTCGCCTACATCGATCGATACAGACAGCCCAAGGTTTGCAGATCCTCCGGAGCCTGCGGGTCATCCCTCCTGCTGATGTACGGCTACATACTTCGATGTACGGGAGACCTCCCCAAATTCGGGCGCCAGGGCCAAGAGAACGGGCAGCGCGCCGAAGTACTGTCCTGGTGTGTGGTTACGCCCTTTCACAAGTACGCACGCACGCCGCCGGCCCATACCGCTCCGTGACCTCAGAATGGCGGTGGGTTTCTTCGCCGGCTGTCTGATTCTGTATGTCCTGGGCGGCCCCCGGGTCATGGCCAGCGACATTCCCGCCTGGCAGGCGGTCCTGCCGGTGTTCGTGCTGTGTACGGCGACGGCGTTCCGCAGCGCGCTGCCGCCCCTGGCGGTCGCCGTCGGCACCATCACCGTCACCGTGGAGATGACCTCCAGCGGCGGCCTGGTGCCCGTGCTGATCTACACCGACCTGCTCTACGCGGCCGCCCTCTACGGCGCCCAATGGCTGTGCCGAGTCCTGCAGTTCGGAACCGTGGCCGTCACGGTCGCCACCACGGTCACCCTGGTCGCCATCAGCGACCGCTCGGAGGGGGTGACGACCGGCGTCATCGTCGCGATGCTCCTCATCTCCCCCGTATGGACCGGGCTGTTGATAAGGAACCACAAGGAGCGTGCGGACGCCGAGCGGGAACGCGCCGCCCAGATCAACCGCCTCGCCGAGCTCGACCGCAAGACCGTCCTGCAGACCGAACGCACCCGCATGGCCCGCGAGCTGCACGACCTGGTGGCCAACCACCTCAGCGCGATCGCCATCCACTCCAGCGCGGTGCTGTCGCTCACGGAGGCGAAGCGGGCGGCTAAGAGCGCGGCGGGGGCCGGGGCGAGTGGCGACGGTGAGGCGGGAGAGGAGTCCACCGTGCGGGTGGAGCCCGACGACGACCCGATACTGCAGGCCCTCGCCGTGATCCGGGAGAACAGCGTGCAGGGACTGGCCGAGATGCGGCGCATGGTGGTGCTGCTGCGCTCCGACCGCGGCGTGGACGACGACTGGGACCGCCCGCAGCTCAACGCCCTGGGCGCCCTGGTCGAACAGGCCCGCCCGGCCGCCGACGCCGCGGCCCTGACCCTGCACACCGACTTCCCTGACCAATTCCCCGAGGTGTCCTCGGTCATCGAGGTGACGGCGTACCGCATCGTCCAGGAGGCCCTGACCAACGTCCTCAAGCACGCCTCGGCGGGGCGGGTGCGGATCCGCTGCCAGGCCGGCGCCGAACACCTCACGATCACCGTCGACAGCCCGCTGGCCCGCCCCGACCCCCGCACCCGGCAGCACCCCGTGGAGCGGCTGGCCACCGGCGCCGGAGCCGGCCTCACCGGCATGTCCGAACGGGCCGCCCTGGTGGGCGGCATCTTCGACGCGGGCCCGGACCGCACCGCCCCCGGCCGCTGGAGGGTACGGGCGGTGTTGCCACTGACACAGAACACCTAGGCCAGCCCGCCTAGGGCAACGCAGACTGACTCCCGGGGCGCAACCACGCCGGGTACCAGAACGGGGGCACCGAGGACGAGAGACGGAGCAGCAAGTGGAGGAGCCGGTGGACGAGTTAGTGAACGGTCTGGTGAACGACGATGCGGCGAACGGCCCGACGGCAGGACTTGCGCCTGTCACGGCCGCCGCGCCCAAGCCGGCCCCCGAGCCGATGACGGCCGCCACACCGGCGCCGGCCCCCGAGCCGCCGTCGTGCCCCACCCCGCCCATCCGCGTCCTGGTGGCCGACGACCAGGCCGCCGTACGCTCCGGACTGGTCCTGGTCCTGCAGACCGCCCCGGACATCACGGTCGTCGGCGAGGCCGGCGACGGCGAGACGGCGGTCCGCATGGCCGCCGAACTCCGCCCCGACGTCGTCCTCATGGACGTCCAGATGCCCCAGCTCAACGGCGTCGCCGCAACCCGCCGCATCGTCGAGCGCGGCCTCGCCGAAGTCCTGGTCCTGACCACCTTCGACCTCAACGAGTACATCTTCGGCGCCCTACGTGCCGGAGCCGGCGGCTTCATCCTCAAGAACGCGGAGCCCGCCGTCCTGGTCGGCGCCGTACGCGAAGTGGCCCACGGCGACGGCTTCCTCACCCCCGCCATCGCCCGCCGCCTGATCACCGAATTCGCCGACCGCCCCCCGTCGGCCTGCCCCGGCCCCGGCCCCACCCTCCCCGAAGGCTCCGCCCAGGCCCTGGCCACCCTCACCAAACGCGAACTGGAGGTCCTGGCCTGCATCTCCCAGGGCCTGGCCAACAGCGCCATCGCAGAAACCCTCAACCTGGCCGAGGGCACGGTGAAGACACATACGAGCAGGATCCTGTCCAAGCTCAACCTGCGAAGCCGCGTCCAGGCGGCGATCCTGGCGCAGCAGTGTGGGGTTGCGTTGCGGGGGTGAGGGGGCGCGGGGCGCGGGGCGCGGGCTGGGGGGGGCGAGCCCTTGTTCGCCCTGGGCCCGCCCCTCTCTGTCTATGCAGGTCGTCCCGTCCCCACGGCGTCGTCGAGGCCGTCACCGTCCGGCACGGGCAGGCGCGCACCCCGACTCTCCGCCACCCGCCGCACATCGACCAACGACGCGGTCAATTCGACGGCCAGTAGATGAATTTCTCCCGGAGTCCACGTGCGCGCAGCCAGGATGCGGACGGCTTCCTCGATGAGTTCGTCCGCCACGCCAAGCTGTGCCACCTCCATCTCATCGGCGATCCGGGACACGAACCCCTCCCCATCACCCACGAGGAAGCACGGGTTCCCGCCCGGGCTCAGCCACGGCAAGAGCCGAGCGGCGCCGGTGGAACTCATCGGCCCGCCACCTCCACACCGTGAATCCAGCGCGGACCGGCATCCAACCCGTTCACCGCACGCCACAGGGCTCGTCGCCGTCCGCGCTGCAACCATCGTGCCTGCCGCTCTTCCGGCGTGAGCACGTACGGCCGGATCAGGGCCGTATCTTCACCGCGCAGCAGCTCCGGCCGCTCACCAGGTACCCGGGGTGGCACGGGTGTCGCTGCCTCGCCGCACCTCACAGCCGGCGCAGAGAGCACAGCGACATCGGACCGGTGACGCCCTCGCGCGGACAATAACAGCCGGACCATCGGTTCGAAGATCCTGGCGATAGTCTTCGCCATGTCGTCAACCTCCCAGGGGTTGGTGGCCATGCCCCCGGACGTTGGCGCGTCGCGGGGGTCTTGATTGTCAGCAGTGACTCAGGGCATCCAAGAGACCCTCAAGCCGAGTTAGCCCGTCACCTCGCGGTTTCCGGGAAAAGGGCCGCGCTCCGTGCGCGGGGGAGCCTAGGGCTTCCACGAGCGAGGTGAGTAGTGATGCCCCATCCGCGCGCGACAGGACGAGGTCGACATTGCCTCGGTGCTCATCCACGGCGTACAAGGCCAGGGGAACACGGATCTCTCCCGAAACACAGTCGATGACGTGCGGCTGGTCCCGGCAGGTCGATGCGTGCAATCGGGTGCCCAGATGCCTTTCCATGTGTCACCTCGTTCGGTCTACGCGAAGGCAAGGTGCGTCACCGTATGGGCCCGTGCAACAAAGAAGGGGGACAGAATGTCCCCCTGTCCCTGCTTGTCCCCTTGGTCAGCCGGTCGATACCCCGACCGCCTCGGCCAGCCGGCCGGCGTCCTTGCGCATCGCGCGTGGCGCGGAACGCCACAAGTCGGCGGCCACGACGCGGGCGGACGGGGTGTAGGTGACCGTCTCTGCGCCGATCTGGTGAGCCATCTGCATCACATGCAGCGCGGCAGTCCGGTCGCCACGCTGGAGGTGTCCTCGGGCGACTTCCACCCACAGCCGTGCGCGCCGCTCGCGGGAGGGCATCACATCGGGATCGAGGTCGTCAGCGAGTCCAAGAGCCTTCTGCGCCTTGCGCAGATCAGTCGCGACACTCACCGCGTGGAAATCGACGTTGGCGCGGCCGAATACCGTGGACGGATGGACGTACGAGGCGGGCAGGGACTTCGCCACTTGGTCGCCCTTGTCCCAGTACCGCCATGCGTCGCCGTCACGGCCCTCTCGCGCCACCGTGACCGCGGCGTGCAGCTGAAGCGCGCCGTAGATGCCACGCCAGTCGTCCGGAGCGCCATCAAGGTGGGGCCGGAGGAGATCACCGGCCTCGGCGACGATGCGCAACGCTTCCTCGGGATACGAGGTCTCACGCAGGATGTTGCCCATGTTCCATGCGGCAGCGGCTATGGCAGCAGGCTGATCGGCGTCCTGCGCCGAGGACAGGGCACGGTCCGCAACGACCCACGCCAGCTCGGCGGGGGCCACGTAGGCAGTGGCCTGCCCCGTGAGCCGGTACACGTCGGACAGCGCCACCAGGGCGGCACGTCGCTGCTCGCCGTCAAGAGCCCGCACAGCGGCTTCGCCGTCGCGGATAAGCGCGGGGAGCAGAGCCCCCACCTCGGTGCGGTTGCGATTGGACGTGTGCCACAGGCGCCACGTCTGGTCGACACGGCCTTGCAGCACCGCCGGCTCTGTGGGACCCGTGACCGCCGCAGTCAGGGAGCGGTTCATCACCGCAGCCCAGATCTCCGGCATCGCCGGATGGTTCATCCTGCCGAGCGGGACCAGCTGCGCCGGACCACCCTCGCTGTCCCCGGTGAGAACGGACAGGTCAGAGACCTGAAGCGCCGCACCAAGACTCAACAGGAGGGAATGCGACCGGAGTTCACGCTCCCCCGTCTCGATCTTCTTCAGCCAGTCAGGGCCTCGCCCACAGAGATTGGCGAGCGTGGCACGCGTCATGCCACGCGACTCCCGAAGAACCCTGATCCGCTCGCCGGTACTGAGCTCGTCTGACAGATCCATGCGTGCCCCCTAGGTGGCGTACCGTCCCAGTCAGCCTACGGCCCGGACAGAGGCGGGGGCAGGTGCATACCGATTGGCCCTGTTACCCAGTGAGAGCCATGAGCGCACTCGCCAAGGTGGATGAGCAGCTGTGGATAACTGCGGCAAGAAGCCAGCCCGCCCCGGGCTTCGGGGCGGGACGTCCTCAGTAGTAGTCCACGCCTGCCACGAGTACTGACGTGAAGTACACGGGAAGTCCGTCCGAGTCACGCGGTACGTCTTGACCCGTTTCGCGAGTAAAGGCCAGCGTGACTTCTGGAATCACAGGGTTCTCCGGGTCGCTCTCGTCAACCCTGCGCCCTCGCTCAGACTGTAGCCGCAACACTTCGCGAGCCGGAGTACGGAATACATCAGCACCGTCAAGCAGGACCCGCACATCCGGCAAATCCTCTTCAAAACGCCACAGCTCGACGGCAGTAACGGATTCTCCACCTTCGAGACGAGCAAGAATATCCATACTGCGAAAATCCACCCGAATCTTCACAGTGGATGTATGCGAATAGGGCCCCGACACGCTCGGGGTTCCCCAATCGGAGATTGCTTCCAGGGCCTGCTCGTAGCTCATGCCGATCCGCAGCGCGGAGACACCAGTCGGCGGGTCGAGGATGAAGTCCATGAAGTGCCTCACTTCAGGAGGTCGTAGTTGATGGTCCAGCCATTTTGGTCGAGGAGCATCTGAAACCCTCTGTTGTCCGGCAGGCTTTGGACCATATCTTGGATGTGCTGATCGTACTTGCTGCCGAACCTGGCTCGGATGTCGTCGATGTCCATCTTGATGGCCTCGTCGATTCTGCCTTGGTCGATGAGGGATCGCTGCTGCGCCTGCCAGGCCTTAGCCTCCCGACTGCTCCCGGTACTCGACACGTCGCGGTGATCGGGCCGTTCCATGCTGAGTCAAGCCACGCGCCTTACGCGCTTCCGCGATGCGCTGCCCGATGCGTTCGCTGGCGCTGTCACTGGCGTAGGGCATCCTGGCACCCCTCCGGATGTCGACACTCCGAAGGTATCGCGGGACGGGCCAAGGGAACGGTGTGAACGAGCCACTGCGGATCACACAGCTACGGATGCCGACTCAGTGCAGCTTTCACCGATCGGCACCCCACCCTCTAGCGCCTTCCCGAAGCCGCTTTGCAGATGCTGTTGAGTGATCAATCTTTAACGTTTAGGAGCCACTCGACACGTGGACTTGGACTGCGACGTCTTAGCCATGAGTGCGATGCCTCCGACCCCGTCGATGCATGCGCATGTATACGCACCCTGCGAGGGGCGACCCAGCCCCTCGCCCGCTTCTGCCTAAATATCCCCAAACAATTTACTCGAAGCCGCAAGGTTCGGAGCTGAACGAAAGCGCAACCTGGCGCTTCGCAATATTAATGCACGAGACTTTGACACTCAATGTGTCACCGACCTTCACCATTTCACGCCCCTCCAATTGGGAAACCGGCAGCAATCCCACCACCTCTTCGAGTCGAACGAAAATCCCAATTGGGGTGATCTTAACTACGGAGCCAAGCATCGTAGAACCGAATCGCAAGCGAGAGAATTCAAGGAGCGGATCCTGCTGCAAATCTTTAATAGAAACTGACACTTGTTCGCGTTCTAGGTCGACGCTCAGCACGGCGACGACGACCTCCTGTCCCTCGCGAGCAACTTCTGAAGGGTGATCGACACTTCCCCATGAGAGATTTGCAGCAGTTACGATCCCAGTGACGCCCCCCAGGTCCACGAACACACCAAAGTTCGCAACCGAACTTACAACCCCCCTACACACTTGACCTGGCTGCAATTGAGCAAGCAGCGCACCAGGGGTGTCACTTTCCGAGTTCCACATAGAACCTCTCCTTTGCGCCATCAGTCCCGCCACGCATAACCTTGATAGTAGTTGACCCAATTGACCTCCTGAACATAAGAATTGAGCCTCGAAATCTCCCCCCTGGGGATCAGCCACTGCCATTCCCCCGGCCTATTGTCGTGAGTGCGCTTGTACACGCCCTCCGGAAAAGCCTCCTTGAAGCCTGACTTCATCACAAATTCATGGTACCCGTCCTCATAAATCCCTTGCTCTGCGTACCTCTGGGCGACCTGTTCACTATCGCCCAGATATGCGGTGCCAGCACCACCCTCAGGAGTGTCCGGGTGCAGGGCAGGGTCCAGACCGCCCGCTTCCAGGTCTCTGTTCCCGTGATGCGGGGCCCGATAGAGCTTGGTGGTGTCGCAACCCGCCAGGCCAAGAGGATCGGCCCAAGTGTGGGGATTGTGAACGTACGTGACGGGGTTCAGTGCAGGGGCGAGGCCAAGGGGGTCTGGTGCGGTGTAGCGGGCGGATTCGGGATCGTAGTAGCGGTGGACGTTGTAGTGGAGTTGGGTTTCCGGATCGAAATATTGGCCCGGGAAACGGAGAGGTGTGTAGGCAGTGCTGCTGCGGGTCCAAGTGGTGGTACCCCAAACCGTCGCGCGCGTGCGCCAAGCGATGGCGCCAGTCTCGTCTACGAGCTCGGTAGGGGTACCTACGAGGTCGGTGACAATTGCGAAGAATCGTTGGTCGATTTCTTTCCGAGAAGCACTTGCCAGCGACTTTCGTTCGATCTGGGCAATAGGACGCAAGCCGCTATGGTCCCAAGCGAGGGTTATCGGGTCAGGAGCGTCCGGAGTGGCGGTGGTTTGTTCGGCTAGGGTGGTGCCGTCCCAGGTGAATCCGACCTCTTCGACAACTGATCCATCAGCCGCAAGGCGCTGCTTGGCTATGCGGCGACCGATCGCGTCGTAGAGGTAATGCCACGACTGGGCATCGGGCGTGACGACAGAAATAAGGTGGTCTTCCGCGTCCCAGCTATAGCGCCAGGTATCGGGTTTGCGGGAGAGCCGGGCCTTCTGGCGCAGCGTGATGCGGCCCTGGGCATCGTGTTCGTAACGAACATTACCGCCGCTGAGTATTCGGGTACCGGAGTATGTGCGGGCGCCGCGGGCCTCCGCACTAGGGTGCCCGTCGGGCCACTGGGCCTCGGTCTGGTTGCCTACCTGGTCGTAGGCGTAGGTTTCCGTCCAGCCTCGGGCGCGGACCGCGGTGACACGGCCCGCCGCGTCGACATCGAAGGTGCGCGGGCCGTTCAGTTGATCGTTAATGCCAATGAGGTTGCCATCTGGACGGTAGGAATAGGTTCGACGCTGGAGAGGCTGGGTCTCGGCACCGACGAGCGTTTGCTCCGCAAGTCGACCTGCGGGGTCCCAGGTGGTGGCAAGAGAGATTGCTTCACCAAAGCGCTGGTTGATGTTGCGCCCTGCAGCGTCGTGTTCAAAATCCAGGACGTGACCGGAGGCCGTAAGTGTCGTGCGATTCCCTGCCGCATCGTACGTCCAGGTGCTGGTTGCGCCTGAGGGCGTAGTGCGGGAGGTGCGGCGACCCAGGGCGTCGTAGGTGAACGTCATGGTGCGGCCGTTGACCGACTCGGCGGTGACGCGGCCCAGGGTGTCGCGGGTGTAGGTGACCGTGGCGTCCGGGTTGGCTGCTTGCTTCAGGTTGCCGGCGGAGTCGTGTGCGTAGGTGGTGATGAGGCCTGCGGCGTCCTTGGTCGTGATGCGGCCGAGGGTGTCGCGGGTGTAGGTGGTGACCTCACCCAGGGTGTTGGTGCGACTCACCAATTGGCCCGCAGGGTCGTGGGCGTACGTGAGGATGCGGTCGTCGAAGTCCGACTCTGATAGCAACCTGCCCGCTGGATCGTAGGCGTAGTTCCAGGTCAGGCCCTGGGGGTTGGTGACCTGGGTGAGGCGGAGTTCGGTGTCGTGGGTGAACTCGTGGCGGACGCCGTCGGGGTCGGTACGGGCCGTGAGCAGGTCGAAGTGGCCGTACTCGTAGCGGGTGGTCTGGCCGATGGCGTCGGTGTGGGTGGTGCGGTTGCCCTCGCCGTCGTAGGTCCACTGCTCGGTGGCGCCGGTGGGGTCTATTCGGGCGGCTAGTTTGCCTTCCGGTGTCCACACCATGTGGGTGGTTTCGCCGAGGGGGTTGGTGACGGAGGTGGTGCGGCCGAAGGCGTCGCGGCGGTAGTGGGTGGTGGCGCCCAGGGGGTCGGTGACCGAGAGGGGCAGGCCGGCCTCGTTGCAGTAGAGGCGGGTGGTGTTGCCGAGGGCGTCGGTGATGGAGGAGACGTGGCCTCGGGTGTCGTGGGTGTAGGTGGTGGTGGCGCCGGTGGGGTCGGTGGACGAGGTGCGGTTGCCGGTGGCGTCGTAGGTGTGGGTCCAGGTGGTGCCGTCCGGGCCGGTGACCGTCAGCGGCAGACCGAGGTCGTTGTAGGTGGTGGTGGAGGTGGAGCCGTCGGGGAGGGTGACGGTCGTCGGGCGGCCGTCGTCGTCGTAGTCGATGGCGGTGGTGCGGCCCAGGGGGTCGGTGGTGGAGAGGATGCGGTGGGCCGCGTCGCGGACGGTGCGAGTCGTGGCGCCCGTCGGGTCCGTGGTCGTGACGATGTGGTGGTGGTCGTTGACCTGGTAAGTGGTCAGCTGCCCCAGGGAGTTGTAGTGGAGGTTGGTGCGTAGGCCGGATTCCGGGTCCGGCTCGCCCCAGGTGAAGTTGCCGCGGAGGTGGCCTTCGATGCCGCCCTGGGAGATGCAGCGGTCCGCATCGTCGTAGACGTAGTGGTAGCTGCTGTTGTTGGTGTCGGTCCAGGACGTGATGCGGGCGGCTTCGTCGTAGGTGAAGCGGAGGGGGAGGCCGGAGGAGTTGGTGACGGTGACCAGGTTGCCCGCGTCGTCGTAGCCGTACGACTTCAGGAGCTGGTCGGTGCCGTCGGGGGCCGCGCCGGCGAGGTGGAGGGCGGTGATGCGGCCCTCGTCGGTGGTGAGGAGGAGGCGGTAGCCGGCGCTGTGGGTGATGGCCGTGGGTGTGCCGTCTTCGGTGTAGTCGAAGGTGTGGTGGTTGCCGTGCCGGTCGGATATCTCGTCGAGGACGGCGAGGTTCTCGGTGTAGGTGGTGAAGTAGCGGCGGGTGCCGGTGGCCGGGTCGGTGAGGAGGTAGTCGCCGTCGGGGGTGAGTTCGAGGGGGGCGCCGTCGCCCTCGACCGGGTGGGTGGGGACGCCGACGGCGGGGTGGGGGTAGAGGAGGAAGTTGCCCTCTTCGCCGATGAGGATGACGCCCTCGGAGTCGATCTCCAGGCGCTGGTCGACAGTGGACATCCAGGTCGGGCCGAACCAGCGGCCCTGGCGGTAGGACGACTCGAAGGTGCGGGAGAAGGCCAGGGGCAGGCTGCCGGGGAGGGTGATGTCGGTCTGCGGCAGGTGCATGCGGCCGGTGGCCATGTCGATGGGGTCGCTGCCGAAGGTCTTGCACCAGGCGGTACGCAACCGGTCCCGAACCGTGCGCTTGCCGCCCTCCTTGGCGGCGGTGCGGGCCGCGGTCTTGGCCGCGTTCTTTGCACCCGCCTTCGCCGCTCCCTTGGCCAGACCCCCCGCGCCCTTGCCGCCGATCGCGTTGACGACCAGGGCCCCGAACGCGTCGCCGGGGTCGCTGCCCCAGCCGGAGCCGAGCATGCCCTTCGCCGTGTCGATGGGGTGGAGCGGGGCCTGAGCCAGGCCCATGAGCATGGTGGAGGCGTTGTTGGCGAACTTCCAGGGGTGGGTGATGTTGTAGGGGTCCAGTGGGTTGACCGTCCGGGCCAGCTTGATGGTCTCGGCGCCGGCCTTGAGGGCGCCGCCGACCATGTGCGCGTTCTGGAGGACGAACGCCTCGCCGCCGTCCTTGAGGGCCGCCCCCGCGAGGTCGGTGAACGCGGGCTTGTCGGGGGCGTGGGCCAGGGCGCCCTTGATGGCGTTACGGGCCCGCTCGGCGGCTTCGTTGCGCTGGCTGCGGGCGGTTTTGAGCATGTCTTCGGCGGCTTCGCGGCCCTCACCACCCGGGTCTGCGTAAGCGCCGGGCTTCTGCGGCTGGGCGCCGGGGTTCTGCCCGTTCTCGATGGCCGAGTTGTAGGAATCGACCTGCGCGTTGTACGTGTCGAGCTTGGACTTGTAGGCGTCGAGGGAGCGCCGGGTGGCCTCCGTCGCGTTGCGGTACTTGTCGATGGCGTCGGCGGCCTTGCCCTGGGCCCAGGACACCGTTTCCGCATAGGACTTCAGGGCCTTGTACGCGTCGTCGCAAGCATCGGCGGCGTGCATCCACTGCTTGGGGTGCATGTCGAACTTCTCGCGGAAGGCGTCGGCGGCCTTACCGCTCCAGTGCTGGTGCGAGCCGATCTTGCGCATGCCTTCGGCGACCCGGTCGAAGGCGGCGGCGAAGTCCTTGAGGTGGGACGCCGTTTCGTTGATCTTCGCCACGTCGCCGTGGATGAGTTCCTTGGGGTCCTCGGATTCGCCGAGCTGGCGTTCGTCCACATGCGCGCCCAGGGCGCCGGCCGCCTTGGCTCCGGCGGAGCGGACCGCGTGGCCGGCGTCGTCGAGGCCGACGGTCTCCAGGGCGTCGCCGGCCAGGTCGGAGCCGTGCTCGACCAGCTCGCCCGCGCCCCGCTCCACGGCGTCGGTGAACTTGCTCGCGCCCTCGCCTATCGCGTTCAGACCATCGCCGAGCCAGTTCACTTGCCCTCACTCCTCTGACCCTGCGAACCCTTTGGTTCGTGGAACTCCGTGGTGACCTCGGCGGGGTCGTCGAAGGGGTGCTTCACCCGGTCAGGGATCGACTGGACGTCCTGGCCGAGCTTGTCGGCCGTCTGCAGCATCCGGTCACGGGACTCCAACGACTCCGCGGACGTCGGGTCGAAGTCGACGTTGAGGGGGTTGTCGGCGGCTATGTCGCCCCAGGACGTCTTGTGCAGCTGCTCGGCTGTCTTGGACGGGTCGCCGATGGCGCGTTCGCGGTCTGCTTCAGCGCGTCCGAGACGTACTGCTCCTGCTCGTAGTAAATGCCGGCGGTCAGGCCCAGCTTTTTGGAGAATTGGTTGGCGTCCTGCATCAAGGTGCGGACGCCCCATCCCCAGCGTTCGCAGAAGGACTCCAGGACGGCTGCCAGGCCGTCGTCACCGCATTCCATGCTGTCCAGGGACAATTTGTCGAAACCGCGGCCAAGTTGGGCTTCCACGTCAAAGCCCAGCTCTTTGAGTTCGGCCGTCGCGGCCTTGATGCCTTTGGTGAGCTGCTCGAAAGCCTCGGGCTCAAGCTGGTACCCACTCCCGCCTATCAGGCCCATTACTGCGCTTCCCCCCTGTGCGGCGCGAAGTCGCCCGACCCGTCACCCGTTGATACGTCGATGGCCGCCCTGTCGGGGACGATCCCGGCGACCGGCGGGAACAGCGCGCCCTGCTCGCTACCGGCGTCCAGGGCCACCCCCGTAGGGCCCTCGATGTCGGGAATCAGCACGTCAAGGACGCGGGCGCCGGACACCGTGACGTACTGCCACTCCGCGCCGGGCTCACTGCCGCGGGAGAGCGCGAAGCGCGAGAGGGCGTCCTCGTCGGTGAAGGCGTACAGCCAGCGGATGCCGTCCGACTCCGTCGAGAGGAGTGTGTCGTTGACCGTCGGAATCAAGACATGAGTGCGGCGGAATTCGCCCACCAACGCGGCTGGATCCGGCTGTCCCGCGTGAATTGCCGCTACCTCTTCGGCCAAGGACATGGCGGTCCGGCCCCTCCCCCGATACCCGATTCCCCGCTCAACTGTTCCATCCACTTTGGCATACGGCACTGACAACGCCGCCGGGGACACGAGGAGGAAAAACCGGCCGTCGGTTCTTTTTGTTTTCAAATAAGGGGTGGGATGGGGAGGCAAATAGGGCGAGTTGGGATGGGATGGTGATTTCAGGCGGGAATGGCGGAGGCTATGACGGGTTGCTGCGGCCCGCCGTGGCCTCGTTCTCGATCGCCCTCAGGCGTCCCCGAGCAGGTTCCGCGCAATGGCGTCGTTCTGGCGGAAGTACACGGCGTCGGTTCCCGGGCGGGGGAACTGGGCCGGGCCCGCGATGATGCGGTCCGTGTGCTCGGTGCCTTGTGCGTCGACGGGGTGGAGATCCGCGCCGGAGAGGTGGAGTTGGCCGGTGGGGGTGCCGTCCGGGGTGCGGGCCGGGACGAGTTCGCCGCGGGAGGTCAGGGCCCGGAGGAGGGGGTCGGCGGGCCGGGTGAGGTCGGGGGCCGCCAAGCGCGCGTCGAGGAGGATCGCCGCCTCGTGGACGGTGCCGGGGAGGGCGGGGCTGGTCGCCCGGAAGAGCGCGGGTGTCCCCGACAGGCCCGGCTCGGCGACCTCCACGCGCATGTCGGGCCCCACGAACGTCACCACCCCCGCCTCGGCGAGGGCCAGGAGTTGTTCGGCGCGGAGGGGCGGGGGGCCCGAGCTGAGGTAGGCGCCGAGGGTGAACTTGGCCAGGGTGTCGCCTACTTGGTCGGGCGGGAGATCGCCGGAGCGCCATAGTTCCTCGATGACCGTGCCGAGTCGTGCGAGCGCGTCGACCAGGGCGGTGGCGACGCCGCGCGCGGGTCCCGTACGGCTGCGCAGGACCGCGGTGAGGTGGGCGTGCAAGTAGCGCTGGAGGGCGGCGGTGTCGGGGAAGGTCAGGCCGTCCAGGGGGGCGGTCAGGCGCTCCAGGTCGAGGCGGTCGGCCGGGTCGGGGACCGCCTCGCGGGCGAGTTTGGCAAGCCGTTCGGCGTCGGTCAGCAGCAGCGCGTACTGGGCGTCGAAGTCGTCCCAGGTCATACGGGTGCGGTCGGGCCGTTCGGCGAAGAGGGCGCGGTAGTGGCACCAGGTCAGTTCGGCCAGGATCAGCGGCCATACGTCGCGGGTGAAGGAGGCCCGGGGACGGGCGAGCAGGGCGCGGCAGGCCTCGAGGGTGGCGAAACGCAGGGCCGGAGGGGACGAGGGGGTCGAAGGGGGCGGTGGGACCGATGGTTTCGGGGGGAGCGGGACACCGCGGCGGGAGCCCGCGTGGAGGCGGGGCTCGCGGCCGGACGGCAGATAGCGCAGACGGCCGTCGGGGGTGCGGTCGTAGCGGCCGCCGCGGCCCTCGGTCAGCAGTGCCAGGCAGTCGATGAAGACCAGGCCCAGGCCGCGGACGAGGACCGGCGCGCCGGGCGGTATCCGGTCCAGTGCGGCGGGGTCGGCGGGGCCGGGGCCGATGCGGGTCAGGCCGGGTGGGGCGGGTTCGGCGAGGGCCTGGGTGTGGCCTTGGGCGAGGACAACCCGATCGGCGAGGAGGGGCGGCCGGCCGGAGTCGAGGATCACCTGCTGGCGACGGCCGGAGGGCGAGATCCCGTCCGTATGGGCGTCCGTATCGGTGTCCGTATGGGAATCCGCATCGATGCCCGTAGCAGTGTCCGCATCGGCGTCCGCATCGGCGTCCGCATCGGTACGCCGTAGGTCGACCGCCCGTGCCTGGTGGACGAACAGCCGGACGGAGGCGGGCAGGTCGCGGGTCACCGTGGCGAAGAAGTGGCGCAGATAGCGGCCTTGGTCGCGGCGGGCGGCGTAGGAGCCGTCGTGGAGCGGGGCGTCGAGCCAGCCGGCCGTGGTGGGGCCGGGGCGCGGCGGGCCGGCGCAGGTGACGCTCTCGTCGGGGTAGATGGTGACGTGCTCGGCGGCGGAGTTCATCCACAGCAGGCCGGGCTGGTCGGTGCGCCATGTGCGGCCGGCGCCCGGCGGGTACGGGTCGACGATGTGCAGGTCCAGCGGCCGGTCACCGTACAGGGCGGGGACGTTGGCGAGGATCCGCTCCACGATGGAGGCGCCACGGGGGCCGCAGCCGATGACGCAGAGGGAGCGGGCCGAGGAGCGCGGCAGGGAACGGGCGGGGGAGCGCGGCAGGGAACGGGGCTGATCCGGGGAGCTGTTCGACCGTCCGGTGTTCAACTGGCCTCCGTCCGTAAGGCGCTTGATTTCTCCCTCCCCGAACAACACAGGGCCCGGTGGCCCGCGCCGAGGCGCGGGACCACCGGGCGCCGGGTCAGCAGCCGGTGCTGACGGTGGAGCCGAGCGCCTGGGCCTCACGCTCGCCCGGCACCTCCAGGCCCTGAAGGTCCATGATGGTCATTGACGACACCTCCCTTCCGTTGTCCGGTCCCGATGTGTACCGTGCGTACTGGACACCGAACTCGGTGTCAGCAGCCGCCGCTGACGGTGGAGCCGAGCGCCTGAGCGTCACGCTCGCCCGGCACCTCCAGACCCTGAAGATCCATGATGGTCATTGACGACACCTCCCTCCGGTGGTGTGGCAGTGACGGTGGACAGCGGTACTGACGTGCCAGGTGCCGTTGCGGGACACCTGGAGCCCCGGGCCCGTGCACAGCGGTGCGCGGGCCGCCGGGCGCCGCGTCAGCAGCCGGTGCTGACGGTGGAGCCGAGCGCCTGGGCCTCACGCTCGCCCGGCACCTCCAGACCCTGAAGATCCATGATGGTCATTTACGACACCTCCCTTCCGTCGTCCGTAGTGGCCGCCGCCCCGGACGGGGCGGTGGTGGCGCGCTCCGGGACGGCCGAGTGAACGGCCGCGGCGGACCGCGGGTCGGTGAGGAACGGCAGCAGCTCGGTGCCCCGTTCGGCGGTGGCGAGGGCCAGCAGTACGCCGGCCCCGCCGGTGGCCACGTCCATGGAGATCCGGGCCCGGCCGTCGCAGGGGAAGACCGTCGCGCCGTTCAGCGTCATGGCGTGCTGGTGGAGATTGGCCAGGTGGCGATGGAGATGCCGGTCGGCGGTGGCCGGGGGCAGCGGGACGTGCTCGCGCAGGGTGGCCAGGGCGCCGATCAGTCCGGCGCGGCCGCCCCACAGGCCCGATTCGATGGTGAAGTCGCAGGAGCAGGCGCGCAGCAGGCCCGGCAGGGCCTCGTGGAGCCGTGCGTCGTCGCGGTGGCGCAGGAGTTCGGCCGCCACCAGGGCGATGCCCGCGCTGCCGTTGTCCAGGTAGGGCAGCAGTCGGAAACCCTCGTCTACGTGGAGGGTGTCCTGCGGGCCCGGAGCGCAGCGGTCCAGGTCGCGGTGGACGGCGCGGAGCGCCTCGTCCAGAAGAGCCGGGTCGCCGGTGGCCTGATGGGCGCGGAGCAGGAACAGCGCCGGGCCCGACCAGCCGTACATCAGCCCGGCGGCGTGGGTGGAACCGCGCCGGCGCTTGCGCTCGACGGGTTCGCGGCGGGCCGCGGTGAGCCGCTCGGTGACGCGGTCGGCGAGGCCGAGGGCCTGGCGGCGCAGGGCGTCGTCGTCCAGGGCGTCGGCGAAGTGCAGAAGGTTCAGACCGACGCCGGACAGGCCGCGGTAGAGGCTGGGGCAGTGGCGAACGGGGAGCCGTTCGGCCGCCCGGTCGAGGGCGCGCTGGGCCGCCTCTTCCTCGTCCAACTGCCTTAAGACGTAGGCGATGCCGTGCAGTCCGTCGTAGAAGCCGGTGCGCTCGGCGGGGACCCGGTCGACGGCGGCGCGCAGCCAGGCCGCGCCCTGCTCGTCGTGCTCCCCGAGGACGGTGTGCCGGGCCCACAGGACGCCGGCCGCGCCGTGTGCGAAACCCGCGCCGCCCTCGGCGAACTGTGCGAAGTCGCCCGGGTAGAGCCGGTCGGTGCGGTGCGGGGTGGCGCTGTCGCGCAGCCCGCGGCCGATCGAGGCCAGCACGTCGGGCGGTGGGAACGGGCCTTGGACGCTGCGGATCTTGGCGGTGGTGTTGTCGTTGGGGGCGAGCTGCGGGGCCAGCCGGGACACCAGGTGGCCGGGGAGGCCGAACCGCCGTGCCGCGGTGTCGAGCAGCGTCGGCGCCTTGTCGGGGGCCAGGCCACCGAGCGCGGCGAGCGGCAGGAACAGCCACAGCGCGATGGCGGCCAGCGCGTAGTGGTCGCCGTCCGCGCCGGTGGCGTCGGCCCGGTGGAAACCCGGGGCGCCGAGGCTGCTGGGGGTGGCCCGGTCGACGGCGTCGGCCACCTCGAAGTCCAGGAGGACGGGGATGTCGCCGGGCTGGATGATGAAGTTGCCCGGGTGCAGGTCGCCGATGCGCACGCCGCGTCCGTGCACCGAGGCGATCAGCGCCTCGATCCGGCCGAACAGGGCCAGGGCGCGGTCCCGGTGGGCGGCCACGGCCGTCTCGTCGGGCTCGGGAACGGTCAGCGGGTAGACGCCGGCGAGCCAGGACTGGAAGTCCTGCCCCTCGATGTCCTCCAGGACCAGGAACAGGTGGTCGCGGACCTGGAGGGTGCCGAAGGTGCGCGGGATGCCGGGCAGTCCGGCCAGCTTCGTCAGGATGCGGTGCTCGTGGGCGAGCCGGCTGACCGCGTCCCGGCCGACGCCGTCCGTACCGGAGTAGGGACGGCCCTCCTTGAGGACGACGCTGCGCTGCCCGGCGCCGAGGACCTGGTCGCCGACCGGCTCGGCGCGGTAGACGCCGCCGCCGTGCGAGAAGTGCAGCGCCCCGGTGATCCGGTAGGGGAAGTCGTCCACGGTCTGGCGGGCGGCCAGCGAGTCCTTCAGGACGTCGGGCAGCACGACCCAGTCCGGGGTGTGGAAGACGGGTGTGCGGCGGTCCGGCTCCAGGGAGCCGTCCGGGCGCCGCAGCGCGGTGACCAGGTCGCCGTCGGCGTCTTCCATGTAGAAGGTGCGGAAGCCTCCGTAGCGTACGTAGAGCGGACCCTGCCGGAAGCGCAGATCGGTCAGGACGTACGGGCCGGGGCGGCCCCCGACGATCGCGTCCAGCCCATCGAGGGTGCGGGCCAGCTCGGCCTCGTCCGCCGGGTAGACGGTCAGCAGCTTGCCGGCGGAGGAGCGCTGGGCGTACTTGCGGCTCAGGGCGCGCAGGACGTTGGCGCTCTTGAGGTACTTGAAGGTCAGGCCGTGCCGGGTGCAGTAGGCGGCGACGTCGGCGATGGTGCGGTGGGCGTCGTCGGGGGCCGCGCTGATGTGGATCTTCCAGCCCTGGTCGGGGAGCCGGTCCTCGGGAGGGCGGCAGAAGGCCCAGGCCTCGTTCTCGTCGTGCGTCCAGCCGTCGGGGAGGGGCGGGACGGGGAAGCGGGTGGCTTCCAGGTCCCAGTTGCCGGGCCAGTCGAAGAATGTGCGGTCGGCCAGGGCGAAGCTCTCGGCGCCGTCTCTCATGCGGCACCTCGGGCGGATGCGGGGCCGTCGGCCTCTTGGGACGCTGTGGTCTCTTCGCACGCTGTGGTTGCTGCGGGCGCTGTGACCTCTGCGGGCCTGGTGGAGTCGTTCAGGTAGGCGGTCAGCGCGGTGCGGCGGCCGGCCGTCGACAGGTGCTCGGCCAGGATGGCGCGGGCCTGGGTCTTGTCGTCCTCGGAGACGAAGTCGTCCAGCCCGACGTTCAGTACGCGGTTGTCGTCGCTGGGCTCGAGCGAGGCGTAGTGCTCGTCGCGGAGCAGGCCCCACACGATCGCGTCGTGGTACTGGCCGTCGAGGTAGCAGTGGTCGCGCAGGATGCCCTCGACCGTGAACGGGGTCTTGGTCATCAGCCGGATGATGCCCTTGTTGTATCCGGCGGTGGTGACCTGCACCCGGTGCGCGTCGAGCTGGTGGAAGAGGTAGTCGACGAGCAGCACCACGGCCTCCGCGCCGTAGCCGCGGCGCCACAGCTCGGGGGAGCCGATCGCGCCGCCGACGGTGAAGCCGCCGATCCGGCCGGAGCGCTGGTAGCTGACGGTGCCGATGCGTTCGCCGTCCTTCGTGCGGATCACCAGGTGGTGGACCCGCCCCGAGCGGTTGGCCTGCTCGACCTCGGCGGCGCCCAGCAGCTCCCAGTCACCGCTGAGCACGGCCGCCGGCGAACCGGGCCGCAGCCAGGAGGCGATCGCGGCCCAGTCGTCGTCGCCGGGCCATTCCAAGGTCACCAGTCGTCCCTGCACGGTGCGTCTACCTCCTCGGTGGTGTCGTGGATCTCGGTGTCGTGGATCTCGGTGTCGTGGATCTCGGTGTCGTGGGTCTGGGGGTCGTGGGTCTGGGGTCGCGGCGCAGCGGGAGCCGCGTGCCTCACGCGGTGTGGCGCTTCAGTACGAGGACGGCGTTGTGGCCGCCGAAGCCGAACGAGTTGCTCAGCACCACGTCGCCGTCCCAGTCGCGGGCGCCCTTGACGACCAGGTCGAGGTCTTCCTCGTCGGGGTGGTCGCAGTTACGGATCGGTGGGATCCGGCGGTCCCGCAGCGAGAGCACCGCGGCGGCGGCCTCGGCGGCACCGGAGGCGCCGAGCATGTGCCCGGTCATGCTCTTGACGGCCGTGACCGGCGTACGGCGCAGGTGGTCGGGGCCGAACACCTCGCGCAGGGCGGCCGCCTCGATGCGGTCGTTGAGGACGGTGCCGGTGCCGTGCGCGCTGATCTGTCCGACGTCTTCGGGGGCGCAGCCGGCGTCGTCGAGTGCGCCGCGCATCGCGCGGACGGCGCCGGCTCCGGTGGGGTCGGGGGCGGTGGCGTGGTGGGCGTCGGTGGTGGCGGCGTAACCGGCCACCTCGGCGAGGATCGGTGCGCCGCGGCGTTCGGCGTGCCCGGCCTCCTCGAGGGTGAGGACGGTCGCGCCGACGGACATCACGAAGCCGTCGCGGTCCCGGTCGAAGGGCCGGCTGGCGCCTTCGGGGTCGTCGTTGCGGCGGGAGAGGGCCCGGGCGTTGGCGGTGCCGGCCAGGTCGACGGCGGTGAGCGAGTCGTCCGTGCCGCCGGCCAGCGCGAGGTCGGCGCGGCCGCTGCGGATCAGGGCGGCCGCCTCGCCGATGGCCACCGCTCCGGTGGCGCAGGCCGCGGAGACCGCGTGACTGGGGCCGGCGATCCCGTACTTGATGGACAGCAGGCTCGTCGGGTGGTCGATGGCGGTGAGGACCGAGTGGTACGGGGAGACGCGGCGCGGGCCGTGCTCCTTCATTACGTCGTACTGCTGCTGGATCGCGGGGGCGGCGCCGTAGCCGGAGCCGATGACCGCGGCGAAGCGGTACGGGTCGATGCCGGCCGGCGGTTCGAGGCCGGCGGCGCGCAGCGCCTGGGCCGCGGCGACGACCGCGTACTGGGTGAAGGCGTCGCTGCGCCGGGCCTCCTGCGGGGTGAGGTGGCCGGTCGTGTCGAATCCGGTGAGGTCACCGCCGATACGGACCGGGAGGCCGGAGGCGTCGAAGCGGGAAAGGGCGCGCACCCCGCTGCGGCCGGCGAGCAGAGCGGTCCAGAAGTCCGCGGTGGTGTTTCCCACGGGGGACACCACGCCGCAGCCGGTGACGACAACGCGCCGCCGATCCGTGCGTAACTCCATGAAACCCGCCTCCTGATTTTCAGCCCCCGTTGTTGCGCCGGGGCGTCCTCATGACCAGAAACATGACAGGGGAGTCATTGGTTTGTCAACAGGTTGCCGCACGGAGAGTCAGGCGAGCGCTCTCATCGGAGGTGCAGTACGGATGACCACCAGGCCGCACACCAGCGAAAACGCTCTCAGGCACGTGACTTGCTTAGTCATGAAAATTGACTATGGGATGCCCGGGGAGGGGGGTGACGAGGCCGGTTGGTCGACCCGGGGGCGGTGCCCGTCGCCGCCTGGGCGCCCGGCCGGATGGCGGCCGGCGGCGGCTGGTGCCGGCTGGTGGCGGCCGGCGCCCGGGCCCCTCGTGAGTGCTCGTCGCCCCCCGGCAGGGCCCGGCGTACATAGAAAGTGACAGACGGCGGGGCGGAAAGTGCCTACCTGCGGATGATCCGAATGCCCCGGTCGGCCGGGACGCTGGTCCGTACAACCGGCTCCGCCCGCTCGCGCGGGGCCCCGCCTCAAGGGACGAGGGAACTGATGAAGGGTATTGCGGTAGGTATTGTTCTGGCGATCGTCGGCCTGATCATGTGGCTGACCACAAAGGAAGTGGAGACTCCGTACGTCTCGCTTTCCAAGGTCGGGCTGGTGCTGGCGATCGTCGGTGGCGCGGAGGCCTTGTTCGCGCTACTGGGGTTGGGAAAGAAGGCCAATAAGTAATTGCGCATTGCGCGCAATAACGGCATTTGCGTCGCCTGGGCACGTGGGGCCGGGCGGTCGTCAGCCCCGCTTTTCGAGGAGGTTCGCCAGCCGTTCCCGGGCCCGCTCGGCGTGCCGGTACGCCTGGGCCTGGCGGAACAGCTCCGCGGAATACCGGAAGTGCCCGGCCGCCCTTTCCCGGTCCCCCGCCCGCTCACACGCCGCCGCGATCTCCAGGAGCGCGGCGGCCTTCTCATGGCTGCGGCCGGTGTCGGGCAGCGCGGCCACCTCCTCGCCCAGCTCCGCCAGCCGGCCCCGGTCGCCGGCCGCCTCCGCGTACACCGCCCGCGCGGTCGTCAGCCACAGCGGGAAGCCCGGCTCCTGCGCCACCGAGGCGACGACCAGGCCGCGTTCGACGATGCCGCGGGCCGTCGCCGTCTCACCGCGGTCCAGCAGCAGCAGGGCGTAATGCCCGTTGATCTTCTCCCAGAGCGGGAAGCCGGCGGCCGGGGTGACCCGGCGGGCGCACTCCCCCAGCAGCGCCGCGGCGCGCTCCGCCTCGCCCCGGTCGCGCAGGTCGAGCGCCCGGTGCAGATCGATGACGGCCCGCGGCCCCGGGAACACGCCGTCCGCCGGGGGCCGGCCGTGATCGGTGTCGGGCGCCCAGTCGGGGCAGCCGCTCCAGTAGGCGCAGCGGGTGAGCACGTCGAGGACGAGCAGCGAGTGGAATCCGGTGCCGGGGTGCCGGTCGGCGCATTCGAGGGAGCCGGTGAGCGCGTAGCGCAGGCCGTCCTGGACCCGGCCGGCCGACTCCAGCAGGTCCGCGAGCGCGACCAGGGCCCGCAGGCGGGCCTCGGCGTACGGCGCGGGGGCGAGCGCGTCCAGCATCCGCAGCAGGACCTCGGCGCCCTCGTCGGCGCGGCCGAGGGTGCCCAGTATTTCGGCAATGGCGAGCTGCGCCTCGGTGAATACGTCGTCCTGCCGGCCGGCCGGGTCGCTCTCGGCCAGTGCGCGGAATTCCGACAGCGCACCCTCGGCGTCGCCGCCCTCCCATTGCCGGCGGGCCGCCACCAATCGTCCGACCAGGTCGAGCCTGCGCACCCGACCGGGGCTTTCCACCGGCTCACCGGCCGCGGATATTTCGTCCACGCCGACCCCGAGGCGGGCCGCCAGGATCTTCAGTGCCCGGCCGCTGGGAATGCGCTTACCGCGTTCGACGAGCGAGATGTAGCTGGACGACATTTCGGACCCGGCAAGGTCGTGCTGTGTCATTCCCGCGCTGACCCGAAGCTCTTTGATTCGCCGCCCGGTGTCCGCCAGCTCAGGCATTCGACAAACCCTCCGGATTTCAACGGTGGATGACTCCTGCCGGCTGCACCAAATCGGCGAGTCACAATGAGTGCTGGGCACTTTACCAACGAGTCAAGAAGAAGTCGACCGAAGTTTTGATTCCTTCACCGGTCTTCACCCGGGGCTACCGAGATCATTTCGTCGACTAGACCGGGACCGAAAAACCGGACGCCGAGTACACCGAACTGTGTGCGCCGGATCCCGGGGTCAACCTTTCGATGTACTACCCCACGGCGATGTCCGGGCCCGCCCTGACGTGGTCGGATGAAGCCCTCACCACCCCTTCCCCGCCGGACCCTGCGGAGGCACCATCCATGACGCAGCCCCAACGCCCCGATCTGCACAAGGATCCGGTCTCCCCGCCCGCCGCCGGCACCTCGTCGCGCGCGGTACTGGCCTCGGACGCCGAGCGCGAGGACATGGTCGAACGGCTCAGGGAGGCCACCGCGGAAGGCCGGTTAACCCTGGAGGAACTGGCCGAGCGGTCCGAGGCGGCGTATCTGGCGCGCACCCGCGAGGAGTTGCTGTCCATCGGCGAGGATCTGCCGCATGTGACACCCCCGGAGTCGGCCGGCTCCGCGACCGGACAGCGCACCTTCCGCGCCCTGTTCGGCGACCTCGTCCACCACAGCCCCTCCCTGGAGCACGGCATCGAGGCCACCGCGGTCTTCGGTGATGTCACCCTCGACCTGTGCGCCTCCCCCGCACCACCGACCGGCGAACTGACCATCAAGGCACGCGCGTTGATCGGCGATGTGCATCTCCTCCTCCCCGAGGGCGTGCGGGTCGAGATGAACTGCGGCAACGTCTTCGGCGATGTGCGCGATCTGACCCGGGCGCACTCCGGGCCGGAGGCCGTCACTCCGCGCGTGCGGATCGTCGGCTCCGCCGTCCTCGGCGACATCGTCGTCGCCCACCCCAGTTCCGACCGGCGCACGTACTGGCAGAAGTGGCTCGCCGAGCGCCGCGGCCGGGCGGCCTGACCGGAGGGGAAGCCGTGACGTCGTATCGGGCCCTGCCCCGCACCGCGCCGCCGGCGGACCTCGCCGACGAGGACCGGATCGGCCTGCGGGCCACCGCCCGGCACACCGGCGCGCTGGTCCGCCGCAATCTCCTGCAGATCCGGCAGAACCCGGCGTCGATGACCGACGCCCTGCTGATGCCGATCGTGCTGACGGTGCTGTTCGTCTTCGTCTTCGGCGGCTCGATCGGCGGCTCCCGCGCGCAGTACACCGCGTTCCTGATGCCGGGGCTGATGGTCATCCTCGGGATGACCATCGCGATGGCCGTCGGCCTCGGCGTCAACGACGACTTCCGTACGGGCGTGATGGACCGCTTCCGTACGATGCCCATCGCCCGCTCCTCGGTGCTGCTGGCCAAGGTGGTGGTGGAGACCGGCCGGATGCTGGTCGCCATCGCGGTCCTGCTGATGGTCACCGCGGTGCTCGGCTTCGACTTCAGCGGCCGCTGGCCGGGCGTACTGGCCGCGATCGGCCTGACCACCGTCTTCGGCACCTCGCTGATCTGGACCTTCATGCTGCTGGGCCTGACGCTGCGCACCGCGCAGGCGATCCAGGGCCTGTCGGTGCTGGTCCTGACGCCGCTGCAGTTCGGCTCCTCGATCTTCGTCTCGCCGGCCACCATGCCGGACTGGCTGCAGACCTTCACCCGTATCAACCCCCTGACCCATATGGCCGACGCGGCCCGCGGACTCGCCTTGGGCGAGGGCCCGGTGGCCGGCCCGGTGACCTGGACGCTGGTGTGGTCGCTGGGCCTCACGGCGGCCACCGCGCCACTGGCCGTCGCCAAGTTCCGCACCAAGACCTGACACCGATCCGTACGGAACGTGGTGCATCCCCGTGCACGCCCCCGGCGTGGCACCCACCGTACGAAGAAGCCGTGACCCGGCCCCCTCCCGGCCACCCCCGGGCCAGAGGGAGCCGGGTCACGCGAACGTCCGCCGGGGATCCGGGAATACCGCCTCGGCTCCCCACGTTGTGGCCCCGCAGGGGGCCCTCGCATCCCCTACGGGTTCTGTTCCCCCGCACCTCAGGGCCTCCCCGCCCCGCCCCCTCGGACAAGCCCCGCCCCCCGAGGGGAATCCCCCTAAGGCTGTTCGCCCTCACGCTCGGGGAAGTCGCCCGCCGAACCGGTCATCCCCGGTGGGGTGTCGGTCAGCGCGACCGCCACCTCGACCACCGCGGTGGTCCCCGCGGCGACCCGGCGCCAGGCGTCCGCCAGCGCGGCGGGCAGTTCGTCGGCGGTCGTCACCCGGCGGTAGCCGAGGCCGTACGCGCCGGCCAGGCCCTCGGTGCCGGTGGGGCGGGGCGTGGTGAAGGCGAAGCGCGAGGCCGGGCCGGAGACGCGGTCGAGGTTGGACTGGAGCCAGCCGTAGCCGCCGTTGTCGAGGACGACGTAGAGGACGGCGGCGCCCGCGTCGGCGACGGTGGGCAGTTCGCCGCGGAACAGGTTGAACGCGCCGTCGCCGACCACCGCGACCACCGGCCGCCCGGCCGGCTCGGCCAGCCGTACGCCGACGGCGGCGGCCGCGCCGAAGCCCAGCGGCGTCTGCTCGCTGGGGACGACGGAGCCGCCGCCGGCGCCGAGCGCGTAGTGCGGGAAGAAGTACGACCACATGTCCTGCAGGCCGTTCTCCTGGACCAGGACCCGGTCGGCGGGGACGGCGCGGTCGAGCGCCGCCAGCACCCGGGCGACGGGCACGGTGCCCTCGGGCGCCGCCTTCGCGGCCGCCTCCGTCCGGTCGACGGCGCGCCGCGCCAGCGCGGCCTTCGCCGTGCGGACCCGTTCCGGCCAGTGGCCACCCGGCCGGTGGCCGGCCAGCAGTTCCGTCCAGCCGTCCACGATCCGTCCGGCGTCCCCGAGGACATACGCCCCGGGCCGCTCCATGACCAGGCTCTCTTCGCCCAACACCGCCTGGATTACCGGGAGTTGTCCCGCATCGTCCGGCCAGCCGAAGGTGGCGGTCTCCTCCAGTCGGCTGCCCAGCGCGACGACCAGACCGGCCTCGCGCCACAGGGCGTCGATCGGCGCGACGGTGTAGAGGCCGCTGACGCCGCAGTAGAGGGGGTGGTCCTCGGCGACGGTGCCGCGGCCGGAGGCGGTGGTGAAGATCCCGGCGCCGAGCTGCTCGGCGAACCGCTCGATGCGGCGGCCGGTGTTGCGGTGCCGGGCGCCGCCGCCGACCAGCAGCAACGGCCGTTCGGCGGCGGCGATCCGCTTCGCGGTGGCGGCCAGCGCGACCGGGTCGGGGGCCGACCGCTGGGGCGCGGACGGGCGCCAGGGCCCGCCGCGGGTGACCGGTTCCGCCGCGACCTGCTCGGCGAGCTCCAGGTAGACCGGGCCCGGGGTGCCGTTGACGGCGACGGCGGCGGCCTTCTCCAGCGCGGCGGGCAGCCGCTCGGCGTGGTCGACGCGGGTCGCCCACTTCACGTACGGGCGGACCGCGGTGAGCTGGTCCAGCTCCTGGAAGGCGCCGGTGCCCAGCCGGTCGAGCCGGGTGCCGTCGGCGATCAGGATCAGCGGCGCGGCGGCCGAGCGCGCCTCCAGGACGCCGGTGAGCGCGTTGGTCAGTGCCGGGCCCTTGCCGATCACACAGATCCCCGGGCGGCCGGCGGCGAGCGCGTAACCGGTCGCCATGAACACGGCGTTGCGCTGGTCGCGGCAGAGCACCACGGCGGTGTCGGACCGCTCCAGCTCGCCGAGCAGCGCCATGTCGTCGCCGGGCAGCCCGAAGACCGCCGTGGTGCCGAGGTGGCGGAGGTGGTCGGCGATCGCGGCCCAGGCGGTGGGGTGGGTCCGTGCGGTCATCGGCCGGCTCCCGGGCGGTGGGCGGCCACGGCCTTGGAGAGCAGTACGGGCTCGGCGTGCAGTTCCCGGCCGTCGGAGATGTAGTTGGCCATCCGGCCGTAGCCGCCGAAGGGGGCGTTGCCGTCGTCGATGGACATCAGGGTGGTGTCGAGGGTGACGGTGGTGCGCCGCCGCAACGCCTCGACGAGGGCGGGGGCGTGTCCGTAGACGCTGGAGCCCAGGGCGCGTTCGGTGAACATGCCGGTGGTGAGGGTCGCGGCGAGGGCGTCCTCGTCGCGGTAGCCGGCGACGTTGAAGATCGGGGCGAAGAACTCCGGTACGTGGGTGCGCGGGGTGACCTCCGTGCCGACGACGACGGTGGGGTCGAGGCGGCGGGCGCGGAAGTCGACGTGCCCGCCGTGCACGATCTCGCCGCGGTTGCCGGCGAGGAACTGCGCGCCGTCCGCCAGTGCGCTGTCGTAGAAGATCGGCCCGAAGTCGGCCTCGGGGTCGGTGTACGGGCCGTAGCGCAGGCCCTTGAGCTCCCTGACCAGGGCGTCGACGAACGGGTCGAGCAGTGACTCGTGGACGCTGAAGAGGTCCGGGCCCAGGCAGTCCTGGCCGGTGTTGAGGACCCGGATGGCGATCGCGTCGCGGGCCGCCTGCTCGGGGTCGGCCCCGGGGGCGACCACGAACGGGTTGACGCCGGAGCCGAGGAAGACGAACAGCTGGCCGGGGGAGAGCTGGGCGCGGATCTGCTCGGCGTTGGCGTAGGCACCGGTGAAGACCACGACGTCGGCGGGGAGTACGTGGTCGTGCAGGAACTCGCGCTGGCTGGCGCCGGTGAGGGTGATCGGCAGGCCGTGCTGTTCGGCGAGCAGGGTGTGCAGCCGGCGCATCTGGTCCTTGACGCGGCTGGAGGGGCGGAAGACCAGGCGGTCGGTGTAGAGGGCGGGTACCAGGAGGTAGAGGGCGTAGGAGTAGAGGATGACGTTCGACGGCATGAAGGCGGCCAGGCGGGGGACCCGGCCGGGCCGGTGGGCGGCCACCTCGTCCAGGGCCCCGTCGAGGGTGGCGACGGTCGACTCGATCTCGTAGCGCGCGGCGCGGTGGGTGGAGATCTCGCACAGCAGGTCGTGCACGGTGCCGGTGTCGTTCACCAGGAAGTCCCGGACCCGGTGCACGGCCGCCGCACGTCGGCGCTCGATGCTGCCCTCCGGCTCGGCGGCCACGGTCGGCCATGCGGGAGCGGAGCTCATATGTCCCTCCTCGGGGCGTAGTCCATGGAGGGTCAGCGTCAGCCAATTGTCATTTATTGTCAAGCAAAGTCAATGCACTCGACTAGCCCACGTGACAAGCGATGCCGGCCCAGGCTGCCGCTCGGCGCCTGCCACTCCCCTGATCTCCCTGCGCGAGGACCTCGAACCGGCCTCTCATCTGTCGCAATACCCACACCGAGGCAAGGGGAATGCCAGCCTCCGAGCATGACAAAAAGTGACTCCTCGGCCGGGGGAAGGTCGCCCTTGTCCGCCCCCGCGCGGGCGCCCGATGAGTAGACTCCCCGTCATCTGGCTCCCTCCGTACGGAGCCGTCCGCAGACCGTCACTGTCCGTCCCCCCAACTCAACTGCGAGCGATTTTCTTGGTGATTGAGCAGCCTGCTTTCGGGAAGCGAGTGCGGGAGGTCCGGCGCGCTCAGGGTCTGTCCCAGGGGGACCTCGCCGGGGGCGATCTCTCCCCCAGTTATGTCTCGCTGGTCGAGAACGGCCGCAGAATCCCGAGCGCCAAGATCGCCCGATCCATCGCCGAACGGCTCGGCACGACGGTCGAGGCGCTCAGCGCCACCGAGGACGCCGGGGACCGGCTCGCCCAGCGCCTGGGCTTGGTCGGCGAGTTGGTGGCCGCCCGCGCCAGTTCGCTGGCCGGCGACTGGCCGGCGGCGCGGCGCCAGCTGGAGTCGGTGGTGGAGCGGGCCGGCGCCGATCAGGACGAGGTGCGCTGGGAGGCGCACTGGGAGCTGGCCGGCGTCCTGGGCCGGCTCGACGAACCGGAGCGCCATGAGGCCGCCCTGCGCCGGCTGCTGGACGACCCGCTCACCCGCTCCGCCCCGGTGCTGCACGCCCGGGTCGCCGTCGAACTCTCCCAACTGCTGCGCTCCGCGGGCCGCCTCCCGGACGGCGTGCGCTACGCGGAGGAGGCGGTGCGGGTCACCGGCGAGCTGGAGTCCGGCCGCCCGGAGCGGGCGCAGGCCAAGGTGGCGCTGCTGTCCGCGTCCGTCGACAGCGGGGAGTGGAACCGCGCCGAGCAGCTCGGGGCGGAGCTGGGCGAGGAGATCGCGGCCCTGCCGGCCGGTGAACTGCGGGCGAGCGCCCTGTGGGCGGTGGCCGGTGCGCGGTATCTGGGCGGCCAGGCGGACCGTGCGCTGGAGCTGTTCGCCGAGGCGGAGCAGCAGTTGGCCGCGACGGACGGCGTACGGCTCCGGCTGCGGCTGGCCCGGGCCCGTACGCTGCTGGCGCTCGCGGCGGGTCCGGCCGACGAGGCGGACGCCCTGATGGCGCGGGCCCGGCAGGCCGCGGCGCTGGTCGACACCCCGTCCGGCGGGACCTGGCTGGCCCTGCTGGAGACGGCCGCGGCGCTGCGCCACAACGAAGCCATGGCGGCCGCCGAACACGCCGCCTCGATCGACCTCGGCGCCGGTGAACTCCCGCCCCTGGACCGCGCCCGCTGTCTGCTCCATCTGGCCCGCGCCCATCGCGCGGACCGCTCCGAGGAGGCCGCGGAGGCCGATTTCAAGCTGGCCGCCGAGGGGTACGAGCAGGCCGGCGCCTTCCGGCTGGCGCTGGAGAGCTGGCGCGAGCTGAGCGCCGGCGGCCGCACGGGCGCGGGGCCGGATCCGCACGCGGTGCTGATGCCGTAGGGGGCGTCTTCCCGAGCTGGAACCGGGCGGCCGGCCTACGGCGTCACGTCTTCGGCTGCGCCTCAGGGGAGTCGGGCTGCCACATGCGCACGCCGGGGGCGGGAGCGGTGGTGGCCGCGCAGGCCACCGTCCGCGGGCCGGCGGGCAGATCGTGGACGTAGGCGACGCCGCCGGGGTGTGCGCGGGACGCCGGGATCACGACCTTGCCGTCCCGCGCCTCGCTCAGCGCGTCGATCTCGTCGACGGTGGCCAGCCCGCCCGGGCCGGTCAACCGCAGGGCCGCTTCCTTACGGGTCCACAGCTGGGCCAGCCGGTGGGCCCGCCGGTCCGCGGGCACCTCCTGGATGTGCCGGCGCTCCGACGCGGTGAAGGGGAGCAGCAGTTCGCGGACGGGGCCGGGCGGAACGGTGTGCACGGACAGGGCCACCGGGAGGTCCCGCATCAGGGCGAGGAGTTGCCGTCCGGGGTCGGCGGTGATGCCGAGGCAAAGGCGGGCGCCCGGGGGCCAGCCGGTGCCGGCGGGCGGTTCTGCGAACGCCGGCCGGCCGAAGCCGTCCCGGATCACCGGAATATCGCGCGGGGAACAATGCAGTAATCGACCGAGAAAGGCCGCCAAACAGTCGTTCTCTCGAATATCGCCGGTCGTGGGCGAGAAGATATGCAAACCGCCGTCGGCTAATTCAGGGGAGCGGTCGGGGTCCCAACTTCCATACCAGAGTGGTGAGTTGACCGCACGGTGCGGACCCTCGGTGTGACCGCCGCCGCCGCTTGCGCCGCCGCCTTCGCGGCCGTGGTCATGGTTGAGTGAATGCACGCCATGGAAAGACTGGTCCCCCCGCATAGATCCCCTCGCACCATGTCTCCTTTCCGCGGACGGTCGTATCCGGGAAAGCAGTGCAGTGAGTCGATTTGGTTTTCCCTCCGGAGATCCTCAAGGTAACCCTGGTCTATGCCTGCGTCAACAAGCGACGACCGGAAATCAACTTCGGTTTACTCGCGGGCATTACCAGATTTCGCCATGTCGAGCCCTCGTCGGGGGGCCGCGTTCTCCGGTTCACGGCGACTGGAGCGCCGGGTGATCTGCGGCCTTTCCAGGGGGTGATCTGCGGGCGGTCCGCCGATACGCCAAGGAGAAGGGGGGAACTGACTTTTATTCATGCGCCTGGGGCAAAGCCGCTCCTGCCGGACGGGCGGCCCGGCAGGAGCGCGCCGATCGGGTGCCGGGCGGTGTACGCGGCGCCGCCGGGATCAGGACGCCAGCTGCTTCTCGACTCGTAGCACTATGTCCAAAACTGTACGCATGTCCTTCATCTCCTCTTCGGGCAGCGCGATCCCGAATCGCTCCTCGGCGACGACGATGACCTCCGCCATCGCCAGGGAGTCCACGTCCAACTCCTCGACCAGGGACTTCTCCTCGGTCACCTCGGCCGGCAGGACACCGGCCACCTCATGCAGGATCTCGGCGAGTTGGACGACGATCTCTTCGCGGGTCGGAATGGTCACGGCGGTCACCTCTCTGCGGAATGGGGGAGTGCGTCACCGGTCGGCCGCGAGGCCCGGGGGTCGCACGGGGGTCGCACGGGGGCGCACAGGGTATGAAGGCGTGCGGCGCACGGCGGCCGGGGCGGCCGAAGTCGGCGCGACCCGAAGCGGTCCGGAGCGGTCCGGCGCTGGTTCGAGGCCCGCGCCTACACCACCGGCCGGAAGGCGTGACATCAGAGTCATTCCTTTGACTACACTTGACAGTTCTAGTCAACTGGAGGTCGGATAGGTTGTCAATGATGATCTATCAAGACCAAGCCAAGACAATGCTTCTGAGTTATCTTCAGTGACTCTGGAGTCGATGACGAGTCAGACGGAGGAACCGCAATGGGCGGTCTGCTCGACGGAAAGCGGCTGGTTGTCACCGGTGTGATCACCGAACGCTCCATCGCCTACGCGGTGGCGCGGCTCGCCCAGGAACAAGGCGCCAAGATCGTCCTCACCGCGTACGGCCGGCCGAGCCTGGTGGCCCGGCTCGCCCGGCGGCTCCCGGAGGAGCCCCCCGTCGTGGAGCTGGACGTCACCGACGAGGCACAGCTCGCCACGCTCGCCGACCGGGTCGGCGCCCACCTCGACGGGCTCGACGGTGTGCTGCACTCCGTCGCCAACGCCCCCGCAGCCTGCCTGGACGGCGGCTTTCTGACCGCGCCGTGGCGCGAGGTGTCCGCCGCGCTGCACACCTCGACCTACTCCCTGGTGGCGCTCACCATGGCCTGCCGGCCGCTGCTGTGCCCCGGCGCCTCGGTCGTCGGGGTGGACTTCGACGCCTCCCGCGCCTGGCCGGGCTACGACTGGATGGGCGTCGCCAAGGCGGGACTTGAGGCCTGTTCGCGCTATCTGGCGCGCGACCTCGGCGGACATGGCATACGGGCCAACCTGGTCGCGGCCGGACCGTTGCGCACCCTGGCCGCACGGGGCATCGGCGGCGACGGACCGTCCTTCGAGAAGAGCTGGGCGACCCGCGCGCCCCTGGGCTGGGACCCCGAGGACGCGGGGCCGGTGGCCCGTACCTGCGTGGCCCTGCTGTCGGACTGGTTACCCGCCACCACCGGCGAGATCGTGCACGCGGACGGCGGCCGCCACATGATCGGCGACTGACGGCCGATGACGCAGCCCACGAGCCTGCGCTGCGGCCCGTACGCCATCGACCGGGAGCGGATCGCCGCCTTCGCCGCCGCGCTCGGCGACCCCCACCCCGCGTACACCGACCCCGACGCCGCACGCGCCCTCGGCCACCCGGACACCATCGCCCCGCCGACCTACCTCGCCACCCTCGCCGCACGCGCCGAGGACGCCCTGCTCAGCGCACGGCCGCAGATCGCCAGCCTCGACGGCGCCGTGCACCGCTCCCAGTCACTGCGCCACGCCCGCCCCGCACACGCCGGGGACACCCTCCACGCCACCGTCCGCCTCACCGAGGCCACCGCCCTCGCGGGCTGTGAACTGCTGACGCTGGACTGCGAGTTCCATGACGCGGCCGGCCTGTGGGTGGCCACCACCACCTCCGCACTGCTGTGCCGGGCCGCCCCCGGCCCGGCTCCCGCCCAGCCCAGACCGGGCAGGAGGCGGCCCCGCCCCCGGCCCCCCCTCGACCCCACGGGATCGGAGCACCCATGACCGACACCATCGCCCCTCCGGTCGCCGCCGCCCGGCTCGTCGACGGGACCGCGCCTTCGCCCGGCGACACCGGCCGGCTCGACGGACCGGCGCTCACCCGCCGGGTGCAGACCACCGCCCACGCCCTTGCCCGCCTTGGTCTCCGCGCCGGCGACCGGGTGCTGGTCCAGGGCGACAACAGCGTCGACTACGTCGTGACGCTGCTGGCCCTGATGCGGCTGGACACCTCGCTCATCCCGGTCGACCACCGGCTCTCCGCCGCCGACGCCACCGCGGCCGCCCGCCAGGCCCGCGCCCGCTGGCTGGTCACCGCCGCCGACCACGCCACCGGCTTCCCCGGCATCCCCGACCGGTGCGTCGTGCACTACCCCGGGCTCGCCGCCGGCACTCCGCCGCCACCCCCGGCCGAGGTCGACCTGACGCCCTGGTTCCGCCGCCCCGACGCGCTCGTCCTGTGGTCCTCGGGCACCACCGGGCGCCCCAAAGGCATCGTCAAGCCCGGTCACGCGGTCCTCGACAATTCACTGCGCACCATCCAGGCCATGGGCTACCGCGCGGACGACGTCCTCGCCCCGCTGCTGCCGTTCTCCCACCAGTACGGGCTCTCCGTCATCCTGCTGTGGTGGCTGGCCCGCTGCACCCTGCTGGTCACGCCCTACCAGCGGCTCGACGCGGCCGTCACCCAGGCCGCCGCGCACGGCGCCACCGCCGTGGACGCCGCTCCGTCCACCTACCACTCGCTCCTGGGCGTGGTGCGGCGCCGGCCCGAGGTGCACGCCGGGCTCGCGGGCGTCCGCATCTGGGGCGTGGGCGGGGCACCGCTGCCCGCCCCGCTGGCGGAGTCCTTCCGCACGACGATGGGCCGCCCGCTGCTGGACGGCTACGGCCTGACGGAACTCGGCAACGTCGCGCTGGCCACCCCCGACGCACCGCACGGCTGCGGGCGTCCACTGCCCGGCGTGCGGCTTCGCGTGCTGCGCCCCGACGGCAGCACTGCCGACCCCGGCGAGCTGGGCGTCATCGAGGTGCGCTCCCCCGGGCTGATGGCCGGCTACCTCCAGGAGGACGGCTCGCTCACGCCCGTCGATCCGGACGCCTGGTACCCGACGGCCGATCTGGGCAGCGTCGACACCGAGGGAACCGTACGGGTGGTGGGCCGCAATCAGGCCGTGCACCGGCTGGGTTTCACGCTCTACCCCGAGAGCCTGGAGCGTCGTGCCGAGGCCTGCGGGCGCCCGGTCAAGGTGCTGGCGGTCGCGGACCAACGCCGTGGCAGCGCACTGCACTTCGTCGTCGCGGACCCCGAGGGCGAGGCCCCGCTCACCTGGCGCCGGCGGCTCGCCGAGCACCTCGCGGAGTACGAACAGCCCAACGCGGTTCATGTCGTGGGCCACTTCCCGCTCACGGCCAACGGCAAGCCGGACACGCGCGCGTTGCGTGCTCAGCTGGGGCTGGAGCTGGGAGTGGGTCCGGAACCGGTGCCCCGGCAGGGGGGCGGCCGCTAGAACTCCGGGCGCTGTGGGGGTGGTTCAGGTCTGTGGGTGTCTGCTGCTGCGTGTGCGTGAGCGGCTCTGCGGGCGTTTCACGTGAAACATCTCGGAGCCTTCACCGGAGCCTTCACCGGTCTGTGGCCCTGCTCCGCGTCCGGCTCTGCCCGGTCGGTTCCGTGGTCTGCTCGGCGTCCGGCTCTGCCCGGTTCTCTGCCCGGTCCTGCGTCCAGGGACGTTTCCGGTCTCTTTCTCAAGAACTGCCGCTGACCGGCTCAGATGCTGCGGGTGATGGGCATATGACGGCGGGCCGCCGGGATGACCGCGGAGCGCGCGTCCACGTCGGAGTGCAGCGCGGCGTCGGCCGTTGCGGCGGGCAGCGGCTCCATACCGCGGATGCAGCGGCTGCGCAGGCCGGGCGAGGCTCCGTGCGCCTCGGCGCTGATCCGCTGCTTGATCGTCGGCGGCAGCTCCGGCCGGGCGAACATCCGCAGGCTGGACGCGGATCGGCCGATCACCGGCACGCCACGCGGGCCGGGCACGGTGGGCACGGCTCGGGCGGCAGGCACCTTGCAAGCACCCGTTCCCGGGCCGTGGTCCGGCTCGGTGCGGTGCGCCGCCTTGGGCGTCTCGTCGCCCGGGGCGTCGGAGTCCGCGTTCGCGTTGCCCAGGGTCCGCTCGTACAGCGCGGCCTCCCGGCGCGCAGCCGACGCCGCCGCGGAGACGCCCAGTGATGCCAGCAGCTTGCCCAGCATCGCCAGGCACACCGCCCAGAACTTCATGACCTTGGTCGCAGCCATGGTCCCCTCGCTTTCGATCTGGATCTCCCCGTGAGATCCGTTGCCGCTACTTCCTTGTTGTGCGTGTGGTTCGTGGTGCGTGCGCTTTGTGGTGCGTGTACTTCTCCTGCACCGCTGCAGTTGCGGAGCTCCGCTCGTATCGCTTACGTTGCGCCGCTTCTGTTGCGTTTTCTTATGATGAGTACGCAATGGGAGGATTCACGGACCGACGCCCCTGGATCGGCGTTCTTCGGATGAACACCACCCGTACGCAGTAGCCGCCGGCCTCGGACAGCAGGTCGGCGGCGGGTCACCGGCCGCTCGGGCGACCGGTCGCGACCCCTTCGCACGCAGGGGACGAGGCGCCGCGGATGCGCGCGGCGGATTCCTGGGATATGGCGGATTCCGAGGATGTGCGGGCGCCGGGCCTACGGGCAGGCCCCCCGGCTCAGGCCGGTGCCGGCTCCCCTGTGCGGGCCATCTCGGCCATGATGCGGACGGCCTCGGATTCGGGGGTGTCGGGCGGGATGATCAGCAGGTCCCAGCGGCCGTGGCCGGGGGAGACCAGGCAGATGGTGTCCGGGCCGGGGCGGCCGGTGGTTCTGCGGAGCCGGACGACATGGCCGCCGACGAGGGTGTGGGCGGGGAGGGCGGGCCAGACCGCGCCGTTGACCGTGGCGTGGGTGATCCGCGGCCAGTCGAAGGGCAACGCGGTCAGCAGCTCGGGGAGTTCGGCCAGCAGGTCGGTGGAGTGCGGCCACCAGACGCCGTCGATGCGCCGCACCGTGCCGGCGTGCGGCGCGATGGTCAGACGGGCGACGAGCGGCGGGGCGTGGTGTCCGGGAGGTACCGAGTGGACGGGGTCCCCGGAGGCGGTGGTCATGCGGTGCTCCTGATGCGACGGGCGGCGACCCTGGCGGGGTCGGGCCAGCGCACGTCCCAGACCCAGCCGAGGCGCTCGAAGAGCCGGATGACTGCTGCCGACACATCGATCTGACCGCGGTCGACGCCGTGCCGGGCGCAGGTCGGATCGGCGTGGTGCAGGTTGTGCCAGCTCTCGCCGAACGACAGCAGGGCCAGCGGCCACAGGTTGGTCGCCCGGTCATGGCGCCGGGTCCGGAACGGCCGCTCGCCGATGACATGGCAGAGCGAATTGACGCTCCAGGTGACGTGGTGCAGCAGCGCGATCCGGATGAACCCCGCCCACAGCAGGGCGGTCAGCGCGGTGACCCAGCTGCCGCCGAGCGCGAAGCCCAGCGCGAACGGCAGCCCGAGGGTGAGCAGGCACAGCGCGGGGAAGGCCCGGTCCACGGCGCGGATGCCGCGGTCGGCGAGCAGATCGGGCGCGAAGCGCCGGTGCGAGGTGGGGTCGTTGCCGAAGAGCCAGCCGATGTGGGAGTGGACGAGTCCGCGCAGCTGCCCGCGCAGGCTGGTGCCGTAGCGGTAGGGGGAGTGCGGATCTCCGGGGCGGTCGGTGTAGGCGTGGTGGCGGCGGTGGGTGGCGACCCAGTCGATGACATCGCCCTGGAAGCTGAGCGAGCCGGCGACGGCCAGCCCGATCCGCAGCGCGGGGGCGGCGGTGTAGCTGCCGTGGGTCAGACCGCGGTGGAAGCCGACGGTGACGCCCAGGCCGGAGACGACGTAGAAGACGGCCAGCAGGACGAGATCGGTGAGGTGGACGACGCTGCCCCACAGGAGGGGGATGGCGACGCCCAGGCCGACGAAGGGCGCGACGACGATGATGCCGGTGACCGTGACGTACATCCGCCGGCCGCCGCTCGGCGGGGTGTCCGCGCCGCTGTCGGGAAACGGCGAGGTCCCGTCGTAGTCCCGCGCCGACGGGAAGGTGCGGGCGGTCGAGGTCACAGGTCGCTGCCCGCCTTACCGGAGGGCGGCGGACCGGCCACCCGTGGTCCGGCGCGGCTGCCCCGGGGCCGCTTGTGCATCCGCTGCCGCACCGACTGCTTCCAGTCCGCGTACCGGTGGGTGGCCATCCGTCCGGCCTGCTGCGCATTGACCCGGGCGATGAACAGCGCTCCCAGCGCGACCAGCGCCAGCAGCACGACCACGGTCAACAGAGTCTGCATGGTGCTCACCTCACCGAATCCCTGGGTTGTCCCTGGGCGTCCCCGGGTGTCGTTCGGTGTTCCGGTGCCTCCAAGGTACCCCTCGGCCGCCCGGTACATCCCCTTATGGGTGGTGATACCCCGCGGGCTCCCGATGCACCCCGTCCCGGGGGGCACGACACAGCAACTTCTACAAGACTGTAGATTTTACTCACGCATGACCATCACGCATGACCATCGCTTCACACATGGAGGAGACCCTCATGGCGCTGTGGGACCGGATCAAGGATTCCGCCCAGACGATGCAGACCCAGCTCGTCGCCAAGAAGAACGACCTCAAGAGCGGCGCCTTCCGGGACGCGAGCATGGCGATGTGCGCCCTGGTGGCCGCCGCCGACGGCACCGTCGACCCGACCGAGCGCCGGCGGGTCGCCCAGCTCATCGCGACCAACGAGGTGCTGCAGAACTTCGCCGCGGACGATCTGCAGCGCCGCTTCGACGGCTACCTCGACAAGCTGACCGCCGACTTCGACTTCGGCAAGGTCAGCGTGCTCCAGGAGGTCGGCAAGGTGAAGAAGAAGCCGACCGAGGCGCGGGCCGTCATCCAGATCGGCATCGTCATCGGCGGCGCGGACGGGGACTTCGACAAGACGGAGCAGGCGCTGGTGCGCGAGGTGTGCTTCGCCCTGGGCATCGCGCCGGCCGAGTTCGATCTCTGACCCGCGCGGTCCGGGCCCCCGGGCACGCGCGCCGGCCGGCCTCCGGCGGGCGGGAGCGGCTCCGGGCTCCGGGCGGGCGGGAGCGGTTCCGGTCCGGGCGGGCGGAAGAGGCGCGGCGGCCCGGCGGCGGCCGCGCCTCCCCCGCCCGTGCGCGAAGCGCTCAGACGTTGACGCCGAAGTCCGCGGCGATGCCCGCCAGGCCGGACGCGTACCCCTGGCCCACCGCGCGGAACTTCCACTCCGCACCGTGCCGGTAGAGCTCACCGAAGACCATCGCGGTCTCGGTCGAGGCGTCCTCGCTCAGGTCGTAGCGGGCCAGCTCGGTCCCGTCCGCCTGGTTGACGACGCGGATGAAGGCGTTGCGGACCTGGCCGAAACTCTGCCCCCGGCTCTCCGCGTCATGGATCGACACCGGGAAGACGATCTTCGCGATGTCGGCGGGCACGGCCGACAGGTTGACGTTGAGGGACTCGTCGTCCCCCTCGCCCTCACCGGTCAGGTTGTCGCCGGTGTGCTCCACCGAGCCGTCGGGGCTGGTGAGGTTGTTGTAGAAGACGAAGTGCGCGTCCGAGGCGACCTTGCCCGCCTCGGTGCACAGCAGCGCGCTGGCGTCCAGGTCGTAGTCGGCGCCCGTCGTCGTCCGTACGTCCCAGCCGAGGCCGACCGTGACCGCGGTCAGTCCGGGCGCTTCCTTCGACAAAGAGACGTTGCCGCCCTTGGCCAGCGAGACTCCCATGGCTTCCTCCAGGTGTTGCCTGCGTTCCGG
Organism: Streptomyces sp. NPDC043738; assembly: GCF_056436545.1. Lineage (NCBI taxonomy): Bacteria > Bacillati > Actinomycetota > Actinomycetes > Kitasatosporales > Streptomycetaceae > Streptomyces > Streptomyces sp. NPDC043738. Next base: position 285,295 of record NZ_JBWKCJ010000002.1, on the reverse strand, counting down.
GATCGGCCAAAATCTACAGGAGTGTAGAAGCAGGGGGGCCGAGTCTGCGGCGTCGGGCTACAGGCCGGTCTCCGACCGCCCGGATCCAGCCACTCGGCGGCCGGCCACGCCGTAAAATGCCCCGATGTCCCGGCCAGCGGGACCCGGCGTGATGGGAGGCGACGGCATGGGCGGCAAGCCCTTCGGGAAGGCGCCGGGCGCTGGGGGTGCCCGCCGGCGCGGACAGGGCGAGCTGGAGGCCCAGGTGCTGGCCGCGCTGCACCACGCACCGGGTCCGGCGTCCGCCGCCTGGGTGCAGGAACGGCTCGGCGGCGACCTCGCGTACACGACGGTGATGACGATCCTGTCCCGGCTGCACGCCAAGCAGGCCGTCACCCGCGAGCGGTCCGGCCGCGCCTATCTGTGGACCCCGGCCGCCGACGAGGCCGGGCTCGCCGCACTGCGGATGCGCCGCGTCCTGGACGGCGAGCCGGACCGCGACGCCGTACTGACCAGCTTCGTCTCCGCGCTCTCGGCGCACGACGAGCAGCTGCTGCGCACCCTCCTCGACCGCGCCACGACCGGCGACGGCGAGGGCGACCCGGCCGACGCCCCGGCCACGGCCGCGGAACCGCCCGCGGCCCCCGCCCGGCACCGCCCCTCGGACGAAGCGCGCGGAGGCTGACCGGTGGGCGTCTTCGTGTTCCTGCCGCTCGTCCTGCCGCTCACCGCGCTGCCGATCGCCCGGCTCGCGGAGCAGCACCTCCACCCGCGCGTCACCACCCGCCTGCTGACCCTGCTCGCCACCGTCCTGGGCGTGTGCAGCACCCTGTGCCTGGCGCTGCTGATGGTCGTCGGCACCGCCCAGTTGCCCGGCAATCCGCTGCCCGACGGCTGGTCGGACCCCGAGGTGCGGGCCGCGGTCCCGTACGCCGAGGTGGCCGGCGCCGCCGCGATCCCGCTGCTGGCCGCCGCGCTCACCGTCTGCGCCGCCGCGCTGCGCCGGCACCGCCGGATCCGGGCCCGTACGCACCGCGCGCTGGACGTCCTGCCCGCCGGGGCCGACCCCGCGGTGCTGCCCGACGACGATCCGTACGCCTACGCCGTGCCCGGCACCCCGGCCCGCCCCGGCCGCCCCGCCAGGCCCGGCCGGATCGCGGTCTCCCGCGGCATGCTGCGCAGCCTGGACGGCGATGAGCGGCGCGCCCTGTTCGCCCATGAGCGCGCGCATCTGCGCTGCCACCACCACCGCTACCTGCTCGCGGTACGCCTGGCCGGCTGCGTCAACCCGCTGCTGCTGCCGCTGCGCTCCGCGGTCGCCTTCGCCACCGAGCGCTGGGCGGACGAGGAGGCGGCACGGGTGGTCGGCGACCGGCGGCTGACCGCGCGCGCCGTGGGCCGGGCCGCACTGATCTCGCGGCCCGGACCGGCTCCGGAACTGGCCCACTTCGCGGCGCCCGCACCGGGTCCGGTGCCGCGCCGGGTGGCGGCGCTGCTCGGGCCCGTGCCGTCGGCCCGGCACTGGCCACCGGCGCTGACCCCGGCGGGCCTGGCGGCGCTGATGGCCGCTGCGGGCACGGCCGCCTCCGCGCTCTCCGCGCTCAATGCGGCGGTGGCGCTGTTCCTCGTCCTCAAGGCGGCGACACCGCTCTGACGGGGCCGCCCGCGGAGGTGGCCGACGGTCTCCGCTCGGCGATGCGGTCGCCGGTCCGGTCGGCGGTCCGGGCTGCGATGCGGTCGCCGGTCCGATCACCGGTGCGGTGGCCGGCCCCCTCACCCGCGTACGGCCGGCGGACCGGGCCGGACACGCCAGAGTGCGCCCGGTTCGCCGTTCCCGGGGCAGCGAGCCCGCTCTAGCGGCACACTGATCTCTGGCCCTCACCGGGGACGCCCGCGGACCGCTGTGAGCGGTGGCATAACCGGCAACTTCTACAACCTTGTAGACGCACCGGTAGAGTTGCGCGGACATATGCGCAACAGGCGCGTCCGGAGGGGGAGATGGCGACGAGGTGCGGACTCCTGAGCTGGGACTGCCCGCCTCCAGAGGCGGAGGTGCGATGGGTCTATCAGCCCGTGGAGGTCCAATACCCGGACGGCACATGGGAGTTGGGCCGCATCAGCGCCTGGTGGACCGACGATGCGGGCGAGCTGTGGTGCCGGCTGCGCACGCTTCCCGGCGGCGCGGGTCCGCAGTGGCATCACTACGACCCCGACTCCATCCGGCTCCTGCCGAGCACGGGCATCTGACCCGCTGCCTGCGCCGGTTGCCGCTGAGGCCGGCCTCGGGCGCGGTTTCACGTGAAACCGTGCCGTCCCCCGCACAGCATCATTCGCACCATCCGCACCGCTCGCATCACCAGCAACAGAAGGACCAGAAGGGCCATCGGCGTGCATGACAGGCAGACGCACCAGAAGACGGCCCGACGGGGCGGCGGCGCCCCCCGCTCGTTGCGTACCGATGACGGCTCGCGTACCCGTGGCGACGACTCGCGCACCGGCGGCGACGGCTCCCGGGCGGTCCGCGACGGCTCCCGGGCGTCCGGTGCCGCGTCCCGCCGTAGGTCCGCCGGCTCCTCCCGCGCGGCCGGCGGGTCCCGGCGGGCGGCCGGCACGGGGAAGGTGCGGATGACCCGCCGCGGGCGCATCGTCGCCTGGACCGGCGGCGCGCTCGGCGTGCTGCTGCTCGGCGCGGCGGGTGTCGGCGTCTGGGCCTATGTCCAGCTGGACGGCAACATCCGCGGCACGGACATCAGCATCGACGGCAAGCGGCCGACCAACCTCAGCCCCGGCTCCAAGAACATCCTGCTCGTCGGCTCCGACAGCCGCGCCGGCGCCAACGCCAAGTACGGCAAGGACCTGACCACCATGCAGTCGGACACGCTGATGGTGCTGCACATCGCGGCCAACCACGAGTGGGCCACCGCGCTGTCCTTCCCCCGCGACTCCTGGGTGCAGATCCCCTCCTGCACCCGCGGCAACGGCACGAAGTCGTCCCCGCACCACTTCAAGATCAACGAGGCGTTCTCGATCGGCGGCGACTCCGGCGACATCTCCAAGGCGGCCGCCTGCACCATCAAGACCGTCGAGCGGAACACCGGACTGCGCATCGACAACTTCGCCTCGATCGACTTCCAGGGCTTCAAGGGCATGGTCAACGCCCTGGACGGCATCGAGGTCTGTCCCAAGCACGCCATCCACGACAAGAAGGCCCACCTCGACCTGGAGGCGGGCTGCCAGACCGTACGGGACGAGAAGGCGCTCGGGTACGTGCGTACCCGCTACAGCGTCGGTGACGGCTCCGACCTGGGGCGCATCGGACGCCAGCAGGAGTTCATGAAGGCGCTGGGCAAAAAGGCGCAGGAGAAGCTGACCAGCCCCGGGGCTCTCTACAACTTCCTCGACTCCGCGACCAAGTCCGTGACCACCGACAGGGATCTGGACAGCATCGACGCGCTCACCGACCTCGCCTCGACGGTCAAGGACATCCCCAGCGACCGCCTCACCTTCGTGACCGTGCCCAACTACTACCGCGAGGCCGACGTCCCCACCGACAAGGCCAATGTGGTCTGGCAGTATCCGCAGGCCGGCCAGCTGTTCAGCGACCTCGCCCATGACCGCGAGCTCGGCGCGGCCGGGAAGAAGCGGCTCGCCGAGGCCGCGAAGAACCCCGTCACCGCGCACTCCGTCCAGGTCCGCGTCCTCAACGGCACCGGCACCCCCGGCCAGGCCGCCTCGGCCGCCGAGCAGCTGCGCAAGCTCGGTTTCACGGTCATCGCCACCGGCAACGCCCCGGCGACCGACAGGACCGCTCTCACCTACCCCGCGGGGCTCGCGGTCCAGAGCGAGGTGCTCGCCGCCCACCTGTCCGGCGCCAAGGCGACCGAGTCGGCCGGCGCGGCACCGGGGGCGGTGACGCTGACGATCGGGCCGGACTTCGCGGCGAAGTTCGGCGGCTAGGGGCGGGTGAGGACGTGCGGTGAGTGCGGACGTGCGGTGAGTGCGGACGTGCGGCGGGGGCGTGCGGCGGCAGCCCGCCGCCGCACGTCGTCGCGCATCGCCTCGGGGCGGCCGCCGTCGCGCAGGTCGTAGGCCGTCAGATCCGCAGGTGCTCCACCGGCCGGGCCGTGTGCACCTCGATGTCGTGCGCGGCCCGCTGCACCAGCTGATGGCTGAGGTCCGACATCGCCCGGGCCACCGCCAACTCGTCCCCGATGGCCGGGACGTTCTCGTCGGCGGGGTTGCAGCGAGCCGTTCCCTGGCCGACCATCTGCCCGCCCTCCTTGCCGCGCAGCCTGGCCTCGGCCCTGACCTCGCTGTCGGTCTCGGTGATGGTGATCTCGGCATTCCATGTCTTCGTGGTCACCGGAAGCCTCCTCATACGCCCCATACGCAGCACAGGACCTGCCCCCACCAAAATCGTCGCACCACCGCCGACGGGCCGCACCTGGGGATCACCGCACCTCAAGTGTGGGGTTTTCCCCATGGTGGGGGCCGCGGCGGGCGACCTAGCCTGAGGTTCGTGGCGCCGGAAGGGGACCGGGCCGCCCACCTCAGCAACTTTCCAGCACATCGGGGGACTTCATGAGCAAGCGCGTCCGCGTCGTCGCGACCGTCGCGATGGTCTGCGTCGGGGCGTGGGGCCTCGGCGCCTGCGGCCTGTCGCCGGCCGAGACCTTCAAGGACGACGCCGTGGTGTCGAAGAAGATCACCGCCATCCGGCTCGACGGCGACTCCGGCGGGCTCACGGTGCACGGCGGCAAGGGTGGCGGTGCGGGCGACGCCACGGTGTCGGTCCACCGCTCGGTCAGCTACCACGGCGACCGGCCGGAGGGTGCGACGCACCGCGTCGAGGACGGCGTGCTGGTGCTCGGGGACTGCGGCGACGACTGCACGGTGGACTACACGCTCGAGGTGCCGGCGGGCATAGCGGTGAGCGGGGAGACCTCGAACGGCTCGGTGAACCTGAGCAAGGTGGGCGCGGTGAACGTGACCACCAGCTCCGGGGAGGTCGAGCTGGACGGCGTCACCGGCCCGGTCGACGTACGGACCTCCAACGGCCAGATCACCGGACGCGGCCTGTCGGGCAGGCACATCGACGCCGAGACCTCCAACGGGCGCATCGAGCTGTCCCCCGCCACCGCGCAGAACATCCGGGCGAAGACGTCCAACGGCTCCGTCACGGTGAAGGTGCCGAAGGGCCCCTACCGAATATCCGCCCAGACCAGCAGCGGCGACAAGAACATCGACGTGGCGAGCGACCCGGCGGCGACCGGCGTGTCCGCCCGCCAGCCGGCGCTCAGTCCTCGCCCTCCAGCTCGCCCTCCGTCTCCAGGAAGGCCTCGCGCAGGGCTGCCAGCGTCTCGGCGTCCGGCTTCTCCCACATGCCGCGGGATTCGGCCTCCAGGAGGCGTTCGGCGATGCCGTGCAGGGCCCAGGGGTTGGCCTCCTGGAGGAAGGCGCGGTTCTCGGGGTCCAGGACGTAGGTCTGCGCGAGCTTGTCGTACATCCAGTCGGCGACCACACCCGTGGTGGCGTCGTAGCCGAACAAGTAGTCCACGGTCGCGGCGAGTTCGAAGGCGCCCTTGTAGCCGTGGCGGCGCATCGCCTCGATCCAGCGGGGGTTGACCACCCGGGCGCGGAAGACCCGGGAGGTCTCCTCGACGAGGGTGCGGGTGCGGACCGTCTCGGGCCGGGTGGAGTCGCCGATGTACGCCTCGGGGGCCTTGCCCTTGAGCGCCTTGACGGTGGCGACCATGCCTCCGTGGTACTGGAAGTAGTCGTCGGAGTCGGCGATGTCGTGTTCGCGGGTGTCGGTGTTCTTGGCCGCGACCGCGATCCGCTTGTAGGCGGTCTCCATCTCGTCACGGGCCGGGCGGCCTTCCAGCCCGCGGCCGTAGGCGTAGCCGCCCCACACGGTGTAGACCTCGGCGAGGTCCGCGTCCGTGCGCCAGTCGCGGGAGTCGATCAGCTGGAGCAGGCCCGCGCCGTAGGTCCCCGGGCGGGAGCCGAAGATCCGGGTGGTGGCGCGGCGTTCGTCGCCGTGCGCGGCCAGGTCCGCCTGGGCGTGGGCCCGTACGAAGTTCTCGGAAGCGGGCTCGTCGAGGGAGGCGGCCAGCCGTACGGCGTCGTCCAGCAGGCCGATGACGTGCGGGAAGGCGTCCCGGAAGAAGCCCGAGATGCGCAGCGTGACGTCGATGCGGGGGCGGCCCAGCTCGGTGAGCGCGATCGGCTCCAGGCCCGTGACACGGCGCGAGGCGTCGTCCCAGACGGGGCGGATGCCCAGCAGTGCGAGGGCCTCGGCCACGTCGTCGCCGCTCGTGCGCATCGCGCTGGTGCCCCACAGGGAGAGGCCGACGGACTGCGGCCATTCGCCGTTGTCGGTGCGGTAGCGCGTCAGGAGGGAGTCGGCCAGTGCCTGGCCGGTCTCCCAGGCGAGCCGGGAGGGGACGGCCTTGGGGTCGACGGAGTAGAAGTTGCGGCCCGTCGGCAGGACGTTGACCAGTCCGCGCAGCGGGGAGCCGGAGGGTCCGGCCGGGACGAAACCGCCGCTGAGCGCGTGGACGGCGTGGTCGATCTCGTCGGTGGTGGCGGCGAGGCGCGGCACGACCTGGCGGGCGGCGAAGTCGAGGATGGCGGCGACCGCGTCCGGGTGGCCGTCGGCGACACGGGCCACCGCGTCCGGGTCCCAGTCCGCGTCCTCCATCGCCTGGACCAGGGCGCGGGCCGTCTCCTCGGCCTCGTCGGCGGTCGTGCGGGTCGCGGCGGACTCGTCGAGGCCGAGCGCCTCGCGCAGACCGGGGAGGGCCTGTGTGCCGCCCCAGATCTGCCGGGCCCGCAGGATGGCGAGCACGAGATTGACCCGGGCCTCACCGGTGGGCGCGCCGCCCAGGACGTGCAGACCGTCGCGGATCTGGGCGTCCTTGACCTCGCACAGCCAGCCGTCGACATGCAGCAGGAAGTCGTCGAAGCCCTCGTCGTCGGGGCGTTCGTCCATCCCCAGGTCGTGGTCGAGCTTGGCGGCCTGGATCAGCGTCCAGATCTGGGAGCGGATCGCGGGCAGCTTGGCCGGGTCCATGGAGGAGATCGCCGCGTACTCGTCGAGGAGCTGCTCCAGGCGCGCGATGTCGCCGTAGGACTCGGCGCGGGCCATCGGCGGGACGAGGTGGTCGACGAGGGTCGCGTGGACCCGGCGCTTGGCCTGGGTGCCCTCTCCCGGGTCGTTGACCAGGAAGGGGTAGATGAGCGGAAGGTCGCCGAGGGCGGCGTCCGGGCCGCAGGCGGCGGACAGGCCCGCGTTCTTGCCGGGCAGCCACTCCAGGTTGCCGTGCTTGCCCAGGTGGACCATGGCGTCGGCGCCGAAGCCGCCGTCCTCCTGGGAGGCCGCGATCCAGCGGTAGGCCGCCAAGTAGTGGTGCGAGGGGGGCAGATCGGGGTCGTGGTAGATCGCGATCGGGTTCTCGCCGAAGCCGCGCGGCGGCTGGATGAGGATGAGCAGATTGCCGCGGCGCAGGGCGGCCAGGACGATGTCGCCGTCGGGGTCGCGGCCCGGCTCGCCCGCGTGGCTGCGGTCGAGGAACATCTCGCCCGGCGCCGGCCCCCAGTGCTCCTCGACGGAGTCGCGCAGCTCCTGCGGCAGCGTGGCGTACCAGCGCCGGTAGTCCGCGGCCGGGATGCGGACCGGGTTGCGGGACAGCTGCTCCTCGGTGAGCCACTCCTGGTCGTGACCGCCGGCCTCGATGAGGGCGTAGATCAGCTCGTCGCCGTCGCCGGATTCCAGGCCGGGTACGGGCTCGGCGGTCTCGTCGCCGAAGTCGTAGCCGTCCGCCCGGAGGCGGCGCAGCAGGGCGACCGCGCTGGCCGGGGTGTCCAGGCCGACGGCGTTGCCGATGCGGGAGTGCTTGGTCGGGTAGGCCGAGAGCACCAGCGCCAGGCGCTTCTCGCCGGCCGGGATGTGCCGCAGCCGGGCGTGGCGCACGGCGATGCCGGCGACCCGGGCGGCGCGTTCGGGGTCGGCGACGTAGACCGGCAGGCCGTCCTCGTCGACCTCCTTGAAGGAGAACGGGACGGTGATCAGGCGCCCGTCGAACTCGGGGACGGCGATCTGGCTGGCGGCGTCCAGCGGGGACAGGCCCTCGTCGTTCTCCTCCCAGGCGCTGCGCGACCCGGTCAGGCACAGGGCCTGGAGGATCGGCACGTCGAGCGCGGCGAGCGCGCCCGCGTCCCAGGACTCGTCGTCGCCGCCGGCGGACGCCTCGGCGGGCTTGGTGCCGCCCGCGGCCAGGACGGTGGTGACGATCGCGTCGGCCGGGCGGAGGGCGTCGATCAGCTCCGGCTCGGGTGCGCGCAGCGAGGCGACGAAGAGCGGGCGGGCACGGCCGCCGGCCGCCTCGATCTGCTCGCACAGGGTCCGCACGAAGGCGGTGTTGCCGCTCATGTGGTGGGCGCGGTAGTAGAGCACGGCGACCAGCGGGCCGCTGTCGTTGCGGCTCTCCCAGTCGAGGGGGCCCCAGCTGGGTGCGGCGGCCGGCGACTCGAAGCCGTGGCCGGTCAGCAGGACGGTGTCGGAGAGGAAGCGGGCGAGCTGGTCGAGGTTGGCGGGGCCGCCGTGCGCGAGGTAGGCGTGCGCCTCGGCCGCGATGCCGACCGGGACCGTGGACTGCTCCATGAGCTGGGCGTCGGGGGCCTGTTCGCCGGTGAGCACGACGACCGGCCGGTGCTGGTCCTCGGCGAGCAGCAGGTCCAGCCCCTCCTGCCAGGCGCGGATGCCGCCGAGGAGGCGTACGACGACGAGGTCGGTGCCCTCCAGCAGTGCGGGCAGCTCGGCCACGTCGAGGCGGGCGGGGTTGGCGAGGCGGTACGGCACCGGGCCCGTGGCCGCGCGGGCGCTGAGCAGGTCGGTGTCGGAGGTCGACAGCAGCAGAAGCATGCGAGCGCAGGCCTTCCTCGGGGTGTCCGCGCCCCGGGTGGTCGTATGGACGGCGGGAGTTCCTGGCTCACCCGGCACCGGCCGGGTTCACAGTGGCGGGACCGCGCCGGATTCTCACCGGGCTTCCTCCCTTGGGCCGTAGGCCCGGCGCCGTCGCTGGCGTCCGGTGGGCCAGCCGACCCACCGACCTGCATAGTAAGGGCTGCGGGCGGCCGAGGTAAGCGGGCCCGGGGACCGGCCGTCACGAACCGCCCCGCTCCGCCACGGCCGGGGCCGCGGTCGTGTGCGTGGCCGGTCGGCGACCGGTCCGTGGCCGGATCCGCCCCGGATCGGCCGCCCGGCGTCGTGGGTATGCTCGCCGCCATGCCGCCCTCCCCCTCGATCCGGCCCCAGGGGTCCGAACCGCCCATACGGGACCGCGGTGACGCCTGCCCGGGGGCGCTGCGGCTGCACCCGGCGGCCGATGGCCGGCTGGCCCGAGTGCGGTTGCCCGCAGGTGACTTGACGGCGCGTCAGGCCGATGCGCTGGCCGACGCCGCGGACGCTCTCGGGGACGGCCGGCTCTCCCTGACGTCCCGGGGGAACGTGGAACTGCGCGGGCTCGCCGAGGGCTGCGGCGGCCGGCTCGCCGGTCTGCTGCGCGACGCCGGTCTGCTGCCCTCCGAGCACCACGAACGCATCCGCAACATCCTCGCCTCCCCGCTGGCCGGGCTCGACCGGCACACCCCTGCTGACGTGCGGTTGTGGGCCCGTGACCTGGACTCTTCGCTCTGCGCGAGCCGGTCCGCGACCGCGCTGTCCGGCCGTTTCCTCTTCGTCCTGGACGACGGACGCGGCGATGTGGCGGCGCTCGGCGGGGATGTGAGCTTGGTCGCAGAACCACCCGCGGTGGCCGGCCGGGCCGGCGCAGGCACCGGTGGCGCCGCGCTGCTGCGGGTCGGTGACGATCCGGCGGCCCTGCGGATCGCCGGCCCGGACGCACCGCGCGCCGCGCTCACCGCCGCCCTGGCGTTCCTGGACGCCGCCGCGGCGAGCGGCAGCGGCGCCTGGCGGATCCGCGAACTGCCGGACGGCCACGCGCTGACGGCCCGGCACGTCGCCGAGCGGCTACGGGCGGCGGGCATCGCGGCCGAGCACGTGGCGGACGGGACGGGGGCGTTGCGCGCGGTGGCCGCGTACGCCGATAGGTTTCCCGACTCCTCCGCTCCGGGAGTGGTCGAGGGCTCCGACGGCCGCCGCGCCCTGTGCGTGCTGGCCCCGTTGGGCCGGCTGAGCACCGCCCAGTGGCGCCTGCTCACCGCCGTCGCCGCCCAGGACGGCACCGGCACGCTGCGCCTGACGCCCTGGCGCGGCATCGTCCTGCCCGGCCTGCCGGCCGCCGCGGCCACCGCCCGGTCGGCCGAAGCGTCCGCCGTCGGCCTGGTCACCGACCCGTCCTCCCCCTGGCACCGCCTCGGCGCGTGCACCGGCCGCCCCGGCTGCGCCAAGTCCCTTACCGACGTCCGCGCGGACGCCGCGGCCGCGGTCGCCGCGGGCGCGCGGACACCGGACGGCGGCCCTGCCGCCGGGGCGGGCGGGGCGCCCGTCCACTGGTCCGGCTGCGAGCGCCGCTGCGGCCACCCTCACGGCACTTGGGTCGACGTCCTGGCAACGCCGGACGGCTACCAGATATCGGTCGTACGGCCGGATGCACCACCAGCAACGCAAGAAACGAGGCCCCAGTGACCGCCTTCGACTACGAGAAGGACGGTGCGGCGATCTACCGCCAGTCCTTCGCCACGATCCGCGCCGAGGCGGACCTCGCCGGGCTGCCCGCCGACGTCAGTCGGGTGGCGGTCCGGATGATCCACGCCTGCGGCATGGTCGACCTCGTACGCGATCTGGCGTTCACCCCCGAGGTGGTGGCCAACGCCCGCAAGGCGCTGCGCGCCGGTGCGCCGATCCTGTGCGACGCCAACATGGTCGCCAGCGGCGTCACCCGCAAGCGGCTGCCGGCCGACAACGAGGTGCTGTGCACGCTCGCCGACCCGTCGGTGCCGGAACTGGCCGCCCGGATGGGCACCACCCGCAGCGCCGCCGCGCTGGAGCTGTGGCGCGACCGCATGGAGGGCGCCGTGGTGGCCGTCGGCAACGCGCCCACCGCGCTCTTCCGCCTGCTCGAAATGATCGAGGAGGGGGCACCCCGCCCCGCCGCCGTCCTCGGCATACCCGTCGGCTTCATCGGCGCGGCGGAGTCCAAGGACGCGCTGATCGCCCATCCGTCGAAGCTGGACCACATCGTGGTGCGCGGCCGCCGGGGCGGCAGCGCCATGGCCGCGGCCGCGATCAACGCCCTGGCAAGCGAGGAAGAGTAAGCGTGAGCGAGCAGCAGCTGACCGGTCGCCTCTACGGCGTGGGCCTCGGCCCCGGTGACCCGTCCCTGATGACCGTACGTGCCGTCCAGGTCATCGCCGCGGCCGACGTCATCGCGTACCACAGCGCCCGGCACGGACGCTCCATCGCACGTGCGATAGCCGCCGAGCACCTGCGCGCCGACCACATCGAGGAGGCGCTGGTCTACCCGGTCACCACCGAGTCCACCGACCACCCCGGCGGCTACCGCGGTGCGCTCGACGAGTTCTACGAGGAGGCCGCGGGCCGCCTCGCCGTCCACCTCGACGCCGGCCGCACGGTCGCCGTCATCTCCGAGGGCGACCCGCTCTTCTACGGCTCCTACCAGCACATGCACAAGCGGCTGGCGCACCGGTACCCGACCGAGGTGATCCCCGGAGTCACCTCGATCAGCGCCGCCGCGGCCCGCCTGGGCAAGCCGCTCGCCGAGGCCGACGAGGTCCTGACGATCCTGCCCGGCACGCTCCCGGAGGAGGAGCTGACCGCCCGCCTGGCCTCGACCGACACCGCGGTCGTCATGAAGCTGGGCCGCACCTTCCCCACCGTCCGCCGGGCGATGGAACGTTCCGGCCGCCTCGCCGAGGCCCACTACGTCGAGCGCGCCACGATGTCCGGCGAACGCACGGACAAACTGGCCGACATCGACTCCGACACCGTCCCCTACTTCTCGGTCTCGGTCGTCGCCAGCCGCGTCGCGGAGCAGTCCTACCAGGCTCCGGCGGCAGCACCGGCCCCCGCCGCCGAGCCCTCCGGCCCCGGTGAGGTCGTGGTCGTCGGCACCGGCCCGGCCGGCCCCCTGTGGCTCACCCCGGAGTCCCGCGGCGCCCTCGCCGCCGCGCAGGACCTCGTCGGCTACACCACCTACCTCGACCGCGTCCCGGTACGCCCCGGGCAGCGCCGCCACGGCTCCGACAACAAGGTCGAGTCCGAACGCGCCGAACTCGCCCTGGACCTGGCCCGCCGCGGCCGGCGGGTGGCCGTGGTCTCCGGCGGCGACCCGGGCGTCTTCGCCATGGCCACCGCCGTCCTCGAAGTCGCCTCCCAGGACCCCTACCGCTCCGTGCCGGTACGCGTCCTGCCCGGCGTCACCGCCGCCAACGCGGCCGCCGCCCGCGCCGGCGCCCCGCTCGGCCACGACTACGCGGTCATCTCCCTCTCCGACCGCCTCAAGCCCTGGGAGGTCATCGCGGCCCGCCTCCGCGCCGCCGCGGGCGCCGACCTGGCCCTCGCCCTGTACAACCCCGGCTCCCGCAGCCGCACCTGGCAGGTCGCCAAGGCCCGCGAACTCCTCCTGGAACACCGAGCCCCGGACACCCCGGTCATCCTCGCCCGCGACATCGGCGGCCCCGAGGAGTCGGTTCGCACGGTCGCCCTGACCGACCTGGACCCGAACCAGGTCGACATGCGGACCCTCCTGATCATCGGCTCGTCCCAGACCCAGGTCGTGCGACGCGACGACGGACGGGACGAGGACGTGGTGTGGACACCGCGGAGGTATCCGGAGGAGTAGGGGTAGCCGGGGCCGGAGGTCCGCTCAGCAGCCCGGTATCCGGCCGATCTCGTGCCGGTCGGCCTTCACCGCATCGATGAAGGCCGACCAGGCCCCGGCCGGGAAGAGCAGCACCGGACCGGCGGGGTTCTTGCTGTCGCGGACGGGGATGGTGGTGGCCAGACCGTCCGCGACCTCGATGCAGTTGTGTTCTCCGCCGTCGCTGTAGCTGCTCTTGCGCCACACTGCGCTGTCCAGGTCCGGGATCGTCTTCATGGCGTGCTGTCCTCCACCAACTGCCGGATGAATGCTGCGGAATCGGACGGCTGGAGTGCCGCGTCTCGGAGCCGATCGTAAGACAGCCGGTATCGCGCGATTTCCTCCGGCTCTTCGACCAGTTCGCCTGACTTGTTGCCTTCCAAGTGGGCGACAGCGCTCCCGTCCGCCATCCATAGGATCGAGAGCGAGCCACCCATCAGGTTATGCACGCCAGCAGCGAACGGAAGCACCTGGATGGCCATGTGCGGGGCCTCCGCAGCCTCCGCGATACGAGCCAGTTGGTCATGCCAGATCCCGGCGTCGAGCGCCGGACGCCGCAGCGCCGACTCGTCAAGGATGATCCGGATGCCGGGCGGGCGGTCACGCCTGAGCAGTTCTTGCCTGCCCAGGCGGGCCGCGACGGCTTCTTCCAGCCTGTCTGGACTTATGGGCGTCGGCGAGGACGACAACACCACCCGCGCGAAGTCCTCGGTCTGCAACAGCCCAGGAACACTGATCGTGTACGAGTGCAAGATCGTTGCCTTGGCCTCGTACTGCATGAAAAGCCGGTACTTGCTCTTGAACGCATCCAGCCGCGCCAGCCTCCACAGCCGTACCAGCAGCTCACCCGTGCCGTACACCCGGTCCAGCGCCTCCATGACCGGGAGTTTGGAGAGGCGTTCGCCGGTCTCCAGGCGGTGGAGGTAGGTGCGGTCGTAGTTGGTCTCCTCGGCCAGCTGGGCCAGCGATCTGCCGGACGTCTCCCGTAACCGGCGGAGTTCGCAGGCGAGGACCCAGCGCGCGGAATCCTCGGTCTCGGAATTCTTTTCGACCATCTTCGAGTCCCTTGTTGTCCTTTCCCGCGACAACGCCGACCCCCCTTTCGCGAGCGGCGCAGGAGCGACAACTCTAGGGCCGTACACGGCAATTGGCAGCCTAGTCAGGACTCGAACGGAGAAGAGAAGGAATGGGAAATGTGGAGCGTGGCTCGGCGGCCGAGCTGATCAAGGACGCCGAGCTGGCCCGGGACGAGTTGCGCACAGCGCTGCAAGGGGCGGGGATCACGCTGCCGTCGCTGTCGCTCGACGGAGTCTCGCTGGCCGGGGACTTTCCACGGCCGCTGGTGAGCCTGGGGCGTTGTACACCCGAACTCGCCCGACGGATCGCCGAGGCGCTGCGAAAGGGCGCGCCGTGAAAGACGAGGGCGGGAAGGGGGCGGAATCCTCGCCGCCGCACGGAAGGAATGCGGAGGAGGAACGGGAGGCGGCGGCGACCGATATCGCGCAGCGCCGCCGCACGGAATTGCAGGAGCGGGTCCGGGAAGCGAATTGGTTCAGTTCGCGCTGTCGGCCTCGTTGAGGTCGGGGAAATCGGAGAGGTCGGGGAGGTCGGGGAAAAGGCTTCGCAGCCAGGTGGTCGCGCCCTGCGGGTCCGTTGTCTCCGGTACGCCTTGGGGGGTCGGAGGGCGGCGGACGAGGACGACGGGGATGCCGGCCTCGCGGGCGGCGGTCAGCTTGGGGGCCGTCGCCGCGGCGCCGCTGTCCTTGGTCACCAGGACGTCGATGCGGTGGGTGCGCAGCAGTTCGCGCTCGTCTTCCAGGGTGAAGGGGCCCCGGTCGAGCAGCACCGTCATACGGGGCGGGTGCGGGGCCTCGGGCGGGTCGACGGAGCGGACCAGGAACCACGGGTCGGTGAGGTGGGCGAAGGAGGACAGGCCCATGCGGCCGGTGGTGAGGAAGACGCGGGTGCCGAGGGCGGGGAGGGCGGCGGCCGCCTCGGCCAGGGAGGTGACCTGGTGCCAGGTGTCGCCGGGTCCGGGTACCCAGCCGGGGCGGCGGAGGGCCAGCAGGGGAACATGGGCGGTGACCGCGGCCAGGGCCGCGTGGTGACTGATCGTGCCGGCGAAAGGATGGGTGGCGTCGATGAGCGCGTCCACCGCGTGTTCGCGCAGCCAGCGGGCGAGGCCTTCGGGGCCGCCGAACCCGCCGATGCGGACCTCTCCGTCGGGCAGGCGGGGCGCGGCGACCCGGCCCGCGAGCGAGGTCGTCACGCGCAGGGCCGGCTGCGGTGCCAGAGTGGCGGCCAGCCGGCGGGCCTCCGTCGTACCGCCGAGGATCAGTACGTGGCGTGGCGGGCGGGCTGCGTCGGGCATGGGATGTGGGTTCCTCCGTGGCTGAAGAGCAAACGAAGGGTACGGGAGGCGGGCCGCGGGGTGCGGGCCCGGGCCAGGGCACGGCCGCGGGCGGGCGCAGCGCGCAGCTCGCCCACACCGGGCTGCGGCACGGCTGGACGACCGGGGCGTGTGCGACGGCGGCGAGCACGGCCGCGTACACGGCGCTGCTGAGCGGCGAGTTCCCCGACCCGGTGACGATCACCTTGCCCAAGGGGCAGACGCCGTCCTTCGCGCTGGCGGTGGAGGAGCTGGACGCCGGTGGCGGCAGCGCTCTGGCGGGTGTGGTGAAGGATGCGGGCGACGATCCGGATGTGACGCACGGTGCGCTGATCAGGGTCAGGGTGCGGGCCCTGCCGGCCGGGTCGGGGGTGCGCTTCAAGGCCGGCCCAGGGGTCGGGACGGTGACCCGGCCGGGGCTGCCCCTGGACGTCGGGGAGCCGGCGATCAACCCCGTGCCACGGCAGATGATGCGGGAGCACCTGGCGGAGGTGGCACGACGGCACGGCGGTGCGGGGGCGACGGCCGACGTCGAGGTGGAGGTGTCGGTCGACCACGGTGAGGAGATCGCACGCAGCACCTGGAATCCGCGGCTGGGCATCCTGGGCGGGCTGTCGATCCTGGGGACCACCGGGATCGTGGTGCCGTACTCCTGCTCGGCGTGGATCGACTCCATCCGGCGCGGGGTGGACGTGGCGCGTGCGGCGGGGCGGACGCATGTGGCCGGGTGCACGGGGTCGACGTCGGAGAAGGTCGCCGTCGCGCTGCACCGCCTCCCCGAGGACGCGCTGCTGGACATGGGGGACTTCGCGGGCGCGGTGCTGAAGTACCTGAGGCGTCATCCGGTGGACCGGCTCACCATCTGCGGCGGGTTCGCCAAGCTGTCCAAACTGGCGGCGGGGCACCTGGATCTGCACTCGGCGCGGTCGCAGGTGGACAAGGGGTTCCTCGCGGAGCTGGCCCGGCGGGGCGGGGCGGACACGGCGCTGGCGGCGGCGGTGGCCGAGGCCAACACGGGGCTGGCGGCACTGCAGTTGTGCGCGGCGGCCGGGGTTCCGCTGGGGGATCTGGTGGCGGCGGTGGCGCGGGACGAGGCGCTGGCCGTGCTGCGGGGCGCGCCGGTCGCGGTCGATGTGATCTGCATCGACCGGGCGGGGATGGTGGTGGGGCAGGCGGAGCCGCGGGGGCCGGGGTACGGCGGCGGGCGAGGGTGATCCGTGGGCCGGTGAGGGCTTCCCCTCTCCCCTCACCGGCCGTTCCGGTCTCGGATCCGTCTGCCCGGCCGTTCCGGTCTCGGATGGTCTCGGAGGTCTCGGATCCGTCCACCGGCCGTCCCCGGGGCGCCGGTTTGCTATCTGCGGTACTCGGCGGTCCTGGCCGGTCCCTCGTTCGAGAAGGGCGGGTAGTTCACGCCGAGCCGCTCGTGCACGCAGGAGTTGTCCAATCCGGTCAGCGAACCCAGCGCCGTCCCGAGGGCGCAGGCGGTCAGCCGTAGCGGGCTGTCGTGCAGCTCGGGGTGCTCCTCGCGGCCGTCGTGGCGCTTGCCGTGGTGCTTGCGCTCCGGGTCGTCGCGCACCACGCGCGCCTGGTCGCCCGCCGGCGCGGCGGCGGCCTTCGGGCGGGCGTGGCTGGTGGTGTCGTCGGCGCCGGCGGAGGTGGTGGTGCCGAAGAGGGTCAGCAGGGCTGCGGCGGCCACCGATCCGGCGGCCAGTCTGGTGCGCATCGTGGCGTACTCCTTCGATTCGGGTAACGCGGGTTCCCGTAGGTGTGCACCGTGTCCCTACCGGCATCCGGAGGGCGGATAACGGATATTCACCCCGATGCGGTCATATGATCAGTCAGACGCCGCAGGGCCCGTGCGGCCGCTCCCGATCCGCCGAGTAAAGGTGGCTGTCGCGGAACTGCTCGGCGCCCAGGGTGCGGCCGACCATGATGACGGCCGTACGGACCACGCCCGCGGCCTTCACCTGCTCGGCGATGTCGGACAGCGTGCCCCGCAGGACGAGTTCGTCGGGCCGGGAGGCCATGGCGACGACGGCGGCCGGGCAGTCGGCGCCGTAGTGCGGCAGGAGCTCGGCGACGACCCGGTCGACGTACATCGCGGCCAGGTGCAGCACCAACAGCGCGCCGCTGCGGCCCAGGGTGGCCAGGTCCTCGCCCTCGGGCATGGGCGTGGCGCGCTGGGCGACGCGGGTGAGGATGACGGTCTGGCCGACGGTGGGCACGGTCAGTTCGCGCTTGAGGGCGGCGGCCGCGGCGGCGAACGCGGGGACGCCCGGCACCACGTCGTAGGGCACTTGGGCCGCGTCCAGCCGGCGCATCTGCTCGGCGACCGCGCTGAAGACGGACGGGTCGCCGGAGTGCAGCCGGGCCACGTCGTGGCCCTCCTCATGGGCGCGGACCATCTCGGCGGTGATGGTGTCGAGGTCCAGCTGCGCGGTGTCGACGAGCCGGGCGCCGGGCGGGCACTCGGCGAGCAGCTCCCGCGGCACCAGGCTGCCGGCGTAGAGGCAGACCTGGCAGGAGGCGAGCGTACGGGCGCCGCGCACGGTGATCAGGTCGGCGGCGCCGGGACCCGCGCCGATGAAGTGGACGGTCATGGTGGGTGGACTCCTGGGAGGACGGGCACAGAGCGGACGGGAGCGGAACGGGGACGGGTGGGGCGGGGCCGGTCGGCCGGCCGGGTCGGGGTGGTGGGCCGCGACGCTCGGCCGCCGGCCTTACGTCAGCCGCGCCGGAGGCATCACGGCTGCCGCGCCGCCGCGGGTTTGACGGCCGCCCACTGTGTGACCGGCATCGCCTGCCGCCAGCCCGTGAAGCCGCCGACGGGCACCGCGTGGGAGACCGCGAGGCGGATCAGGTCGCCGCCGTGCCGCCGGTACCACTCGGTGAGCAGCGCCTCGGACTCCAGCGTCACGGTGTTCGCGACGATCCGGCCGCCCGGGGGCAGCGCCTCCCAACAGGCGGCCAGCAGGCCGGGGGCGGTCAGGCCGCCGCCGACGAACACCGCGTCCGGCGCCGGCAGGCCCGCCAGCGCGGCGGGCGCGGCACCGTGCACGACGCGCAGCGCCGGTACGCCGAGCGCGCCCGCGTTGCGGCCGATCCGCTCGGCCCGTACCGGGTCGCGCTCGACGCTGACGGCACGGCAGCCGCGGTGCGCCCGCAGCCATTCGATGGCGATGGAGCCGGAGCCGCCGCCGATGTCCCACAGCAGTTCGCCGGGGGCGGGGGCCAGCGCGGCGAGCGTGGCGGCGCGGACATGGCGCTTGGTCAGCTGGCCGTCGTGTTCGTAGGCGGTGTCGGGCAGGCCGGGAACGGTGGCCAGGGCCGGGGTGCCGGGTTCGCGGACGCAGTCGAGGGCGATGACGTTGAGCGGGTCGGTGGGCGACGCGTCCCAGTCGGCGGCCACCCCCTGCACCATCCGCTCGCGCTCGCCGCCGAGTTGCTCCAGTACGCGCATCCGGGTCGGGCCGAATCCGCGGGCCCGCAGCAGGGCGGCGACCTCGGCGGGGGTGCCGGCACCGGCGGACAGCACCAGCAGGCGGTGGCCGTCGTAGAGCGCGCGGGCCAGGTTGTCGGTGGGCCGTCCGACGAGCGTGACGACCTCGGTGTCCTCGACCGGCCAGCCGAGGCGTGCGCAGGCGTGGGAGACGGCGGAGGGGTGCGGCAGGATGCGGAGCCGGGGCCGCGTGGCGGGCGGGCGGTGGCCGCCGGGCGCGACCGCGCCGCCCGTCTCCTGCGTCTCCTGCTCCGCCAGTACCTCGGTCAGCGTCCGCCCGATCCCGTAGAACATCGGGTCGCCGCTGGCCAGTACGGACACCCGGCGCCCGGCATGCGCGGCGAGCAGCCCCGGGACGGCGGGCCGCAGCGGCGAGGGCCACGGGACGCGCTCGCCCGGGACGTCCGCGGGCAGCAGCGCCAGCTGGCGGGCACCGCCGATCAGCACCTCGGCCGTGCGCAGGGCCTCCTGGGAGGCGGCGGGCAGTCCGTCCCAGCCGTCGGCTCCGATGCCGACGACGCAGAGGGGTTCAGGAGCGGCCGGGGCGGGTGGTGCGGGGCTCACTGCCGATTACCTCTTACCTCGGATGGGGGTCGGTGGCGGGAGCCGAACTCTACTGACCGGTCGGGTGGGGCCGGCGACCGGGGACGGTCCCGCGGCCATCGCGACCGGACAGTCGGCCTCCGTTTGCGCGCTGCGGCACCGGTCCCTCCGCACCGCTCTGACCAGGCACGATCGGCCGTTCGACGGTAATGACAACGGTCACCGGTGCAGCCTTTGGATCTTTCGCCGAAGTGCGGTTTGCTTCGCAATCAGGAGCCAGGAAGGAGCGCGCCCATGACCGAGCACGCCCACAGCCACGGGCAGGGCCACAGCCACAGCCACGGGGTCTCGCCGGACGCCGACCGGCGCTGGCTGCGCGCCGCACTCGTCCTGCTCACCGCGTACATGGCGGTCGAGGTCGTCATCGGCGTGGTGGCGCAGTCGCTGGCGCTGATCTCCGACGCCGCCCACATGCTCACCGACGCGGTCTCGATCGTGCTGGCGCTGATCGCGATGCGGCTGTCCGCGCGGCCGGCCCGCGGCGGCTACACCTACGGGCTCAAGCGCGCCGAGATCCTCTCCGCGCAGGCCAACGGCATCACCTTGCTGCTGCTGTCGGTCTGGCTGGCCTACGAGGCGGTCCAGCGGCTGATCTCGCCGCCCGACGTGACCGGCGGGCTGGTGCTGGTCACCGCGCTGTCCGGGATCGTGGTGAACCTGATCTGCACCTGGCTGCTGTCCAGGGCCAACCGCTCCAGCCTGAACGTCGAGGGCGCCTACCAGCACATCCTCACCGACCTGTTCGGGTTCGTGGCCACCGCCGTCTCCGGCCTGGTCGTGCTGCTGACGGGCTTCGCCCAGGCCGACGCGATCGCCACGCTGGTGGTCGTCGCGCTGATGCTGCGGGCCGGTACGGGGCTGGTGCGGGAGTCCGGGCGGATCTTCATGGAGGCCGCGCCGGCCGGGATCGACCCGGACGCGCTGGGCGACCACCTGGTCGCCGAGGACGAGGTCGTCGAGATCCACGATCTGCACATCTGGCTGATCACCTCCGGGCACCCCGCGCTCTCGGCGCACATCCTGGTGGCCCCGGGCGGCGACTGCCACAAGGTCCGCCGGAACCTTCAGGAACTGCTGAGCGGGGAGTACGGCATCACCCACGCCACGCTCCAGGTCGACCACGTCGGCGAGCAGGGCGACGCCGACGAGGTGCTGACGCTGGGGCCGCGCCCCGGTGCCGGGGCCGCCCCGGAGCCCGCCGCCGACCACTGCGAGAACGCGCACGGCCCGGTGCACCGGCCGGGACCGCACCGGCACTGAGCGCCGGGCCGCCGGGCGGCACCAGCCCGCCGTCCCCTCGGCCGGGCGCCGCCCCTCGGGTGAACCCGACCCGGGCCAGGGGCCGCGTGCCGCCGGTGGCGGGCGCCGCGGTGCTCGGATGACGGCATGAGAACCGCCGTTGTCTGCGCGCTGTTGTGCGCCGCCACCGCCCCCGGCCTGACCGCCGCCGTACCCGCCCCGCAGGCACCGCCCCCCGTCTCGGTGTCGGTCGCGGTGACCGACGGCTCCGACGACACCGAGACCGGCAGACGGCTCGAATACCGCGTCACCGTGCACAACCTGGGCGCCGACCAGGTCCACGGGGCCCGGGTCGAGCAGCGGATGCCGGCCACCACGACCTCCGCCACCGCACCCGCCGGCACCGTCCGGGGCCACGGGACGGGCCGCCAGACGGTCACCTGGCGCGCCGATCTGCCCGCGCACGACGTCCAGGTCTTCACCGCCACCGCCGTACTCGGCGACCGCCCGGACCGCGCCGCCACCGCCGCCCCCGGCACCCTGCGCGCCGCCGCCACGGCCTGCGTCTACGTGGGCGGCTCCTACGCCCCGGTGGCCTGCTCGGGCGACCTCGACGACCTGCCGCAGACGGGCGCGGCGGGCGACGGCAACGACGGCTGGGGATGGTGGGCGGTGGCCGCCGCGGCCGCGGCGCTGCTGGTGCCGGGGATGGTGCGGACGGTGCGCCGGCGGCGGACGGCGACGGCCCCGCGCTGAGCCGGGTACCCGCGCCGGGTCACCCATTGGCACCGGCCCCGCTCGCGAGCGACAGCCCTACGGACTTGCCTGGAAGGTGGCCGTACGGCAGGGCTCACGGGAGGACGACGCGATGTCAGCGAGGCGCCCGGCGTCGGCGCGGGGCCTGGCCGGCGGGGTGCTGCTGCTGATCGGTGCGCTCCTGCTGCCGCTCGGGCTGGCCGCCACCTGGGCACGTGCCGAACTGACCGAGACCGACAGCTATGTCGAGACGGTGGCGCCGCTGGCCGGCGACGCCGCCGTACAGCAGGCCGTCGTCGACGACGTGACGGACGGGGTGATGGCGCGCATCCAGCTCGACGGTCTGCTGAAGGGGCTGCTCAGAGCCGTACCGCGCGCGGAACGTCCGGCCGTGCGCC
This sequence comes from Streptomyces sp. NPDC043738, assembly GCF_056436545.1. NCBI lineage: Bacteria > Bacillati > Actinomycetota > Actinomycetes > Kitasatosporales > Streptomycetaceae > Streptomyces > Streptomyces sp. NPDC043738. Next base: position 263,587 of record NZ_JBWKCJ010000002.1, on the reverse strand, counting down.
GCCACTTCACCCACGGCATCCGGGAATCGGTCGCCAAACAGGTACGCCAGGTCGTCACCGGCAGCGGATTCCCCGCCATGTGGAACGGGGTGCACCGGACCGCCCACCGGTCCCTGGACGGCACCCTGAACGCCCCCGGCAATTCGGCGGTCACCCTCGACCTCACACCTGTCCTGGCACGGGTCAACCGCCAGCTGTCCCAGAACGGCTCCGGCATGGGGGTGGACTTCGTCCGCCGGGTGCCGCGCTCCGGCGTGGAGGTGGTGCTGCTGGAGGCCGCGTACGTACCCCGGGTCCGGGCCGTCTACGACGTCGTCCGGCACGGGGCGCTGCTGCTGCCGCCGGCCGCGGCGCTGTGCCTGGTGGGCGGGCTGCTGCTGGCACGGCGCCGGCGGCGGGCGCTGATCTGCGCCGGGGCGAGCTGCGCGGCGGCCGCCGCCCTGCTGGCCGTGGCGCTCGCGCTGGTCCGCGGCCGCACCCTGGACGCGCTGCCCGCCATGGTCTCCCGGCCCGCCGCGGACGCGTACGCCGATGCGCTGACCGGTCCGCTGCGGACCGGCGTCTGGCTGGTCGTCGGCGCGGGAACGCTGACCGCGGTGCTGGCCGCGGCGGTGCCGCCGGCGGTCCGGGCCTGGCGCGCCCGCCGCGGCGCCGCCCCCGGCTGAGGGCCGGTCAGATCGCCAGGACCGTCTTGCCCTGCGCCCGGCCGGTGCGGCTGGCCGCCAGCGCCTCCGGGGCCTCTTCCAGGGAGACCTCGCGGCCCACGAGGACGGTCAGGCGGCCCGCGTCGACATGGCCGGCCAGGATCTCCAGGAGCTGCGGGGAGGGCCGGTTGACGAAGTTGAAGCCGCGCAGGTTGTGCTCGGTCAGCTCGTCGGCGTCCGCCGAGCCGATCAGCGAGACGGCCGTGCCCCCGTCGCGCACGGTCCGGGTCAGCTCGCCGAACTCCGCGGGACCGCTGATCATGTCGATCAGTACGTCCACCCCGTCCGGATGCGCGGCCAGGACCTGGTCGGCGAGCGGGCCGGCGGTGTGGTCGACGGTCTCCGCCGCGCCCAGGTTGCGCATCAGCTCCGCCATGGCCGGGCGGGCGGTGGCGATCACCTCGGCGCCGCGGCCGGCCGCGAGCTGGGTGGCGAAGGTGCCGACACCGCCGGTCGCGCCCACGATCAGCACGCGCTTGCCGTCGCCGATCCGGGTCTCCTCGACGAGGTTGTACGCGGTCATGCCGGCCGTCGGCAGCGCCGCGGAGGTCGCGTAGGTGACGCTGCGGGCGGCGTGCGCGATGCGGTCCTCGTCGGCGATGGCCAGTTCGCAGTACGAACCCCCGCCCTGCTCCGGGCGCTGGAACTGGCCGAACACCGCGTCGCCGACGGTGAACCGCCGTACGCCGGTGCCGATCGCGAGCACCTCGCCCGCCCCGTCCGTCCCCAGGACCAGGGGGAAGGAGGCCGGGACGGCATCCCCGAACATCCCGTCGGCGAGCTTCCAGTCGATGGGGTTGAGTCCGGCGGCGGACAGCCGCACCAGGACCTCACCGGGCCCTGGATCGGGCTGCGGCAACTCCATGAGCTGCGGCTGTTCACCGAATGCGCTGACTGCTACGGCTCTCATCGTGGCGTTCCCTTCCACCCTTCCGACCGGTGGCCGAAGTGGATCGTAAGCACGCCGGTGCGGCCGGATGCGGCAGGAGCAGAGGCGGTGCGGCGGAAGCAACTCGTACGGCCCCCCGGGGCGGGCGGAAAGTCGCTCCCTCCCCGGGGCGCCGCGGCGGGCGGCCGGACCGCCTGCAGCGCGAGCGTCGGTGACAGCCGTGCCGCCCGTACCGCCGGGTAGGGGCCGCACCCAGGGCATCCCGCCCGACGCCGCGAAGACGTAGGTGGCGGCGGAGTCTCGGTACGCCGTACCGAGGAGCTCAGATCGCCGGTGGCGCCGACCCGCTCGACGCCCGCGATCCGCCCCACCCTCCCGGGCGCGCGCTCGGGCAGCTTCACCTCCTCGCCGAACATGTCCTGGCCGGGCGTGACGACCAGCGCGTTCGTCCCCAACGCGTCCGGTTTCGCCAGATGAACGCGTACTGCGCTGCCGCATGGTGTTCCTCCTGGAATCCTCGGCACACAGGAGGTGCCCGACGCGGCAGAGGCCGGCAGCGGCCCGCCTTTCGTTTCCCCAACCGCTCGGCGGCGCCCGGCTCCAGCGTGGTGAATTCCCTGGTCCGGGGCGTCGCGGCGGAAGCGGTTCACGTCGAGGAAGGGCGGCCCTCGGGTACACATGACCGCATGCGTGTTCTGGTGGTGGAGGACGAGGAGTTCCTCGCGGACGTGATCGCCGCGGGCCTGCGTCGCGACGCGCTCGCGGTGGACATCGCTCATGACGGCCGCGAGGCGCTGGCCAAGCTGCGGCTCGGCGCGTACGACGTGCTCGTCCTGGACCGTGATCTGCCCGGGCTGCACGGCGACGAGGTGTGCCGGCACGTCGTGGAGCAGGGGCTGCTGACGCGGGTGCTGATGCTCACCGCGTCCGGCACGGTCCACGACCGGGTGGCCGGTCTCGGGCTGGGCGCCGACGACTATCTGACCAAGCCGTTCGCGTACGAGGAGTTGCTCGCCCGGGTCCTGGCGCTGGGCCGGCGGGCCCGGCCCGCCCTGCCGCCGGTCATCGAACGGGCCGGTGTCACCGTCGACACCGCGCGCCGGCTGGCGGTGCGCGACGGCCGCCCGCTGGCCCTGTCGCGCAAGGAGTTCGGGGTGCTGGAGGTCCTGCTGCGCGCCCAGGGCGCGGTGGTCAGCGGCGACGACCTGATCGAGGAGGTGTGGGAGGAGCACACCAGCTACCGCACCAACGCCGTCCGCGTCACGCTCGGCAAACTGCGCGCCAAGCTCGGCGAGCCGCCGGTGATCGAGACCGTGCCCGGCGCCGGATACCGGATGGGAGACGGGCCGGGCGAGCGACGGTGAAACGCGCCTGGCTGCCCGGCAGCGAACGGGGCCGGCTCACCGCGCTCCGCGGCGGGCTGCTGGTGCCGGCCGGCGCCATGCTCATCGGCCTGGTCTACGTCCTCGTACGGCAGGGCCTCTACTCCGGCCTGAGCACCGCCGTCACCACCGCCGCACCACGCGGTCGGGGCCGTACGCCGCCGGGTCCGCGCCCGCCCTCTCCGCCCAGCAGCGGTTCGCCGCCAACGCCGCCCATGAGCTGCGCACCCCGCTCGCCGAGTCCGTCGCCGCCGAGTACGCACCCCAATCCCGACGGCGGTCTGACGGTCCGCGTCACCTTTCCGCCGCGGGCGGCTGACGGCCCGTGGAGCACTCCACACCCGATTGCCCGCATGACGGGACCCGTCGCGGGTGGCGGGATTCAATGACTCAATGATCCGGTTCGAGTCCGTCACCAAGCGCTACCCCGACGGGACCACCGCTGTCGACGACCTCTCCTTCGAGGTCGGCGAGGGGGAGCTGGTGACCCTCGTCGGACCGTCCGGCTGCGGCAAGACGACGACCATGATGATGGTCAACCGGCTCATCGACCCCACTCAGGGGCGGATCTACGTCGACGGTGCGGACATCGCCGGCGTCGACCCGGTCCGGCTGCGCCGCCGCATCGGCTATGTCATCCAGCAGACCGGCCTCTTCCCGCACCGCACGGTCCTCGACAACACGGCCACCGTGCCCGTTCTGACCGGCTGGAAGAAGGCGGCGGCCCGCGAGCGGGCGGCCGAACTGCTGGACCTGGTCGGACTGGACCCGGCCGTCTACGGCGCGCGCTATCCCGAGCAGCTCTCCGGTGGTCAGCGCCAGCGCGTCGGCGTGGCCCGCGCGCTGGCTGCCGACCCGCCCGTGCTGCTGATGGACGAGCCCTTCGGAGCGGTCGACCCGGTCGTGCGCGACCGGCTCCAGAAGGAGTTCCTGCGGCTGCAGTCCACCCTCCACAAGACGGTGCTGCTCGTCACCCATGACATCGAGGAGGCCATCCGGCTCGGCGACCGGATCGCGGTCTACGGGGCCGGGCGCATCGAGCAGTACGACACCCCCGCGAGCGTCCTCGGCGCCCCGGCGACGCCGTACGTCGCCGAATTCGTGGGCACCGACCGGGCGTTGAAGCAGCTGTCCGTGACCGGCATCGACCGCGGCGACCTCGAACGCCCGCCGTTCGCCCGGCTCGGTGAGCCGGCGGCACAGGCGGCGGGACGGCTACGGGCCGAGGGTGCGCGCTGGGCGGTGGTACTGGACGAGGACGGCGAACTGCACGGCTGGGTGGGCACGGAGGAGCTGGCCGGTGCCGTCGGCACGGTCGCCGGACACGCCCGCCGCATGGAGGCCTGGGTGCCGGTCACCGGCACCCTCAAGGCCGCCTTCAGCGAGATGCTCAAGCACGATGCCGGCTGGATCGCGGTCCTGGACGGCCCGCGCTTCCTGGGCGTCCTCACCCCGACCAAGCTCCATGAGGCGCTGCGCCGCACCATCGACTCCGACGAGCGGGGGGTGCCGCGGGAGCGGGCGCGGGTGGACTCGGTACCCACGGATTGAGGGGGAGGGGAGGGAAGGCTGTGCGCGCAGGCGCCCGGCGCGTGTTTCACGTGAAACGTCCACTGTGCTTGCCTGCGTGCTGTTTCACGTGAAACAGCGGGCCCGCTCGCCGGTGGGCGATGCGCGTGCGACGCCGGACCGCTCGACGGACGCGGCTCAGCTCCTCGGCAGCAGCCCCTTCGCCACGAGGTAGTTGCGTGCCACGTCCGCCGGGAGCCGCCGCCAGCTGTCCACCTGTTCGTTGAGGTGCGCCAGATCGGCGGTGGTCAGGACCGTGTTGAGGCGATTGAGCGCGGCGGCGGCGCGCGGGCCGCCCGCGCGGGCGCGGTTGACGACGGGGAGTACGTAGTCGGCGTTCTGCAGCTTCTTGTCGTCGGCGAGCAGCACCAGCCCGAACTGGTCGAGGGTGGCGTCCGTGCTGGTGGTCAGCACCAGCTGGTCCTGTCCGTTCTGCACGGCCTGCTTGGCGGGCGTGGTGCCGACCCCCTTCGGGTCGATGGCGGTGATGTCGATCCCGTACTTCTTCCGCAACCCCGGTGCGCAGAAGGGTCGTTGGACGCACTCGTCGCCCGCCGCGAGCCGCACCGGCAGCTTGGCGCGGCCCAGATCACTGAGCGTCTTGAGGTGGTGCTTGCGGGCGTATGCGGCGCTCACCGCGAAGGCGTTCTGGTCGACGGCCCGACCGGGCGGGAGCACGGTCAGGCCGCGGCGGGCGGCGAGCCGGCGCAGCACGGCCATGGTGGTGCCGAGGTCGGGCGAGGCGACGGGGGGCGCCTTGGAGCCCTTGTCCTTGGCGTTGAGCCAGTCCGCGAAGGTCGCGGCGTACTCGGGGACGACATCGATCTGCCCGGCCTCCAGCGCGGGCTCGTACAGCTCGCGGTTGCCGACGGTCAGGACATGGGTCCGGTAGCCGGCGTGGTCGAGCAGCGCCGCATACATCCGGGCGAGCAGTTCGCTCTCGGTGAAGCCGGCCGAGCCGATGGCCAGTTCGCTGCTGTCTCCGGGCGGGGCGGTGATCGCGGAGCGGGTCTCCAGGGAGGGGCCGGAGGCGCATCCGGTGAGCCCGACGACCGCCAGGGCCGCGACGGCCGTGCGGACCGCGCCGGCGCCCCTCATCCGGCCCGCCCCCGCGCCCGCCCCGGCGCGAACCGCTCCACGAGCTCGAAGGCGGCCTCCATCAGCAGCGCGAACACCGCGACCAGCACCGCACCGGCGACCACCTGCGGGGTGCTGGCCAGGTTGAACCCCGCGGTGATGATCCGGCCCAGGCCCCCGCCGCCGACCAGCGCGGCGAGCGTGGCGGTGGCCACGAGCTGGACCGCGGCGATCCGGATGCCGGTCAGCACCAGCGGAAAGGCCAGCGGCACCTCCACCCGCCACACCAGCTGCGTCCCGGTCATCCCCATGCCCCGCGCGGCCCGCACCACGCTCCGGTCCACCTCGCGCATCCCGACGTACGCATTGGTCAGCAGCGGCGGGACGGCGAACAGCACCAGCGCGATGATCGTCGGCCACTGCCCGTGCCGCCCGAGGGGGGTGAGCAGCAGCAGGACCAGTACGGCGAAGGTCGGCACCGCGCGCCCGACGTTGGCGAGGTTGACCGCCAGCGCGCCGCCGCGTCCGAGGTGGCCGAGGGTCAGCGCGATCGGCAGCGCGATCAGGGCGCTGATGACCAGGCAGGCGAAGGTGAGGACGAGATGCTGTTCGAGGCGGTGCCAGACGCCGTTCTCACCGGACCAGTTGGCGCCGGTGGTCAGCCATGTCCATACCTCGGAGAGGGTGTTCATGCCCGCCGCCCGGGAGCCACGGCCGGCCGCCTAAGGCCCGCGCCGGCCCGGATCCGCACCCGCGCCCGCCGGCCGGCCCGCCGCCAGGGGGTGAGCAGCCGTTCCGCGCCGAGCAGCAGCAGATCGAAGACGACCGCGATGATCACGCACAGCACGGACGCGGTGAGCACCTGTGCCTTGAAGAACCCGTTCATCCCGGCGTAGATGAGGTTGCCCAGCCCGCCGTAGCCGACGATCGCACCGACCGTGGTGAGGGCGACGGCCGAGACGGTGGCGATCCGCAGCCCGGCCATCGCGGCGGGTACGGCCAGTGGGAACTCCACGGTCAGCAGTTGGCGCAGCGGTCCGTAGCCCATGCCGCGGGCGGCTTCCGTGGCCTCGGCGGGGACGCCGTTCAGCCCGGCCAGGATGTTCCGCACGAGCAGGGTGAGCGAGTAGAGGGCGAGGCCGACCACGACGAGGGTGGCGGAGAGCCCGTAGACCGGCAGCAGCAGCGAGAACATCGCCAGCGACGGAATCGTGTAGAGGACCGTGGTGATGCCGAGCACCGGCCCGGCCGTCCACCGCCGGCGGCGGGCCAGCACGGCCAGCGGGACCGCGATCACCAGCCCCAGCGCCACCGAGACCACCGTCAGCTGGATGTGCTGGACGACCGCGTCGAGCAGGATCTGCCGGCGGGTGCTCAGGTAGTCGCCGCAGATCCAGTCGTTACGGGCCAGGCAGTCGTCCGGCGGCGGTGCGGTCACGGTACGAGTCCACCCCGGCGGGGGCGGGGTGTCGCGGCGGACGCGTCCGATCGGGCTCCCCCTCCGCCCGCCCCGCACAGACCTGCGCACCCGATGTAGACACCCCACGTATACACGCAGTGTGTACTACCTATGTATAGTTCCCGGGAGTCCATGGGACCGGTGCGACCGGCGGTCGGCGCGGCAGGGCACGCCCCTGTGCGCGCCGGCCTCGCCATGCCCGAAAGCGCAGGTCACGGACTCCTTGCCGACCACCCCGCGCCCGAAGAGAGACCCGCATGCCGAAGCAGAAGTCCACGGCCCGCAGCCTGTCCACCGCCGGGCTGCTGGCCGCCACGTCCCTGGTCCTGGCCCTCAGCGGCTGCGCCACATACGACGTCACCGCGCCGGCCGACGCCCGCGCCGAGGCCTCGGCGGCGGAGGGGAAGGCGGCGGACGACAAGGCGAACGACGCAAAGGCGGGCGGCACAAAGGCCACGGAGGCCGGCGGCGTCGACTGCGCCAAGGCCAAGTGCGTCGCGCTCACCTTCGACGCGGGCCCCAGCGAGAACACCGACCGCCTGCTGGACATCCTCAAGAAGGAGAAGGTGCACGCGACCTTCTTCATGCTCGGCAAGAACCATGTCGCCAAGCGCCCGGCCGAGGTGAAGCGGATCGACGCCGAGGGCCATGAGCTGGCCAACCACACCTGGTCGCACCAGATCCTGACCGAGATAGCGCCCGACGAGGCGAAGCGGGAGCTCTCCCGACTCCAGGACGCGGTCCGCAAGATCACCGGCAAGACGCCCCGGCTGATGCGGCCGCCGCAGGGCAGGACCGACGGGGAGGTCTCCAAGATCAGCAAGGACCTCGGGCTGGCGCAGGTCCTGTGGAGCGTGACCGCCAAGGACTACCAGACCAACGACTCGGCCCTGATCACCAAGCGGGTGCTCGAACAGACCGAGCGCGACGGCGTCATCCTGCTGCACGACATCTACAAGGGCACCGTGCCGGCCGTCCCGGGCATCCTCAAGGAGCTGAAGAAGCGCGGCTACACGGTCGTCACGGTCTCCCAGCTGCTCTCCCCGGCGAAGCCGGAGCCGGGAATGGTCTACCGGCCGGAGTGACGACGGGGCCCACCGGCCCCGGACCGCCGGGGCCACAAGCGGATACGCGCGAGCCCGGCCCACGCACAGGGGACGTGGGCCGGGCTCGTGAACATCCGGCGGTCGCGCGCGGCCTCGCTGACCGCGTTCGACTTCAGGGAGGGCGGTCAGCCCTGCGGGCGCTCCGCCTCCACGCGGCGGCGGCCGCTCTCCTCGGACGTCGTCGGCGCCTGGCCCGGCGCGCCGCCCTGCCCCGGCTTGGCCCCCTGCTTGCGCGGCGGGACGATGGCCTCGGTGTCCTGCGGGAACGTCAGCTGCTGGCTCTGCCACTCCAGGGCCGGTACGACCTCCCGCCGCCAGGTGGCGAACTGGTGGCTGCCCTGCGGCAGGATGATCGAGTCGACCGTCATCGGCGACTTGGCCGCATGCAGGAACTTCATGGTGGGGCCGTAGTTCGCCTCACCCTTGCGGCTGCTGGCCACCAGCGCGGAGACCTGCGGCGCGGGCAGGTTCTTCAGGCGCCACAGCAGATCGTGCTCGCGCTCCCGCTGGGCGCCCGCCGGGCCGGCGCCGAAGAGGCTGCCGGTGGTCAGGTCGTCCTTGATGGCGTAGTCCCCGGAGAGCGAGACCGCCGAGGTGTACACCTTCGGGTTGCGCATCGCCAGCTGCAGCGAGCAGGTACCACCGGACGAGTAGCCGAACGCGCCCCAGGCGCTGGGGTCACGGCCCACCCGGTAGGCCGACTTCATGGCGTCCGGCAGGTCCTTGGTGAAGAAGGTCTCGGCCTGCGGACCGCCCGGCACGTCCACGCACTCGGTGTCCCGCGGCGGCGCGATCGTCGGCCGCACCATCACGATCACCGTCGGCTGCATCTTGCCCTGGGCGATCAGCCGGCCCGCGTTCTGCGGCACCTGGAGGTGCTGCGCGAGGTTCATGATCCCGCCGGGGTAGCCGCTGATGACGACCATCACGGGGAACCGCTGCCGGCGGAACTGCTCCTGGAAGTACTGCGGCGGCAGGTAGATGAAGCCCGGGTTGATGGCCCGGGTGCGGCGCCCGACGATCCGTACGGACTCGACCTTGCCCACCTTGTCGGCCGGCCCCTTGGGCAGACCGGTCACCCGATCGAGACCCTGCGGGCCCGCCGGTTGGACCAGCCCGCCCTTGAGGTTGCCGACCGCGGCGTACTGGCCGCCGCCCTGGCTCACGGACACCGGTGCCTCTTCGTTGTTGCCCAGCAGCTCGTCCCAGTTGCCGTAGAACTCGAAGTTCGCATTCACGGCGAGGGCGAGCGCGCACACGATCGACACCTGGGTGACCACGATGGCGCCCAGCCTGCCCAGTACGGCACGGATCCCGCGCTTGGCCAGCCGGGGCCAGAGCCACACCGTGGCGGCCACACAGGCCACCGCCAGCACGACCACCGTGTATTCGAGCGACTGACTGGTCAGCCCCATGCGCCCACATCTCCCGTCACCCTCGGAAGGGTTCTTGCCTTCTTATTGGCCGCCTAGGCACAACGGGCGGCTCAGGACAATGGTCACCGGAGGAGACGGGCACACCTGCGCATCGGATACCTGAACGACTCAGTTCTTACCCAGCTCTTGCCACTTCGTTTCCGGGGCGTGATGTGAGGGCGTCGCGCGAAGGTGCACTCTCCCCACTCCGGCCAACTCCCCTACCTCCCACCACTTCTACCAACTCCCCTAACTTCACTAACTTCCGCAAATCCCCCAACTCGGCCAACATGCCCCCCATTCGCCACCTCCGTATCCCCGTCCCCCGCAGCCCCATCCGACCGCCGCGAGACGGCACACATGAACAGGCAGTGAATCCGGAGCCGCGGCAGACCTCGGCGAGCGGCCGCCCGGCACGCCGTACGGGACCCTCCACGGAACACCGTTCAGCCCCGTACGCAGGGCGGATGCACCACAGCCAGGACACCGGCGGCCTGGCTGAAACCCCCTCCCCCGCGATACCCCCCGGATAGCCCACCACGCGAGGCGCGGGGTCCCACGATGAGGCCGGTCCCGGCCGCTACGCTTACGTATCCGTCCTGGTCAGGGACATGTCCGTGCTTCACGGACATACGCCGCACCCACCACACGCAAGAGAGGTTCGCCGATGGGCATTCGGAGTCTGCTGCGCAACGCTTTCGGTCGCTCCAAGGCGACCCGTGAAGAATCCGGCGCGGCCCCGAGCGGCACGGCCGACAAGCCGGAGTCCGCGACCATCCCCGAGGCCCGCGAGGAAGCCACCCCGGCCCCCGCCCCGGAGGCCGAAGTCCCCGCCGCCCGCACCGCGCCCCCGGAGACCCCGGACGCGGCCCCGAGCCCGGCGCCGACGACCGCGACCCTGCCGGCCCAGAGCAGCCCGGTGGACCGCGCGGAGAAGCCCGTACGGACCGAGACGCCGTCCGTACGCGAGGAGTCCGCCGGCGACGAGCCCACCGCGACCGGGCCGGCCAAGGCCGACGAGGAGCCCACGGCGGACGCGGCCGGCGACGAGCCCAAGACCGCTCCCGCGGACAAGGCCGACACCGTCTCCGAACTCGTGAGCCGGGCCTTCGACAACCCGAACCCGGCAGCGCCGGCGCCCACCGAGTCCGCCACGGAGTCCGCACCGGCCAAGGACGAGGCGGAGCCCGAGGCGAAGGAGGACGCTGAGGCCCCCGCCGCGGCCCCCGCCGCGGCCGAGGACGAGCCGACCGCCGAGGCCGCCCCGGCGGAGGAGCCGACCGCCGAGGCCGCCCCGGAGCCGGAGCCCCAGCCGGAGCCGCAGCCCGAGCCGCAGGCCGAGGCCGCGCCCGCCGAGGACGCGGACACCGAGACCAGCGAGGCCGTCGAGAGCCCCTCGGACGCCAAGGGCACCGAGAGCACCCTGGCCGCCACCGCGCCCGCCCTGGTCAGCCTCTACAAGGCCGCCGGCAGCACGCTGGAGAAGCACGGCCTCGGCACCCAGCGCGCCGCCGTCTACCTGGTCCTCGACCGCTCCGGCTCGATGCGCAACTACTACAAGGACGGCACGGTCCAGAACCTCGCCGAACAGGCCCTCGGCCTCGCCGCCCACTTCGACGACGACGCCACCGTCCCCGTCGTCTTCTTCTCCACCGACGTCGACGGCACCGCCGAGATCGACCTCACCAACTACGAGGGCCGCATCGAGGAGTTGCACGCCGGCCTCGGCCACATGGGCCGCACCAACTACCACTGGGCCGTCAACGCCGTCGTCGAGCACTACAAGAAGTCCGGCAGCACCGCCCCGGCCTTCGTCATCTTCCAGACCGACGGCGCCCCGACCTCCAAGCCGGCCGCCGAGCGGGCCCTGTGCGAGGCCGCCGAACTCCCCATCTTCTGGCAGTTCATCGGCTTCGGCGACCCGGAAGCCAAGGGCTTCGACTTCCTCCGCAAGCTCGACGACCTGGCCGTCCCGGAGAAGCGCGCCGTCGACAACGCCGGCTTCTTCCACGCCGGCCGCGACCCGCGCAGCCTCTCCCACGACGAGCTCTACCAGCAGCTGATGGTCGAGTTCCCCGAGTGGCTCACCGAGGCCCGCACCGCCGGCGTCCTCAAGGACAACTGACCCGCGGGCACCAGCACCAGCACCCCACCGGCCGCGGCCGGGCCCCACGGCCCGCCGCGGCCGCCGCCTTCCCCGGGCCCACGGCCGCGGCGGGCACAGCAGGCGAGCCGTGTCCCCGCTCCCTAGGCTGAATGCGTGAAGCACCTGCGCGGAGCGGGAGGTGCCGCGCCGCCTCCCGGATCCGGTACGCCTCGGTGGGCCGCGTCGGCGGAGCCCGACCCCCGGCGCTGGTGGGCGCTGGTGGTGATCTCCACGGCGCAGTTGATGGTGGTGCTGGACGCGACCATCGTGAACATCGCGCTGCCGTCCGCCCAGCGGGCCCTGGGGATGTCGGACGCCAACCGGCAGTGGGTGATCACCGCCTACACCCTCGCGTTCGGCGGGCTGCTGCTGCTCGGCGGGCGGATCGCCGATCTCGTGGGGCGCAAGCGCACGTTCATGATCGGGCTGGTGGGGTTCGCCGTCGCGTCGGGGCTGGGCGGGGCGGCCACCGGCTCCGGGCTGCTGTTCGGGGCGCGGGCGCTGCAGGGGGCGTTCGCCGCGCTGCTGGCGCCGTCCGCGTTGTCGCTGCTGACGACGACGTTCCCGCGGGGCAAGGAGCGCAGCAAGGCCTTCGGGATATACGGGGCCATCGCGGGTGGCGGCGCGGCCATCGGGCTGATCGCGGGTGGGCTGCTGACCGAGTACCTGGACTGGCGCTGGTGTCTTTATGTGAATGTGCCGGTCGCCCTGGTGGCCCTCACGGGAGCTGCGGTGTTTCTGCGGGACCGGCCGGAGCGGAAGCGGGTCTTCCTGGACGTACCGGGTGCCGTGCTGGGGTGCGGCGGCCTGGTGGCGATCGTCTACGGGTGCGGCGAGGCGCAGCCGCGGGGGTGGGGCGACGGACTGGTGGTGGGGATGCTGGCGGGGGGCGCGGCGCTGCTGGCCGTCTTCGCGTGGTGGCAGACGCGGGCGCGGCATCCCCTGCTGCCGCTGCACATCGTGCGGGACACCGATCGCGGCGGCGCCTTCCTGACCATGGCGCTGGTGGTGATCGCGATGTTCGGGATGTTCCTCTTCCTCACCTATTACTTCCAGACCGTGCTCGGATATTCGCCGGTCAGGGCCGGACTGGCCTTCCTGCCGATGGTGGCGGCGATCGTGGTCGGGTCGACGCAGATATCGGCGCGGCTGCTGCATCGCGTCCCGCCGCGGTTCCTGATGGTTCCGGGTGCGCTGCTCGCCGCCGCGGGGCTGTTCACGCTGACGTTCCTGACGGCCCGGCCCGCGTATGTCTCCCATGTCCTGCCGGCGGAACTCCTCGTCGGGCTGGGGATGGGGCTGACGTTCATGCCGGTGATGGCGACGGCCACGACCGGGGTCGCGCGGCAGGACTCCGGCGTCACGTCCGCGACGGTCAACACGGCACAGCAGGTCGGGGGTTCGATCGGTACCGCGCTGCTGAACACGATCGCCACGTCGGCGAGTGCGACGTATCTCGCGGACCGGCTGGCCGAGGCGGCCCGCCGGAGCGCGGGGCGGCAGCTCCCCCCGGCGGTCCGGGAGGGCCTGGTCAAGGAGGGGGTGGTGCACGGATTCACCGCGGCCATCGGGACCGGATCGGTGATCATGCTGGTCGCCGCCCTGGTCGCCGGGACGATGGTGAAGACGCCCGGCACCGCCTCCGCGCTCCCGGAAAAGCCCGCACCGGAGCCCCCGACCCGTCCAGTACGATATTGACGTTCCGTAAAGCAAATCCTCACTCACCGTAGCGACTTGGGAGCAGCCGGCAATGGCTCGACACCTCATCACCAGCGCCCTTCCGTATATCAACGGGATCAAGCACCTGGGCAACATGGTGGGGTCCATGCTCCCGGCGGACGTCTACTCCCGGTATCTGCGGCAGCGCGGGCACGACGTGCTCTACATCTGCGCGACCGACGAGCACGGGACGCCCGCCGAGCTCGCGGCCAAGGAGGCGGGCCAGTCCGTCGACGCCTTCTGCGCGGAGCAGCACGACAAGCAGAAGGCGATCTACGAGGGCTTCGGCCTGGAATTCGACCACTTCGGGCGCAGCTCGTCGCCGGAGAACGTCGAGCTGACCCAGCACTTCGCGCGCAAGCTGCACGAGAACGGCTTCATCGAGGAGCGGGCGATCCGCCAGGTCTTCTCGGTCACCGACGACCGCTTCCTGCCCGACCGCTACATCGTCGGCACCTGCCCGCACTGCGGCTACGACAAGGCGCGCGGCGACCAGTGCGAGAACTGCACCCGGGTGCTGGACCCGACCGACCTGATCGACGCCCGCTCGGCGATCAGCGGCAGCGGTGATCTCGAGGTGCGGGAGACCAAGCACCTCTTCCTGCTCCAGTCGAAGCTGCAGCACGAGGTCGAGGGCTGGCTGGAGGGCAACGGCAGCAAGGAGTGGCCGACGCTCGCCTCCTCCATCGCGCACAAGTGGCTGACGGAGGGCCTCCAGGACCGGGCGATCACCCGTGACCTGGACTGGGGCGTTCCGGTGCCGGCCGATGTGTGGCCGGAGCTGGCGGCCGAGGGCAAGGTCTTCTACGTCTGGTTCGACGCCCCGATCGAGTACATCGGCTCGACGAAGGAGTGGGCGGACGTCGCGCCCGAGGAGCGCGACTGGAAGTCGTGGTGGTACGAGGCCGACGACGTCCGCTACACGGAGTTCATGGCCAAGGACAACGTCCCCTTCCACTCCGTGATGTTCCCGGCGACGCAGCTGGGGACCCGCGAGCCCTGGAAGAAGGTCGACTTCCTCAAGGCCTTCAACTGGCTCAACTACTACGGCGGGAAGTTCTCCACCTCCCAGCGGCGCGGCATCTTCACGGACGCGGCGCTGGAGCTGCTGCCGGCCGACTACTGGCGCTACTTCCTGATCGCCAACGCCCCCGAGTCGGACGACACCTCCTTCACCTGGGAGCTCTTCGCGTCCTCCGTCAACAAGGACCTGGCGGACACGCTCGGCAACTTCGTCAACCGGGTGCTGTCGTTCTCCCGGAAGCGCTTCGGCGACGAGGTGCCCGCGGGCGCCGAGGCCGGGGCCGCGGAGCAGAAGCTGGGCGAGGAGATCGCCGGGCTGCTGGCGGAGTACGAGGGCCACATGGAGGCCCTGCAGTTCCGCAAGGCGGCCGCCTCGCTGCGCGCCCTGTGGAGCGCGGGCAACTCCTACCTGGAGGAGAAGGCCCCGTGGCTGGAGATCAAGACCGACAAGGACGCGGCGGCGCTGACGCTGCGCACGGCGATGAACCTGATCCATCTGTACGCGGTGGTCTCCGAGCCCTTCATTCCGGCGACGGCGAAGGCGATGCGGGGCGCGTTCGCGCTGGAGAACGACACCGCGGTGTGGGTCTCGCAGGACGAGGCGAAGGCGCTGGCCTCGGTGCCGGCCGGGGTCCCGTTCACGGTGCCGCCGGTGCTCTTCGCGAAGATCACCGAAGAGGACCTGGAGTCCTACCGCGAGCGCTTCGGCGGCGCGGAGCAGTAGGCACGGCGGTGCACTGAGCACGGCCTGCGACAGTCCGGCCGTGTGGTCGGCATGGACGAGTACGGCCTACGCGCGCCCGTCCGGTCCCTGGGGCCGGGCGGGCGCGCGCGTATGGGGGCCCGCCGGAGGCGCGGCGCCCGCTCAGGGCCGGGCCGCCGGGGACACGTAGGCATTCAGCGGCTTCAGGCCCGGCGTCGGGGGGAGACGGACCGGGCGCCAGCCGCGGGCGTAGCCCGGCAGCGCCTCGCCTGCGGTCAGGACGACGGCGGCGGGGCTGCGGGCGCCCAGCCGGGTCAGAGCGGCGGGGGTGATGCTGGCGTCGTGCCCGCCGGGCTGCCGGGAGGCGCAGCCGAGCTGGTACGCCACCCGTACCGCCTCCTGGCCGCTCACCGCGCACGGCGGCCGTACGCCGGCGGCGCGCAGCGTGTCGCCGATCCGGCCGATGTCGGACTGCGCGCGTACGGTTCCCCGCTGCATCTTGTGCAGGATCGCCAGCTGGATCGCCTCGTGGCCGAGCAGCGCGATGACCAGCACGGCCACCGCCCAGGCGTGCCGGCGGCGGGGCAGCAGCGTCATCCAGTACAGGAACCACGCGGCGGGCAGCAACAGCAGCGCGTAGGCGGGCAGCAGGAAACGCGGCGCGGCGTAGTCCACCGTCAGCAGGTAGGGGGCGGCGAGGCAGAGGCCGACCAGTGCCGGCAGGGCGATGGGGCCCGGCCCGTAGCGGTGTCGCGCGCCGCCGGGGTCGCGCAGGCTCGGCGGCCAGACCGGCGCATGCGGCTGCAGCGCGCCGTCGAGCCCGAGGCCGACCGCCCGGAGGGGATGCAGCCCGAAGGTGTCCATCCGCACGGGCTCCAGTCCCAGTTCGCGACGACCGCCGGGCTCGCGGCCGCGCGGCGTCGGCCAGACCGGCCCGTACCGGTGCAGCGTGCCGCCGGGCTCGCGGGCGCGGGCCGACGCCCACACGGCCCCGGCGACCGCCAGCGGCAGCGCGAACCACCAGCCCGCCGTCACCGGGTACGTCCAGTCCAGGTCGCAGGGGCGGCACAGCGTCTTGCCCTGCAGCGCCCGTGCGTGGTCGCCGAAGGACGGGTGCCAGCCCAGGCCGCCCTGGATCCCCCCGGCCTGGCGCAGCCGCTCCATGAGCCCGCCGTAGGACACATACGCCTCCACGACCCATTCGGCGCACCCGAGGGCCAGACCGGCCGGGATCGCCAGCAGTACGGTCGAGCGCCGCCAGGCCGGCACACACACCGCCGCGGCGAACAGCGGCAGGGCCAGCCACACCCCGTCGAGGGGGCGCATCAGCGCGGCCAGGGCCACCGCGGCGGCGAGGCCCACCGCCGCGCCCCGCCCGGCCTGGGGAGCCAGCTGCGCCGACGGCTGACGTACGGCCAGCAGGAAGCAGCCGGTGGCGACGAGTGCGGCGTAGCCGGTCCACAGGTTGGGCATCACCTGCGGTCCGTAGAAGAGCGTGACCCACAGACCGGCGAACAACGCGCCGCCCAGGGCCGGCACGGGAGCGGGCAGCAGACGCCGCCAGATGCACAGGGTGAGCAGGAACGCGGCGCCGGAGAGCACCGCGAGGTAGCAGTGCAGGGCGGTGGCCGATGTCGTCAGGACGGCGGCCGGGGCGAGGAGGAGGGTGACGCCGCGGGCGCGCGGGGCACTGAAGAACGCGGCCGGGGCGTGGGCGTCGACCTGGCTGACATAGACCGTCTCGTCCCATCCCAGGCCGGGCGTGGTGAGGGCGAGGTAGAGCTGGCCGGCGGTGAAGACGACGGCCAGGGCGATGAGCCAGGGCAGGTCGCGGACCTGGGCGAAGTGCGCCGTACGAGGCCGTGAGACGAGGCCGGGCGCACGGGGGAGGAGGCTGGCTTGCTGCATGAGCACCACCCTGCGTGCGGTGCAAGAACCCGGCCACACGTGTGGTGCGGTTGGAGCACCCGGCTCACACGCGCTGAGGGCGGTGTTTCACGTGAAACACCGCCCTCAGCGGGTTGTTCGAGGCCCGGCCTCGCCGGTGACGCCTACTTCACCTGCGGCTTGCGGACGTTCAGGTGCAGCTCCTTGAGCCGTACCTCTTCCAGCTCCGTCGGCGCACCCATCATCAGGTCCTGCGCGTTGCCGTTCAGCGGGAAGGCGATGGTCTCGCGGATGTTCGGCTCGTCCGCGAGCAGCATGACGATGCGGTCGACGCCGGGGGCGATACCGCCGTGCGGCGGGGCGCCGAAGCGGAAGGCGCGCAGCATGCCCGCGAACTTCTCCTCGACGGTCTCACGGTCGTAGCCCGCGATCTCGAAGGCCTTGATCATGATGTCCGGCTCGTGGTTCCGGATCGCGCCGGAGGACAGCTCGACACCGTTGCAGACGATGTCGTACTGCCAGCCCAGGATGTCCAGCGGGTCCTTCTCCTCCAGGTCCTTCATGCCGCCCTGCGGCATGGAGAAGGGGTTGTGGGAGAAGTCGATCTTGCCGGTCTCCTCGTCCCGCTCGTACATCGGGAAGTCGACGATCCAGCAGAAGCGGAAGACGTTCTCCTCGAAGTGGCCGGCCCGCTTCGCGGCCTCGACGCGCACCGCGCCCATGATCTTCGAGACCTCGTCGAAGTCGCCGGCGCCGAAGAAGACCGCGTGGCCCGCCTCCAGGCCGAGGCGCTCGGTGAGCACCTTGACGTTCTCCTCGGTCAGGAACTTGGCGATCGGGCCGGTCAGCGCGCCGTCCGCACCGACGCGCACCCAGGCCAGGCCCTTGGCGCCGTGCTGGATCGCGTACTCGCCGAGCTGGTCGAAGAACTTGCGCGGCTGGTCCTGCACGGCCGGCACCGGCAGCGCACGGACGTGCTTGCCGGCGAAGGCCTTGAACGCCGAGTCCGCGAAGACGTCGGTGATGTCGACCAGTTCCAGCTGGGCGCGCAGGTCCGGCTTGTCGGAGCCGTACTTGAGCATCGCCTCGCGGAACGGGATGCGCGGGAAGGGGGAGGTGACGTGGCGCCCGTTGCCGAACTCCTCGAAGAGCTCGGTCATCAGCTTCTCGACGGGCTGGAAGACGTCCTCCTGCTCGACGAAGGACATCTCGATGTCGAGCTGGTAGAACTCGCCCGGCGAGCGGTCCGCACGGGCGTCCTCGTCCCGGAAGCACGGGGCGATCTGGAAGTAGCGGTCGAAGCCCGAGATCATCAGCAGCTGCTTGAACTGCTGGGGGGCCTGCGGCAGCGCGTAGAACTTGCCCGGGTGGAGACGGGAGGGCACCACGAAGTCGCGTGCGCCCTCCGGAGACGTGGCGCTGAGGATCGGCGTCGCCATCTCGTTGAAGCCGAGCGTCGTCATCTTGTGGCGGATGGACGCGATGACCGCCGAGCGCAGCATGATGTTGCGGTGCATCCGCTCGCGGCGCAGGTCGAGGAAGCGGTACTCCAGGCGCCGCTCCTCGTTGACGCCGTCGTCGGCGTTGATCGTGAAGGGGATCTGCTGAGCCGCGCCCAGGACCTCGACCTCGGTGGCCTCGATCTCGATCTCGCCGGTGGGCAGCTCCGGATTGACGTTCTCGGCGCCGCGCGAGACGACCTTGCCGTCGACGCGGACGACCGTCTCCTTCGTCAGCTTGTCCAGCGCCTCGGCGGCCTGGGTGCCGGGGCGGGCGACGAGCTGCACGAGACCGTAGTGGTCGCGCAGATCGATGAAGAGGATGCCGCCCAGGTCACGACGATTGTGCAGCCAGCCGCTGAGGCGGACGTCCGTGTCGACGTCCGCGGCTCGGAGCTCGCCGCAGTTATGGGACCGGTACCGGTGCATCGCTCATCCAAGTCGTCGCGAGTGTCGAGGTGAGGAGTTGACGGGAGCGGAGGAGAGGGATCGGAAAACGGGCGCGCACGCCCGGTCGCTCTCCCCGGCGGTCACCCGAAAGGCCACCCCAGGATTGACATAACCGCTCCAGGTTACCGTCCCGACCCCCGCCCCTTCGTTGACATATACGCATCAGCGCTTCGCCGGGCCGAGGCGGGCGCCCCGGCTGGGAGGACGGTCACGTTCCGCTCGCTGGTCGGCCTCCGCCAAACACACATAAAGTGATGCAATGCGCACCAAGGACCTCCTGGCCGCCCTCGCGACCGGCCTGTGGCGCTGGGACGACGCATCGGGACGGGTGACCCTCGATGCCGAGGCGGCCCGGCTGCTCGGGCTCCCCGAAGAGCCGACGGAGCTGAGCGAGGCCGCCGTACGCTCCCGTTTTCATCCCGTCGACTTCGCCGAGATCAACGGGGTGATCCAGCTCGCGGTGTCCGAGGAGACCCTCGCCGAGGCCCGGCTGCGCATCGTGGACGAGCGCGGGCGGGTGCAGCGCATCGTCCGCACCCGCGCCCGCCCCCGGGTCGTCGACGGCGGCCTCGAACTGGTCGGCACGCTCCAGGAGGTGCCCGAGCCGCAGCCCGGCACCTCCGCACCGATCACCCCGATAACCGGCGACTGGCGCCGCTCCCGCGAGGCCTTTCTGCTGGACGCGGGGCGGGCACTGGCCGAGGCGCGGTCCACGGCCGAGGTGCTGCGGGTGGCGGCCGGGCTGTCGATGCCCGGGTTCATGCCCAACGGCCTGGCGGTCTTCGGCATCGAGGGCGACCGGATCTCGGTCATCGGCCACCACGGCCACCGCCCCGGCGACGAGAAGCCCTTCCTCGACATGGCGCTGGAGACCGACTACCCGGCCGCCGAGGTCATCCGCACCGGTCGGGCCATCTATCTGCCCACGCCGGAGGAGTACAGCCGCCGCTACCCGGCCACCTGGCCGCTGGCCGCCCGCTTCGGCCGTACGTCGTGGGCGTTTCTGCCCCTGGTCAACGCGGGCCGGACGATCGGCGCCTGGATGGCGGGGTTCGCCCAGCCGGTCGCCTTCACGCCCGACGAGCGCTCGGTGCTGACCACCGTGGCCCGGATGCTGGCCCAGGCGCTGGCCAGGGCCGGCGTGCAGGAGGAGCAGCAGGAGCTGGCGCTGGGGCTGCAGCGCAGCATGATGCCGACGGTGCAGCCCGACATCCCCGGGATGACGGTCGCCGCCCGCTACGTACCGACCGGCGGCGGGCTGGAGGTCGGCGGTGACTGGTACGACATGATCCCGCTGCCCTCCGGGCGGATCGCGCTGGTCATCGGCGACGTCCAGGGCCACGACGTACGGGCCGCGGGCCTGATGGGGCAGCTGCGGATCGCCCTGCGCGCCTACGCCTCCGAGGGCCACCACCCCGATGCGGTGCTCTCGCGCGCCTCCCGCTTTCTGGCCGGGATCAACGAGACCGCGCTGCGCGGCAACGGCGAGGACCAGCGCTTCGCGACCTGCCTGTACATCGAGGTGGATCCGGCGACCGGGCTGCTGGACATCGCGCGGGCCGGCCACCCCGATCCGGCGATCCGCCTGGGCGACGGCACGATGCTGGTCCGGCCCACCGCGGGCGGGCTGCCGCTGGGCATCGTCCCGGACACCGACTACCCCACCACCCGGCTCGTCCTGGAGCCCGGCGAGACCATGGTGGTGTGCACCGACGGGCTGATCGAGACCGGCGGCCATGATCTGGAGACCGGCTGGGCCCGGCTGCGCGGCATCATCGAGGCGCATGAGGTCGGCGAGGACGACAAGAGCCTGGAACGGCTGGCCGACGCCCTGGTCCAGGCCGTGCACGGCCCGTCCTCGCACCACACCACCGGACCGCTGGTGGACCGCCGCGAGGACGACATCGCCGTACTGCTGCTGAGCCGCGAGGCCGCCAGCTGCGGGGTGGGCACCGGCGGCCCACTGGCCCAGCAGCCCGTACGGCGCACCGTGCTCGCCGTCGCCCAGGCCGAGCCGCAGCGGATAGCCGAGGCGCGCCGGCAGGTCCGCGACGTACTCCACGACTGGGCCGACGCCGACCAGGTCGACTCGGCGGTGCTGATGGTCTCCGAGGTCGTCACCAATGTGCTGATGCACACCGACGGCGACGCGCTGCTGGTCGCCGAGATCTCCGGCCCCCGTGGCGCCCGGCGGATCCGCGTCGACGTCTCCGACAGCAGCGATGAGCTGCCGCACCGCCGCAGCCCCGGCGAGCTGGCGTCCTCGGGACGCGGGCTGGTGCTGCTGGAGCTGCTGGCCGGGGCCTGGGGCGTGGACCCGCGCGGGGACGGCAAGTCGACGTGGTTCGAGCTCTACGAGGACGCGGGGGAGGCGGCCGGCCCGGTGTCGCCGGGGCCCGCGCCTGCGTCGGAGTCCGAGCCCGCCGCGTAGTGCTTGCGCAGCTCGTGCAGCACGCCGGTGGCGGCCGCGGTCAGCGGGACGGACAGCAGCATGCCGAGGATGCCGCCGACGCTGGCGCCCGCGGTGATCGCCAGCATCACGCTCGCCGGGTGCATCTGGACCGTGCGGCTCTGGATCATCGGCTGCAGCACATGGCCCTCCAGCACCTGCACCGCCAGCACGACGCCGAGCGCCCACAGCGCGATCACGAAGCCGCGGTCCGCGAACGCCACCAGGATCGCCACCGCCCCCGAGATGAACGCACCGAGGTAGGGGATGTAGGCACCGACGAAGACCAGCGCGCCCAGCCCGACCGCGCCCGGCACCTGGAGGATCAGCAGTCCGACGGTGATGCAGATGGCGTCGATCAGCGCGATGAAGGTGGTGCCGCGCATGAAGCCCTCGATGGACTGGAAGCCGCGACGGGCCATCCGCTCCAGCTGGGGTGCGGACTTGCCGGGCGCCCAGTCGTGCAGGGCGCGTACGGCCTTGTCGGAGTCGCGCAGGAAGAAGAAGGTCAGCAGCAGGGCGAGCACCGAGGCGGCGATGAACTGGCCGACGATGCTGACGCCCGCCAATACCCCGGAGGCCGCGGTGCCACCGAACTTGGTGACCAGCCCCTTGGCGTTGGAGGCGAGGTCGTCCAGTGAGGTGCCGGCCGTACCGAAGTGCTGGGAGAGGCCCTTGGCGGCGTCCTTGAGGGAGGCGATGATCTGGTCGCCGGTGTCCACCAGCGCGCTGACGACGATGTATCCGGCACCGCCGACCACCACCACCAGGACCGCGCAGGTCAGCCCGGCCGCCAGCGAGCGGTTGAGTTTCATCGCCACCAGCCGTCGGTAGAGCGGCCCGAGCAGCGCGCTGCCGAGCAGTGCCAGCAGCACGGGCGTGACCGCGGCGCTCAGGACCACGCACAGCCACACCCCCAGGGCCAGCACGGCCACGATCAGCAGCAGCACCCCGCACCAGGCCGCGGCGCGGCGGGCCTCGATCGGCAGCAACGGCCTGCCGGACGGCGGCCGTTCGCCCTCGGCGCCGCGCGAGTCTTGATCCGAGTCGTTTCGCACCCGGACAGTCCACCACGGCGAACGGCCCCAGAGCGGGGGGTGGAACGGGCCGGGGGTGGTGTTTCACGTGAAACACCACCCCCGGCCCCTCATCGGTTCCGACGGGGCGTCAGTGCTCGCCCGCCGGGATCGTTCCGAGCCGCCCGGCCTGGAAGTCCTCGAAGGCCTGGGCCAGCTCGGCGTGGGTGTTCATCACGAACGGGCCGTAATGCATCATCGGCTCGCGGATCGGCCGCCCGCCCAGCAGCACCACCTCGAAGTTCGGGCTGCGCGACTCCTGGGACTCGTCCGCCCGGATCGTGATCGAGTCTCCGGTCCCGAACACGACCGCCTGCCCCATACGGAACGGGCGGCCCTCCGCGCCGGCTGAGCCGCGGCCGGCGAGGCCGTAGGCGAGGGCGTTGAAGTCCTTGCGCCAGGGCAGGGTCAGCTCGGCGCCCGGGTTCACCGTCACATGCATCATCGTGATCGGGGTGTGGGTGATGCCCGGCCCCTGGTGCCCGTCGAGGTCGCCGGCGATCAGCCGCAGCAGCGCACCGCCGTCGCCGGAGGTCAGCAGTTTGACCTGGCCGCCGCCGATGTCCTGGTAGCGGGGGGCCATCATCTTGTCGCTCTTCGGCAGGTTCACCCACAGCTGCAGGCCGTGGAAGAGGCCACCGGACATCACCAGCGACTCCGGCGGCGCCTCGATGTGCAGCAGGCCGGAGCCGGCCGTCATCCACTGGGTGTCGCCGTCGTTGATGACCCCGCCGCCACCGTGGGAGTCACGGTGCACGAAGGTGCCGTCGATCAAATACGTGACGGTCTCGAAGCCGCGGTGCGGGTGCCAGGGCGTGCCCTTGGGCTCTCCGGGCGCGTACTCCACCTCGCCCATCTGGTCCATCATGATGAACGGGTCGAGGTGCTTGTAGTCGATGCCGGCGAAGGCCCGGCGCACCGGGAAGCCCTCGCCCTCGAACCCGCTCGGAGCGGTGGCGACGGCCAGCACGGGACGGGTGTGCGCCTCGGCGGGTGCCGCCACACGCGGCAGGGTCAGCGGGTTCTCTACGGTCACAGCGGGCATGACGGCCTCCTCGGTCGCTCACAACTTAGTTGAATCCTGAACAACCTGCAAGGCATGCGGCATTCCACCCGCGTTTGCGCAGGTGGAAGCTGGAATGAAAGAGGATCGACCGGCCTTCGGCGGCCGCCGTCAGCCGTACATCCGCCGCATCGCGAAGTCGACCATCTGCTCCACGGCCTTCGCGTCGAAGACCATCCGGTGGTCGCCCTCCATGTCGAGGACGAACCCGTAACCGGTCGGCAGCAGGTCGAGCACCTCGGCGCCGGTGATCACGAAGTACTTGGACTCCTTGCCCGCGTACCGTCGCAGCTCCTTGAGCGAGGTGAACATCGGGATCACCGGCTGCTGGGTGTTGTGCAGCGCCAGGAAGCCGGGGTTGTCACCGCGCGGACAATAGACCTTGGACGTGGAGAAGATGCCCTGGAAGTCCTCGGCCGACATCGAGCCGGTGGTGAAGGCCCGCACCGCGTCGGCGAGCGAGGGCGGCGACGGCTCGGGATACAGCGGCTGCTCGCCATAGCCCCCGGGGGCCGGTTGCTGCGGCGGGGGCGGTGGCGCACCGTACTGCTGCCCGGCACCCGCGTTCTGGTCGTAGCCGTACATGCGCCACAGCGTACTGAGTCGGCGATTCGCCGGGGGACGCTCGTCACAGATGGGCGGAAGGGGTTGATTCTTATTACCCGCGGGTAGCATCATTTAACTACTAGCCGGTATTGCGTCTGAGGTCCCTCCCTTGGGGCCCTCTCCCGAACCCTTACGGAGCCGTACCCATGGGCCACTACAAGTCGAATCTCCGCGACATCGAGTTCAACCTCTTCGAGGTACTGGGCCGTGACAGCGTGTACGGCACCGGACCGTTCGCGGAGATGGATGCCGACACCGCCAAGAGCGTGCTGTCCGAGCTCGCCCGCCTCGCCGAGAACGAGCTGGCCGAGTCCTTCGTCGACGCCGACCGCAACCCCCCGGTCTTCGACCCCGAGACCAACACCGCGCCGATCCCGGACTCCTTCAAGAAGAGCTACCAGGCCTTCATGGACTCCGAGTACTGGCGTCTGGGCCTGCCCGAGGAGATCGGCGGCACCACCGCTCCGGCCACACTGATCTGGTCCTACGCGGAGCTGATCCTCGGCTCGAACCCGGCCGTGTGGATGTACTCCTCCGGCCCCGCCTTCGCCGGCATCCTGTACTCCGAGGGCAACGAGGCGCAGAAGAAGGTCGCCCAGATCGCCGTCGAGAAGCAGTGGGGCTCCACCATGGTCCTCACCGAGCCGGACGCCGGCTCGGACGTGGGCGCCGGCCGCACCAAGGCCGTGGAGCAGGAGGACGGCTCCTGGCACATCGAGGGCGTCAAGCGCTTCATCACCTCCGGTGAGCACGACATGTCGGAGAACATCCTCCACTACGTCCTCGCCCGCCCCGAGGGTGCCGGTCCGGGCACCAAGGGCCTGTCCCTCTTCCTCGTGCCGAAGTACCACTTCGACTGGGAGACCGGCGAGCTGGGCGAGCGCAACGGCGTGTACGCGACGAACGTCGAGCACAAGATGGGCCTGAAGGCCTCCAACACCTGCGAGATGACGTTCGGCGACCAGCACCCCGCCAAGGGCTGGCTGATCGGCGACAAGCACGACGGCATCCGCCAGATGTTCCGCATCATCGAGTTCGCCCGGATGATGGTCGGCACGAAGGCCATCGCGACGCTGTCGACCGGCTACCTCAACGCCCTTGAGTACGCCAAGGAGCGCGTCCAGGGTCCGGACCTGGCGAACTTCATGGACAAGACCGCGCCGAAGGTCACCATCACCCACCACCCCGACGTGCGCCGCTCGCTGATGACGCAGAAGGCGTACGCGGAGGGCATGCGCGCCCTGGTGCTGTACACCGCCTCCGTCCAGGACTCGATCGCGCTCAAGGAGGCCGCGGGCGAGGACTCCTCGGAGCTGAACGCGCTCAACGACCTGCTGCTGCCCATCGTCAAGGGCTACGGCTCGGAGAAGTCCTACGAGCAGCTGGCGCAGTCCCTGCAGACCTTCGGTGGCTCCGGCTACCTGCAGGAGTACCCGATCGAGCAGTACATCCGGGACGCCAAGATCGACACCCTCTACGAGGGCACCACCGCCATCCAGGGCCAGGACTACTTCTTCCGGAAGATCGTCCGCAACCAGGGCCAGGCGCTGAACACCCTCGCCGAGGAGATCAAGAAGTTCCTGGCCGAGGGCACCGGCGGCGCGGAGCTGGAGCAGGCCCGCGGCGAGCTGGGCAAGGCCGCCGCCGACCTGGAGGCGATCGTCGGCGCCATGCTGACCGACCTCGCCGCCACGGAGAAGGACGTCAAGTCCATCTACAAGGTCGGCCTGAACACCTCGCGCCTGCTGCTGGCCTCGGGCGATGTCGTCATCGGCTACCTGCTGCTCAAGGGCGCGGCGGTGGCGAGCGCCAAGCTGGCGGACGCCTCCTCCAAGGACAAGGCGTTCTACGCCGGCAAGATCGCCGCGGCGAAGTTCTACGCACACAACGTCCTGCCGGGCGTCGCCGTGCAGCGGCAGCTGGCCGAGTCCGTCGACCAGTCGCTGATGGAGCTCGACGAGGCCGCGTTCTAAGAGCGTCGTCCGCGACCGGTCCGCGGCGTTCTTAGAGGTCTCTCAGATTCGCCGTTCAGACTGACGGAGCCCGCCTCTCTTCCCCCGGAGAGGCGGGCTCCGTCATGTCCGGCGGGTGCCCGCCACGCCGCCCGGACCGCGGGTGCGGCCGCCCGGACGGCCGGAATCGTTCACTCCAGGGGGTTTTCGGCGCGCGACGCGGAAATCCTGGCCGGAAGGGAGCGGAGTCACGTCGCACGCGCACGGGGAATGCGGGGCCTTGCTCCTTATGCTGAATCCATGACCAACTCCGCCCGCTTCGATCGCGGCCACACCGACGACTTGATGTCCTTCCTAGCCGCCAGCCCGTCGCCCTACCACGCGGTCGCCAACGCGGCGGAGCGGCTGGAGAAGGCCGGTTTCCGGCAGGTCGCGGAGGTCGACGCATGGGACGGCGAGAGCGGCGGGAAGTACGTGCTGCGCGGCGGCGCGATCATCGCCTGGTACGTGCCGGAGGGCGCGAGCGCCGCGACTCCGTACCGAATTGTCGGGGCTCACACCGACTCTCCCAATTTGCGGGTCAAACCGATTCCCGACACCGGCGCCCGCGGCTGGCGGCAGATCGCCGTGGAGATCTACGGCGGCACCCTGCTCAACACCTGGCTCGACCGCGACCTGGGGCTCAGCGGGCGGGTGACGCTGCGGGACGGCAGCAACCGGCTGGTCAATGTCGACCGGGCGTTGCTGCGGGTGCCCCAGTTGGCGGTGCACCTCGACCGCTCGGTGAACTCCGAAGGCCTCAAGCTGGACAAGCAGCGCCATATGACGCCGATCTGGGGCCTGGGCGAGGTGGCCGAGGGCGATCTGGTCGCGTTCGTCGCCGAGGAGACCGGCGTACCGGCCGAGGACATCAAGGGCTGGGACCTGATGGTGCACAGCATCGAGCCACCGTCCTACCTGGGCCGCGACCGCGAGCTGGTCGCCGGACCGCGGATGGACAACCTGCTGTCCGTGCACGCCGGTACGGCCGCACTGACCGCCGCGGCCGCCGCCGGCGACGCACTGACCGGCATCCCGGTGCTGGCCGCCTTCGACCACGAGGAGAACGGCAGCCAGTCCGACACCGGCGCGGACGGCCCGCTGCTCGGCACGGTCCTGGAGCGCTCGGTGTTCGCCCGCGGCGGGTCGTACGAGGACCGGGCACGCGCCTTCGCCGGCACGATCTGCCTGTCGTCGGACACCGGTCACGCCGTGCACCCCAACTACAGCGAACGGCATGAGCCCGGGCACCACCCGATGCCCAACGGCGGGCCGATCCTGAAGGTGAACGTCAATCAGCGCTATGCGACGGACGGCAGCGGGCGGGCGGTCTTCGCGGCCGCCTGCGAGCGCGCCGGTGTGCCGTGGCAGAGCTTCGTCTCCAACAACTCGATGCCGTGCGGCACCACGATCGGGCCCATCACCGCGGCCCGGCACGGCATCGCGACGGTCGACATCGGCGTGGCGATCCTGTCCATGCACTCGGCGCGCGAACTGTGCGGCGCCGAGGACCCCTACCTGCTGGCGAACGCCCTGACGGCCTTCCTGGAGGGCTGAGTTGGAATTCTCACTGCTCGGCCCGATCGCCGTGACGACCGGCTCCGGGGAGCTGTCGCTCGGGCCCGCCAAACGGCGCAGTGTGCTGGCGCTGCTCTTGCTGCAACCCAACACCACCGTTCCACTGGAGCAGTTGATCGACTCCCTGTGGGAGGACGAGCCGCCCGAGCATGCCCGTACGGTCGTCCAGGGGCATGTCTCGCGGCTGCGCGCCACGCTCGCCGAGGGCGGGGCGCAGACCTTCGGCATCGAGCTCACCACGCATGGCTCGGCCTATCTGCTGCGGCTGCCGGAGGAACTGATCGACGCCCACCGGTTCGGTGAGCTGGTGACGCTGGCGCGCCCCGAGGCGGCGCCGGCCGATGCCGTACCGCTGCTGCGCGAGGCGCTGGGGCTGTGGCGCGGGCCCGCGCTGACCGGCACGGTCACCAGCCCGCCGTTCGCGGCCGCGGCGCACGCTCTGGAGGAGCGCCGGCTGACGGCGGTGGAGGCGCTGGGACGGGCCCACGGCGCGCTCGGTGAGCACGAGCAGGCCGCCGCCATCCTCTACTCCGCGGCCGTCAACCACCCCTTGCGGGAAGGGCTGATCGCCGAGCTGATGCGGGCACTGTTCCGCACGGGCCGGCAGTCCGACGCGCTGGAGTGGTTCCACCGCACCCGGCGGCTGCTCAACGAAGAGCTGGGCGTCGACCCGGGCGAGCGGCTGCGCGGAGCGTACGAGGAAATCCTGCGGGCAGAGGCGGCGGGTGGAGGGCGTACGCCTGCCCGGCCTGCGGCGGGCGCACACAGGACCGGTGACGACTCCACGGGCGCACCGGCGTTTCACGTGAAACACGGCCCCGGCGGGCCGCTGCCCGCGCAGAGCACCGGCACGGCCGGTGGGTCCGACACGAAGAGCACATCCGCGGACTCGGCCGGCGATGCCGCGGACGGTGCGCGGTCCGGCTCGGACCCGGGGGCCGGCTCGGGGCGGGCCGGTGCGGCTCCGCGGCTGCTGCCCCGGGCACCGGCCCGGTTCCTCGGCCGCGAGGCACAACTGAGCACGCTTACCGAGGTGCTGACGGACCGTACGACCGGCGAGAGTCCGCTCGCCGTGGTCGCGGGGCCGGCCGGCGTCGGTAAGACGGCCTGCGCCGTGCAGTGGGCGCATCTGTACGCCAGCGCCTTCCCCGACGGCCAGCTCTTCGCCGACCTGCGCGGCTTCGGCGAGGGCGACGAGGCACCGCCGGCCGAGATCCTGCGCGACTTCCTGCTGGCGCTCGGCACCCCTGCCGAGCGGGTGCCCGGCTCGGCACAGGCCGCCTCGGCGCTGTTCCGGTCGCTGGTCGCCGAGCGCCGGCTGCTGGTCGTCCTGGACAACGCGCGCAGCTCGGCGCAGGTACGGCCGCTGCTGCCCGGGGGCCCGCACTGCGCCACGGTCGTCACCAGCCGCAGCCGGCTCGACGGCCTGGTCGCCACGGACTGGGCCCGGCCGGTCGGACTCCAGGCACTGGGACACGAGGAAGGCGCGGCGCTGCTCGGCGCCATGCTCGGCCCGGAGCGAGTGGCCGAGGACCCGGCCGCCGCCCGCGAGCTGGTCGACCTGTGCGACGGTCTGCCGCTGGCGCTGCGGGCCGCGGCCGCCCAGCTCACCGCCAGGCCCCGCTGGCGGCTGGCCCGACTCGCCGCGGCCCTGCGCGACGAACAGCGGCGGCTGGCCCTGCTGTCGGCGGAGGACACCGGGATGGCGGCGGCGCTGCGGATGTCCGTCGCCCGGCTCTCGGCGGACGACGCACGGCTGCTCAGTGCGCTGGCGACCAGCGCCGACGGGCATCTCAACGCCTCGGTGGCGGCGGCCCTGGCCGGGTATGACCAGGAGCGCACCCAGGACGGTCTGGACCGGCTCGCCGAGATGCATCTGGTGGACGAGGAAGCCACCGACGTCTACACGATCAGCACGCTGACCCAGCTCTTCGCGCGGGATGAGCGCGGGGAGGGCGGCAAGGGCGGTGCGGAGGGCCGCGGCGTCGCCGGCGACGAGGGGGACGGGCACCGCTGAGCGGTGCGCACCCCGCCTCACGTGCGGGGACGTTAGGCGCACGTTAGTGGCACGGCAGCGGCGGACGGCAACCTGATGGACAGCTCGCAGGACCGACCGCATCAGACCACCGCCGGGGGAGACCGACAATGCGCAGCCAGGACCACCTCAGCAGCCCGCGCTCGTCCCGTGGCGTCCGCCGTCGTACGCTCCGGATCGCCGCGGCCGGCCTGACCGCCGTCGCCGCGCTCACCCTCACCGCCTGCGGTGGCCAGGACAACCCGCTCCAGACCAGCGCGGCCAAGCCGTTCAACCCGGCGCCGAGGACCGCCGAGGATCTGGCAGCCAAGGCGGGCGAGGTCCCGGCGGCGAAGGGGGACGGCTCCGCGCAGGGCGGTGCCCGGCCTGACGGCGGCATCGCGGAGCAGGCCTCCGCGGGGCGCGGCGGCACCGGGGCGGGCGCCGGGACCGGCGGTGCGGGCAGGAGCGGCCGTGCCGACACCGTCCGGCACCCCGCCTGCGACGCCGCCGCGGTGCGGATCGTCGCCCAGCCGCTCGAGGAGCCGGTCAACCATCTGCTGCTGGTCGCCACCAACACCTCCGGCGCCACCTGCGACCTCTACTTCGCCCCGAACCTGCGGTTCGGCCAGGCGCAGTCCCCGCTCCCCGAGCTGCCGGACAGCAAGCCGCAGCGCCTGGTCGTCCTCGCGCCCGGCGAGTCCGGCTACGCCGGTGTGCTGACCTCCTCCGCCGACGGTTCGGGCCGCGGCGGCCGGACGGTGACCGGCCTGTCCGTCAGCCTCCCCGGCCGCGACGGCAAGGGCAGCATCGGCGGCGCCGCGCAGGTGGCGCTCCCGGGCGGCTCGGTGTACGTCGACGACAGTGCGTGGGTGACGTACTGGCAGGCGGACCCGCGCGAGGCGACCGCTTGGTGAGTCGGCTCCGCAGAGCCGCCTTCCGGCGAGAACCCCCAAAGCCAGGGCGCCCGCATCCCCCAGCGGGCGCCCTTTCGCCTGCCCGCCTGTCCCGTCATGTCTCGCACAACGGCCCGGCATATCCCATGACGTTGACGTCTTCGCAGGTCACAGCCGCTCTCAGGCCCGGGACGTCCCATGGGACGAAGAACCTCCGGCCGGCCGCCACCCCCCGCTCCACGATGGTCCCCGTCGCCGCGAACGGACTGCCCGGCGGCTCACCATCGGCCGGCGGCCACCAGGTCAACCGGCCGCATACGGAGGGGAATCGGCATGTACGAGCACAGCAGCACACACCCGGCAGACTCCACGACCCCCGCGGACCGCACGGCCGCCGGTGGCGGTGGCACGGGCGGCGGGTCCCCGTTCCGACGGACCGTGCTGCGCAGGGCCCTGCCCGCCATCGCCGCGGCCGGCATCGGCGTCGCCGGGTTCGCGGGCTTCGCCCACGGCAGCGAAGCCGGCCCTGCCGCGGCCGGCACCGAGCTCTCCCGCGACACCGCCGCCACGTCCGCCGTAGGCTCCGCCCGCACCGCTCGCGCCGCGGACGCCGGCTCGGTACGGCAGACCGCGGCCGCCGCCGACTTCCCCACCTGGGGCACCCGTTGGGTCGTCCACGCCAACGCGGACGTCGACTCCCCGTCGGTCGGGATGATCAACAAGACCGCGCCGGGGCAGGACCGGATCACCGCGGACTACCAGGTCGACACCGGCCGCAAGGTCTGCGAGGGCAACGCCTGCTCGACGTTCATGGCGCACGTCACCGGTCCGGTCACCGGCTTCCTGAGCGTGGTCGCGGTGGACATCCCGCAGGACCGGCTGCCGGGCGTACCGGTCCAGGGCGGTGGCGGGCATCCGCAGCCGGGCGGCTCCCGCCAGGAGGCGCTCAACCGCGCCGCCACCTGGCTGACCGCCGACAACGGCGCCCAGGTCCCCTACAGCCAGTCCGAGGTCTGGAAGGACGGCTACCGGCAGGACTGCTCCGGCTATGCGTCCATGGCACTCGGACTGCCGACGCCGGGCACCAACACCGTGGGCCTGGCCACCGACCGCAGCCTCACCCGGCCCGTCTCGCTGGGGGAACTCAAGCCCGGTGACCTGCTCATCGACGCGGCCGGCGACAACAACAACCGGCATGTGGTGATCTTCGAGAAGTGGAACAACGACGCGCGCTCCTCGTACACCGCCTTCGAACAGCGCGGCGGCCACGGCACCGACCACCGGACGCTGACCTATGGACTTCCCGGCGGTGACGCCGAGTTCAAGCCCTACCGTCCCGTGAAGTTCGGCGACTGACCCGGTCCGGACGTGCGGTCCGCCGGAAGACCGGGCGCTGTTTCACGTGAAACCTGCGGGGTTTTTACGTGAAACGTCACCAACCGATCCGGGTCGGATCCGGATCGTGTAACGAGGGGTACTTCCGCCACAGGGGAGCGGAAGTACCCCTCGCGCGCGCATGTCCGCTGTGCTGGAATGCGGGACGTGCCCGGCCATCAGAACCACGCCGCCAACTCCCGCCGCAAGCCCCTGGCCCCCCTTCCCGACGAACTCTCCGGTCCGGTGCGAGAGTTCGTCGCCGCCCTGCGCCGTATGCACGGTGAACTCGGCTACAGCCTCAAGGAGTTGGAGGGCCGGCTGCCCGCCAGCCGCTCGTCCCTGTCGCGCTATCTGCGCGGCCAGAGCCTGCCCGACGAACGGCTGCTGGTGCAGTGGTGCAAGCTCTCCTTCACCGGCGAGGACCGACTGCCCGCCCTCGTCGAGCTGCTGCACCGGGCCCAGGAAGCCGCGGACGCGGGCGAGCAGGGTGCCCCCTGCGCGCAGGAGCCCGACGGGACCTCCGACACGGAGCACCCGGCCGGAGCCGAGGCCGCGCCGACGGCCGGCCGGCGCCGGCTGCGGCTGGTCCTCGCCGCCCTCGGGACCGCCGCCGTACTCGCCGCCGCGGCCCTGGCGGTGCCGGCACTGACCTCGTCCGGCGACTCACCGGACGCCGGCGGCACCGGTGCGCCGGGCGCGCGGGCCGGGGCGAAGGGCACCGCATCCGCCGAGATCACCGTCCACAACGTCGAACGCGCCTGTCAGCACCAGCGCACCGAGAACTGCGCACTCGCCCTGGCCCGCGACCCCTACCGGGTCTACCGGCGCTCCAACGTCGTGGGCCACGTCTGGCACGGCGATGTGCTGCGCGCGCTGTGCCGGGTCGCCAACGGGGTCACGGTCACCGACGAGGTGGGCGGGCACAGCAGCATCTGGTTCCGGGTGGATCACGCCGGGAAGCAGATGTGGGTGCCCGGCATCCGCATCCGTCCCGAACAGCTCGAAAACACCCCGCTCCCCGGCTGCCCGAACGGATCTTGAGCCTTCTCAGTCCTCTGACCTGCGGCGACGCCGCACCACTGCCCCGCCGGACGAACCCGCCCTGGCGTACCGGACCGCAATCGACATCGCGACCGTGCCATGACGGACACGCCGCATCGATCGCTCGTCCGCCAAGAGCAAGCAGCGCAAGATCATCGGTGGCGGTGCGGCCGCGCCGCCGGCTACTCGGCGTCCAGCCCCGCCAGGACGAGCCCCAGCCGGGCCACCCCGTCCTCGGCGACCTCGACCGGAACGCCCCAGTCCTGCTGGTGCACATGGCAGGCGGGGTACTCGATGTCCGGGGCGTCGTCGCAGGACGCCGCCATCGCCGAGACGTGCAGCACTCCCTCGGGCACACCCTCCGCGAGCACCAGATCCCGCGCGAGGTCGGTGCCCGCGCCCGCGCCCCCGGCGAGCAGCTCCGGCGGTGTCGCGCTCACCAGCAGCCGGGTCGAGGGGCCGTAGCGGGTGTCGAGCTTCTGGCCCGCGGGGGCCTGGAAGACCACCTCCAGCCGCAGCGCGCCCGGGGCGACCGCGGTGGCCGCGCGCTGGGTGCGATGCGCCACCGACTCGACGCGTACCGCCTCCTCGGGCAGCCTCAGCCGGGTCAGCCGGTGCCGCGCCGACTCCACCACGACGATGTCGTCGTCGACGAGGACCGCGGCGGACGGCTCGCGCAGATCCGTCGCCAGCGTCGTGACCTCGCCGCTCGCGGGATCGTAGCGGCGCAAGGCGTGGTTGTAGGTGTCCGCGACGGCGACCGAACCGTCGGGCAGCGCGGTCACGCCCAGCGGATGCTGCAGCAGCGCCTGACCGGCGGCACCGTCGCGGTGCCCGAAGTCGAACAGGCCGGTGCCGACGGCCGTACGGATGACGTAGCCGGCACCGTCTTCGGCGGGCTCCGCCCAGCGGACCGCGCTGGTCTCCGAGTCCGCGATCCACAGCCGGTCGCCGGCCGCCGCGAGCCCGGACGGCTGGGCGAACCAGGCCTCGGCCGCCGGGCCGTCCACCAGGCCCTCGTTGGTCGTGCCGGCCGCGACCTCGACCGTGCCGGTGGCCGGGTCGTACGTCCACAGCTGGTGCACCCCGGCCATCGCGATCCACAGCCGGTCCTGCCACCAGGCGATGTCCCAGGGCGAGGAGAGCGCCACCTCGCGGGCCGGCCCCGAGGTCGGTGAGCCCTGCCACCACTGCTTGCCGGTGCCGGCCACGGTCTCCAGCGCACCGGTTGCGGGATCGAGGACGCGGATGGCGTGGTTGACGGTGTCCGCAACGGCCACCCGCCCGTCGGGCAGCAGCGCCAGACCCTGCGGCTCGTTGAAGGAGTCCGGCGTCAGACCGCGTTCGCCGCTGCCGATCCGGCGCAGTACCCGCTCGCCGTCCGCCGCCAGCTCCACCAGCTGGTGGCGGGTGGTGTCCGAGACCAGGAAGCCGCCGCCGGGCAGCCGCACCGCCTTGCCGGGGAAGCGCAGATCGGTGGCGACCGGCTCCGGCGGCACATAGGGGCCGTCGCCGCGCCGCAGCGTGCCCTTCGCCTCGTGCTCGGCCTCCAGCTCCTCGACGAGCTTGGCGAGGGCGTGCGCATGGCCCTCGCCGGCGTGCTGGGCGACGACATACCCCTCGGGGTCGATCACCACGAGCGTCGGCCAGGCCCGGACCGCGTACTGCTTCCAGGTGGCGAGCTCGGGGTCGTCCAGCACCGGATGCTCGACGCCGTAGCGCTCGACGGCGTCCACCACCGCCTGGTGCTCGGCCTCGTGCACGAACTTCGGGGAGTGCACACCGATGATCACCAGCGTGTCGCGGTGCCGCTCCTCCAGCTCCCGCAGCTCGTCCAGGACATGCAGACAGTTCACACAGCAGAACGTCCAGAAATCCAGGACGACTATGCGTCCTCGCAGGTCGGAGAGGGTCAGTTCGTTGTTTCCGGTGTTCAGCCAGCCGCCCTTGCCGATCAGCTCGGGGGCCCGGACGCGCGCACGTGAAGCCATGTGGACATTCAACGTCACTCCGGTGCCCGCACATTCCGCAGGGGCACCGGGGAACACCTCAGCCATGCAGCCATCCCCCGGGGCCGAGCCCCCGCGCTCCCGTAAGTACCTCGTACGCGACCGGATCTTCGGCATCGGCGACGACTACTGGATCGAGGACGAGCACGGGCGGCACGCCTTCCTCGTGGACGGCAAGGCACTGCGACTGCGGGAGACCTTCGAGCTGAAGGACCCCGAGCGGCGGGTGCTGATCACCATCCGCAAGAAGATGCTGGCCCTGCGCGACACCATGACGATCGAGCGGGACGACACGGCGCTGGCCACCATCCGACGCAAGCGGCTCTCGCTGCTGCGCAACCACTACCGCGTCGAGCTGGTGGACGGCACCCAGCTGGACGTCAGCGGCAAGGTCCTGGACCGGGAGTTCGCGATCGAGTACGACGGCGAGCTGCTCGCCGAGATCTCGCGGCGCTGGCTGACCGTGCGCGACACATATGCGGTCAATGTCGTACGGGACGACGCGGACCCCGCGCTGCTGATCGCCATCGCGGTCTGTGTGATCCGGCTGGCGGAGCGGGAGCGCGGCGAGGACTGAACGGTGGGCGCCGAAACCGTGGGCCGCAGCCCTCAACGGCCGTGGCACATCGGCCTACGATGGTCCCCCGAAAGCACTGCCGGGGTGCCCGTGCGCAGCGTAACTTAACTGCACAGACAGCATGCCCGCGTACGAACCGTCCGAGGGGTCCCGTGACCGTCCATCCCAGCCTTCAGTCCTCCATCGATGCCTGGACTCACTCCATAGAAGCGATAACCGAGCTGGTGACCCCGCTCGTCGAGGGCGAGTGGAACAGGGCGACGTGCCTCCCAGGGTGGTCCGTTCGCGATGTGGTCTCCCACATCATCGGCCTGGAATGCGAGATGCTGGGCGACCCTCGGCCGATCCACACGCTGCCGCGGGACCTCTACCACGTGCGCAGCGAGTCGGCGCGCCGCATGGAGGTGCAGGTCGACGTCCGCCGGCACCACACCGGCCCCGAGATGGTCAGCGAACTCGAATACACCGTGATCCGCCGGTCCCGGCAGCTGCGCAACGAGTCCCGCCAGCCGGACGCCGTGGTGCGCAGCCCCCTCGGTGAGGAGCGGTCGCTGGAATTCGTGCTCCAGCAGCGTGCGTTCGACGTCTGGGTCCATGAGCAGGACCTGCGCCGGGCGCTCGGCAAGCCCGGCAACCTCGACTCCCCCGGCGCGCATGTCACGCGCGATCTGCTGGTGAAGGTGCTGCCCGGCGTCGTCGCCAAGAGGGCCCAGGCGCCCGCCGATTCGGCGGTGGTCTTCGACGTCAGCGGACCGCTGGAGTTCCTGCGCACGGTCCGCGTCGACGCCGAGGGCAAGGCCACCATCGACGGCAGCGTCTCCCTCGGCCCGACCGTGACGTTCGCCCTGGACTGGGACACCTTCCACCAGCTGGCCTGCGGCCGGGTCCGGCCGGCGGCCGTCGCCGAGCAGGTCAAGATCGACGGTGACGATGAGCTGGCCGAGGCGATCCTGAACAACCTCGCGGTCACGCCGTAGCGCGGACCGGGAGACGGGCGGGGGCGTCCCGGCGGTGACGTTTCACGTGAAACAGCCCCCGCCAACCACCTCACGCCGGGACGTGGACCGCCTCGACCCGGCTGACGACCAACCGTTCGCGCTCGCGCCGCGCCGCACTGCCGCGCAGCCGAAGGATCTGGCAGAGGCCCACCGCCTCCAGGACGAAGATCGAGGCGAGGGCGATCCGGTAGTTGTCACCGGTCGCGTCCAGCAGGACGCCGACGGCCAGCAGCGTCGTCATCGACGCGGTGAAGCCGCCCATGTTGACGATGCCGGAGGCGGTGCCCTGGCGCTCGGGCGGGTTGGCGGGCCGGGCGAAGTCAAAACCGATCATCGAGGCCGGACCGCAGGCCCCCAGCACCGCGCACAGCACGATCAGCAGCCACATCGGCGCATGATCGGCCGGCCAGGACAGCACGATCGCCCACATCAGGGCGGTGGCACCGACGGTGCCCAGGGCGAGCGGCATGCGGGCGGCGTGGTGACGGGCGATGACCTGGCCGTAGACCAGCCCCACCGCCATGTTGGAGAGCACCACGAGGGTGAGCAGTTCACCGGCGGTGCCACGCGACAGGCCCTGCGCCTCGACGAGGAACGGCAGACCCCACAGCAGCAGAAACACCATCGCGGGGAACTGGGTGGTGAAGTGCACCCACATGCCCAGCCGGGTGCCCGGCTCCCGCCAGGCGTCCGCGATCTGCCGGCGCACGAACCCCGCGCCGGTGTGCTCGGCGGGCGCCGGCGGCGGCTCGAAGCCCTCCGGGTGGTCCTTGAGGAAGAGCAGCAGCAGGATCAGCACGAGGACGCCGCCGGCCGCACTGGCGGCGAACGTCGGGGTCCAGCCGAAGGTGTGCAGGAAGCGGGCGAGGACGAGCGTGGAGACCAGGTTGCCCGCCATCCCGACCAGCGCGGCGATCTGCGCGATCATCGGGCCCCGGCGGGACGGGAACCAGCGGGCTCCCAGCCGCAGCACACTGATGAAGGTCATCGCGTCACCGCAGCCGAGCAGCGCACGCGAGCCCAGCGCCATGGGATACGACGCGGAGAGCGCGAAGCCGAACTGGCCGACGGTGTAGAGCACGACGCCGAGGGTCAGCACCTTCTTGGCGCCGAGCCGGTCGACCATCAGGCCGACGGGTAT
Organism: Streptomyces sp. NPDC043738; assembly: GCF_056436545.1. Lineage (NCBI taxonomy): Bacteria > Bacillati > Actinomycetota > Actinomycetes > Kitasatosporales > Streptomycetaceae > Streptomyces > Streptomyces sp. NPDC043738. The sequence goes on along the minus strand of NZ_JBWKCJ010000002.1, from coordinate 225,743 downwards.
CTGCATCCCCGCGTACACCAGCAGCTGGAGGATGGAGAACGTCGACAGCGCCGAGGCGTTGATGTGGAAGCGCTGGGCGGCGTCCAGACCGGCCACGCCGAGGCTCGTGCGGTAGGTGATCGCGACGAAGTAGACCGCGACGCCGATGCCCCAGACCGCCATGGCCTTACGGCCGCCGGGCGGGTCCGGGAGCAGCGGACGGACGGGGCCGCCGCCTATGCCGGAGCCGCCGGTGCTCTCCGGTTCGCCGGTGCCGCCGCTCATCGCACGTCTCCCTGTGCGAGGTTGCGGACCCAGCTGACGTGGCGGTGCACGGCGTCGGTCGCGGCGGCCGCGTCACCGGCGCGCAGCGCCTGGAGGATCTCCGCGTGCTCGGCGATGTTCTTGGCGATCCGGTCGGGGTGGGCGTGCATCACCGCGACGCCCATCCGCAGCTGGCGGTCGCGCAGCTGCTCGTAGAGCCGGTCCAGGATCTGGTTGCCGGCGCTGCGCACGATGGCGGCGTGGAAGGCGCGGTCGGTGACGGAGACGGCGGCCAGATCCCCGGCCGCGGCCTGCTCCCGCATCGTCTCCAGCAGCTCGGTCAGCTCACCGAGCAACGGCTCGCCGGCCGGCACCGCCTTGGCCGCGGCGTGTTTCTCCACCAGCAGCCGGGTCTCGACGACATCGGCGATCTCCTGCGCGGAGACCGGGAGCACCAGCGCGCCCTTCTTCGGATAGAGCCTGATCAGCCCCTCGACCTCCAGGCGCAGCAGCGCCTCGCGCACAGGTGTGCGCGAGACCCCCACCGCGTCGGCCAGCTCACCTTCGGTGAGCAGCATCCCGCCCTCGTAGCGGCGGTCCAGGACGGCGTCCTTGATGTGCGCATAGACCCGCTCGGCGGCGGGCGGCTGCTTGGCGGCGGGCTCGGTGGCGGGGGCGGCGGGTGCGGACGCGGAGGGCATGCGCACAGGATAGATACAACAGGTATGCGTCCGGCACCCGGTTCCGCGATGCGGACGATCACCAGGGCATTTGTCCAGGTAGCGGACCTATTGAACCCCTGTGCGGCAGCTGGTCGGCCGGGGTCGGACCGCGTTCGTCAGCCCGGCATCCGCCCCTGCGCGACCAGCCGGTCCACCACCTGCGAATGGGCGGGAGCACAGCGCTCACGCGCCTCCCGGCGGTCGAACCAGGCGTACTCGACGATCTCCCGGCCCGGGACCGGTGCGATGTCCTGGGGCCCTCCGGTGAAACAGGTCATGTGCAGCCGGCGACCGTTCTTGCCGTGCGCGACGTCGTGGACGACGAAGGCCTCCGACAGCTCCTCGACGGGCACCACCAGACCGAGCTCCTCGGAGAGCTCACGCGACAGCGCCTCACGGGCGGTCTCCCCGGGCTCGTACTTGCCGCCCGGGAGGTAGAACGTGTCGTTCCCCCGCGTCCGCACGCTCAGCAGCCGCCCCTCGCGCAGATGCAGCCAGCCCACCGACCGCAGCGGCGCGACCCGCTCCAGGGCGATCAGCCGATGGCCGGTCTCCTCGTCCACCCGCCGCCCCCGCTCGGTGAAACCGAGGTGCGCGTAGAAGCGGCGGGCGCGGGCGTTGCCCTCGAAGACCTCCAGGGCCAGCGCACCGTGCCGGGCCGCCGCATGCTCGATCAACTGTCGCCCGATGCCGCGGCCTTGGGTCTCCGGAGCCACGAACAGCCCGCCGACCTCGGCGCCGGGCCCGGCCTCCGTGCGCTCCCCGCGCCCGCTCGGCAGGAGCCCGAGGAGGCCGATGACGGTGCCGTCACGCTCGGCCACCCAGTTCTCCGCCTGGACGAGGTACACCTCGCGGAGGACCCGGGCCCGTTCGCCCGCACCCTCCCCCTCGATGAAGGGGTGCGCCTGCCGTGCGGCCCGCGACCACAGATCGGTGACAACGTCCTGGTCGGAGGCCCGATAGCGCCGGATGATCATGTCGTTGGTCATTTCGCCGACCGTAGACAGCCCGGTCGGCAGCGGCAAACCCTTTACGGCACCGCGGCCCGCCCTCCTCGAAAGGGGGACCGGAGGGGGACGTAGGGTCCACCTAAAGTCTGACGCGAGTCCGTACCTGGCGCGTACGGATCGGCCCGAATCCCATGGGTGAATGGAGGCATGGAGCCGGGGAGGCTCCGACACTCAAGGGGAGTTGACCATGCAGCCCAGGACGAACGCCGGCCGCCGGACGCGGAACACCGTCGTACTGGCATTGATCGTCGCCAGCCTGTGGGCGGGCTTCACGCTGAGCCGAGGCGCCGCGCACGCCGACGAGTCCGGCCCGACCGGCCCGGTGGCGCACTTCAGCCGCGCCGTGGAGCTCATCCGGGGCTGACCACCCCGGACAACGCCGGAGCGAGCCGCCGAGCCGGCCTCAGGCACCGTTTCACGTGAAACTGGGCCGGGCGTCGTTTCACGTGAAACGACGCCCGGCCCAGCCGATACCGCGTCCCGGATCACCCCCAGGTGATCAGCCGCTTCGGCCGCTCCAGCACCGCCGCGACATCCGCGAGCAGCTTGGAGCCCAGTTCACCGTCGATCAGCCGGTGGTCGAAGGACAGCGCGAGCGTGGTGACCTGGCGCGCCTTCACCTTGCCCTTGTGGACCCACGGCTGGAGCTTGACCGCACCGAAGGCGAGGATCGCCGACTCCCCCGGGTTGAGGATCGGTGTACCGGTGTCGACGCCGAAGACGCCGACGTTGGTGATGGTGACCGTGCCACCGGTCATCGCCGCCGGGGAGGTCTTGCCCTCACGAGCGGTGGCGACCAGATCACCGAGTTCCGCGGCGAGTTGGGGAAGCGTCTTGACTCCGGCGTCCTTGATGTTCGGGACGATCAGCCCGCGCGGCGTGGCCGCCGCGATGCCGAGGTTGACGTAGTCCTTGTAGACGATCTCCTGATTCGCCTCGTCCCAGGACGCGTTGACATCCGGGTGTCGCTTGATGGCGACCAGGAAGGCCTTGGCGACGAGCAGCAGGGGGTTGACCCGCAGCCCTGCCATGTCCGGGTCCTGCTTCAGCTCCTGGACGAGCTTCATCGTGCGGGTCACGTCGACGGTGATGAACTCCGTGACGTGCGGCGCGGTGAAGGCGCTGGCGACCATCGCCTGCGCGGTGGCCTTGCGTACGCCCTTGACCGGTACCCGCCGCTCGCGGGCGGCGAGGTCGACGATGCCGGGCTCGGCCGGGACGACCGCCGTCGGCACGGGGACCTCGGCGGATACCGCCGGGGCCGCTGCCGGGGCGGCGGCCGCGTGCACGTCCTCGCGGGTGATGATGCCGCCCGGCCCGGTCGGTGCGACGGTCGCCAGGTCGATGCCGAGATCCTTGGCGAGCTTGCGCACCGGCGGCTTGGCCAGCGGCCGCCCGGCGGAGACCGCGGGCGCGGCGCTCGCGGCCGGAACGGCGGGGGCGGCCGGAGCGGCCGGAGCCACCGGGGCAGCCAGCGGTGCCGGTGCGGACCGCCCGTTCAGCTCCGCCTGCAGCCCGGCGGTCGCGGCCACCGGCTGGGACGGCACGCCGGGCTGCGGCTTGCGGGCCCGGCGCTTGGTCGAGGACGGCGCGGCGCCGTAGCCGACCAGCACGGCCTGGCGGCCCTGCGGCTCGGCGTCCTCCTCGTCGGGCGCCGCGGCGGCCGGCGCGGCGCCGCCCGCGGCCGGTGCCTCGGCGGGTCCGGCTCCGGGGTCGGTGTCCACGGAGATGATGACGGTGCCGACGTCGACGGTGACGCCCTCGCCGAAGCGCAGCTCGTGCACCACGCCGTCGTAGGGGATGGGCAGTTCGACGGCGGCCTTGGCGGTCTCGACCTCACAGACGACCTGGCCGTCGGTGACGGTGTCGCCCGCCTGGACGTACCACTTGAGGATCTCGGCCTCGGTGAGCCCCTCGCCCACGTCGGGCATCTTGAACTCGCGGAAGCGCTGTGCGTTGGCGGTACCTGCAGTCATGGTCACGAACTCTCCTCAAACCCTCAGTACGCCAACGCGCGATCGACGGCGTCGAGCACCCGGTCCAGCCCCGGCAGGTACTCGTCCTCCAGCCGGGAGGGCGGGTACGGGGAGTGGAAGCCGCCGACCCGCAGGACCGGTGCCTCCAGCTGGTAGAAGCACCGCTCGGTGATCCGGGCGGCGATCTCCGCGCCGGAGCCGAAGAAGACCGGTGCCTCGTGGACGACGACCAGCCGGCCGGTCTTCTCCACCGACGACTGCACGGTGTCGAAGTCGATCGGGGAGAGCGAGCGCAGGTCGACGACCTCGACGGACTTGCCCTCCTCGGCCGCGACCTTGGCCACGTCCAGGCAGACCTTCACCATCGGGCCGTAGGCGGCCAGGGTGAGGTCCGAGCCGCTCTGCGCGATCCGGGCCTTGTGCAGCGGATCGGGGATCGACTCGGTGTCCAGCCGCGACTTGTCGTGGTAGCGGCGCTTGGGCTCGAAGTAGATCACCGGGTCGTCGCCGGCGATGGCCTGCTGGAGCATCCAGTAGGCGTCGGAGGAATTCGAGGGAGAGACGATCTTGAGGCCCGCGACATGCGCGAACAACGCCTCGGGGGACTCGGAGTGGTGCTCGACCGCGCCGATTCCGCCCGCGTACGGGATGCGGATGACGACCGGCACCTTGACCTTGCCCAGCGCGCGGGCGTGCATCTTCGCGAGCTGGGTGACGATCTGGTCGTAGGCGGGGAAGACGAAGCCGTCGAACTGGATCTCGACGACCGGGCGGTAGCCGCGCAGCGCCAGGCCGATGGCGGTACCGACGATGCCGGACTCGGCGAGCGGGGTGTCGATGACCCGGTCCTCGCCGAAGTCCTTCTGCAGGCCGTCGGTGACACGGAAGACGCCGCCGAGCTTGCCGACGTCCTCGCCCATGACGAGGACCTTGGGGTCGGCCTCCATGGAGGCGCGGAGCGATTCGTTGATCGCCTTGGCGATGGTGATCTTCTCGAAGACGGCCATGGTCAGTTCCCCTCCGCGACGGCATCGGCGTCGGCGAACGACGCCTGGTACGCGGCGAACTGCGCGCGCTCCTCATCGACGAGCGCGTGCCCGTCGGCATAGACGTTCTCAAAGATCGCCATGTGGTCCGGATCGGGCATGGCGCGTACGGCATCGCGGACCCGCTTGCCCAGGGTCTCGCTCTCCTCCTCGATCGATGCGAGGTAGGCGTCGTCGACCATGCCCTCGGCCTGCAGATACGCCTTCAGCCGGCGGATCGGGTCCTTGGCCTCCCAGGCCGCCCGCTCCTCGTCGGCCCGGTATCGCGTCGGGTCGTCGGACGTGGTGTGCGCGCCCATGCGGTAGGTGAAGGCCTCGATGAGCATCGGGCCCTGGCCGGTGCGGGCCCGCTCCAGCGCCGCCTTGGTCACCGCCAGACACGCCAGTACGTCGTTGCCGTCGACCCGTACGCCGGGGAATCCGAAGCCGCGGGCGCGCTGGTAGAGCGGCACCCGGGTCTGCTTCTCGGTGGGCTCGGAAATCGCCCACTGGTTGTTCTGGCAGAAGAACACGACCGGGGCGTTGTAGACCGCGGAGAAGGTGAAGGATTCCGCGACGTCTCCCTGGCTGGAGGCGCCGTCACCGAAATACGCGATGACCGCGGAATCCGCGCCGTCCTTCTGCACGCCCATCGCATAACCGGTCGCATGCAGCGTCTGCGAGCCGATGACGATGGTGTAGAGGTGGAAGTTGTTGCTGTTGGGGTCCCAGCCGCCGTGGTTGACGCCGCGGAACATGCCCAGCAGGTTCGTCGGGTCGACTCCACGGCACCACGCCACACCGTGCTCGCGGTAGGTCGGGAAGACGTAGTCGTCGTCGCGCAGCGCGCGGCCGGAGCCGATCTGGGCGGCCTCCTGGCCCAGCAGCGAGGCCCACAGGCCCAGCTCGCCCTGGCGCTGGAGGGTGGTCGCCTCGGCGTCGAACTTCCGCGTCAGCACCATGTCGCGGTACAGGCCGCGCAGTTCCTCGGGGGACAGGTCGATGGCGTAGTCCGGGTGCTCGACCCGCTCCCCTTCGGGGGTCAGCAGTTGTACGAGCTGATCCTGCTCCGCCTGCTCGGGCCGGCCGGTCGTGCGGGCCTTGGCCGGGGACGCCTTCTTCGCCGGCGCCGCCTTCTTGGCGGTGGTGCGCTTGCTGCTGCCGCGGGCGTTTTTCCGCTGCGCAGTGCCTTCCACGGTCACGTGCTGCTCCTCCGTCTGTCCGGCCCCCGGGGTCCGCCGGTGGCCGTATTGCGGCTCACCCGGTATCCGATACGGCGCACGGGGTGTGTGCGATCGCGGCCGGATCCGGGTGGAACAAAGCTCCCGGAAGGTGGCCTGCTCATTGCACGTTACCCATTGTCAAAGCCGAAGTGGAAACGGCGCTGACCTGCGATTTTGCTTGGATTTCCAAGTAAATCGCGAAGGTAAGGAACAACTCCTGGTCACAGCGTTGCAGGCCGCCGGGACAACGGCACGTTATATCGGTGACCTGGAGCACGGGAAGACTTGATGTGTGAGACTGGCTCGGTGAGCGAAGACGGAAAAATCACGGTATTCCTGCTCGACGACCATGAGGTCGTCCGGCGCGGTGTCCACGAAATGCTCGCGACCGAGGCGGACATCGAGGTGGTCGGCGAGGCCGGCACCGCCGCAGACGCCCTGGTCAGGATCCCTGCGACGCGTCCCGACGTGGCGGTGCTCGATGTCCGGCTGCCGGACGGGAGCGGTGTCGAGGTCTGCCGCGAGATCCGCTCGCAGAACGAGGACATCAAATGCCTGATGCTCACCTCGTTCGCTGATGACGAGGCCCTTTTCGATGCGATCATGGCCGGTGCGGCCGGTTATGTCCTCAAGGCCATTCGGGGCAATGAACTGCTCTCCGCGGTACGCGACGTGGCGGCCGGCAAGTCGCTGCTCGACCCCGTGGCCACCGCCCGCGTCCTGGAGCGGCTGCGCGACGGCAGCGCCGCCAAGGGCGACGACAGGCTGGCGAACCTCACCGAACAGGAGCGCAGGATCCTCGACCTGATCGGCGAGGGGCTGACCAACCGCGCGATCGGCGAGCGGCTCCACCTCGCCGAGAAGACGATCAAGAACTATGTCTCCAGCCTGCTGTCCAAGCTCGGCATGGAGCGCCGCTCCCAGGCTGCCGCCTACGTCGCGCGGAGGCAGGCGGAGCGGCACTGACCCGACGGGAGCGCCCCGCCGGCACCCGCCCGGCTCATGACGGTTCGGGACCATCGTCCCGTTTCCTCGGGCTGCTGGGCCCTACTGGCCGGCCCGGCCCGAACGGCAAGGTGGTGACATGCCCACCGACAACTTCCGTGCCGTCGAGCTGCTGGACCGCACCCCCTACGGGCGGGTCTCGGCCAGTCGGCGGGCGCTGCCCTTCACCACCGTCACCCGGCATCTCGTCCTCGACGACGGACGCCTGATGCTGCGGCTGCACCGCGGCTACGACTACCACCAGGCGCTGGACGGCAGCGTGGTCGCGTACGAGGCCGACAACATCAACAGCGGTGCGCCGGACACCTGGTCGGTCCAGTTCACCGGCACCGCCCGGGTCGTCGACCCCACCCCCGCCGAACGCGCGCTCTTCGGCCCCACGCCCCGGCTGGCCGACGGCGTGCCCTTCGACCCGGTCTTCCTGCGCATCGAGCCGGAGTTCGTGACCATGCACCACCTCACCGATGTGCCCGCCTTCCGGCACGCGCACTCTGCGTAAGGCTTTCCGGCACAGCCACTCAGACGGGTGCACTTGATCTAACATCTGGCGCGTGCTGCGCTCATCTGTAGTCCGGCCGGCGGCGACGCCCGCCAGAGACACCCTCGGATCCCTGCTCCGCCACTACACCGGCGCCGGCGCGCCGCTGTCCTGCGAGCCCGTCGCCGAAGGCCTGCTCAACCACGGCTACTTCCTCGCCACCACCGGCGGCCGCTACTTCCTCAAGCACCACCTCGACGGCGACCAGGCCGCCATCAACCGCCAGCACCGCGCCACCCGCCGGCTCGCCGCGCTCGGCCTGCCGGTCGCCCCGCCCGTCGCCGACGCGGACGGCCGCACGGTCACCGTCCTCGACGGCCGCTGCTACGCCCTGCACCCCTGGGTCGAGGGCCGGCACCTCGACGGCGCCGCGCTGACCTGCGGCCAGTCCCGCCGGCTCGGCGCCCTGCTCGGACTCGTGCACACCGCGCTGGAGCAGGTCATGGCGGACGAACCGCACCCCGCGCGGCCGCCCTGCGCGGACGCCGGGGCCGACCCCGCGCGGACCTTCGAGATGATCGACGAACTGCTGGCCCTGGCCCGCGGCGCCCGCCCGCGCACCAGCTTCGACGAACTCGCCGAGCACCGCCTGCTGGAACGCCGGGCGCTGCTGGAGCGGCAGGCGCACCGCCGCCCGGCCCCCGGCGCGGAACCGGCCGCCGGCTGGGTGCACGGCGACTTCCACCCGCTCAATGTGCTCTACCGCGGCCCGGAGCCGACCGCGATCGTCGACTGGGACCGGCTGAGCGTCCAGCCGCGCGCCGAGGAGGCGGTACGCGCCGCCGCGATCTTCTTCGTACGCCCCTGCGGCACGCTGGACCTGGCCAAGGTCGCGGCCTACGCGGGCGCCTACCGCAGCGCCTGCGGGGCCGACGCCGACGAGCTGGCCGCGGCCGTCCACCGGGTGTGGTGGGAGCGGCTGAACGACTTCTGGATGCTCACCTGGCGCTACCAGCTCGGCGACCGCCGCACCGACCCGCAGTTCCCGGCGGCGGCCGCACTGGCCGTGTGGTGGACCCGCGAATACCGCGCCGTACGGGACGCGTTCACCCGCTGAAGCGGGCGACGGGGCAGGTCAGCCGGTCGTACCGAGCGTGGCGCCGCCGTCCGTGCCACTGCCGGCGGTGCTCCCGCCGTCCGTGCCGGCGGTCGTCCCGCCGTCGGCGGTGCCACCGTCCGCGGTGCCGCCGTCGGTGGTGCCACCGTCCGTGGTCCCGCCGTCCGTGGTCCCGCCGGTGGTGTCGGTGGGCGGCTCGGTCGTGGGCTCGTCGGTCGTCGGCGGCGCCGTGGTGGGCTCCTCGGTCGTCGGAGCCGTGGTCGGCTCCTCCGTCTCCGGCTGGGTGTACGTACCGCCGTCGCCGCCGGTGCCACCGGGCTCGGTCTGCGGGGTGGTCGGCTCGTCCGTCGGCGGCTCGGTCGTCTCCTCGTCCTTCGACGGCGACGGCGACTGCGTGGTGGGGGTGTTGTGCTTGGAGTCCGGCTCCTTGGTGTTCTGCAGCGCGAAGGCCACGCCCACCGCGATGGCGATCACCGCGAGCGCCGCGATCAGCCAGACCTTGCCGCGGCCGCCCTTGGCCGGCCGGTGCCCGCCCTCGAACCCGCCGTCGTCCTCGCGCATACGGGACGACAGGATCGGCTGGGCCGTGGTCTGCCCGGCGTCGGGGTGCGGCAGCGCGGTGGTGGCGGCGTTGCCCATGGACGGGGCGAGACCGCCCTCGTGCAGCGCGACCGGGCCGGTGTTCCAGGTGCCGGTGTGCCCGCCCTGCTCCTGCAGCATCTGCAGGGAGTACTGGACCAGGCCGCGCATCTCCTCGGCGGTCTGGAACCGGTCGTCGGGGTCCTTGGCCAGCGAGCGCATGACCAGACCGTCCAGCTCCGGCGGCACCGCGTCGGCCACCTCGGAGGCCGGTACCGGCATGTCCTGGACGTGCTGGTAGACCACCGAGAGCGGGGTCTCGCCGGTGAACGGCGGCCGCAGCGTGAGGAGTTCGTAGAGCAGGCAGCCGGTGGCGTAGAGGTCGGAGCGGGTGTCGACGGTCTTGCCGAGGGCCTGCTCCGGGGAGAGGTACTGGGGCGTACCCATGACCATGCCGGTCTGGGTCATCGTGGACTGGGCGCCGTGCAGGGCGCGGGCGATGCCGAAGTCCATGACCTTCACGGCGCCGCTGTTCGTGATGATCACGTTGGCGGGCTTGATGTCACGGTGCACGATGCCGTGCTGGTGGCTGTAGGCCAGCGCTTCCAGCACCCCGGAGACGATGATCAGCGCCTGGTCCGGCGGCGGGGCGTCGGCGTTGAGCAGCAGATCGCGGATGGTGCGGCCCTCGACCAGCTCCATCACGATGTACGGCACGGTGTTGCCGCCGACCAGGTCCTCGCCGGAGTCGTAGACCGCCACCACCGCGTGGTGGTTCAGTCCGGCCACGGACTGCGCCTCACGCGTGAAGCGGGCCTTGGACACCGGGTCCTCTGCGAGGTCGGCGCGCAGCAGCTTCACGGCGACGGTACGGCCGAGACGTACGTCCTCCGCCGCGAACACCTCTGCCATGCCACCGCGACCCAGCCGTCGCGTGAGCCGGTAGCGGCCGTCGCCGACCAGCCCGCCGTTGCCCCACATCTCCGGTGCGTCGGGGATATTGGAGCCGGTGGCCTCAGGATCGGACGGGCCCTGGGGGCTCTGCGTCGGTGCCATCGGTCCTCGCCGTCGAATCGATCCGCATGAGAGCGGTAAGGTCATCGGTCTTCGCTAGAGCACGCTACAGGCTCCGCGGCACCCGACGGTCCGCCGTGGACCGGCCATCAAACCTGCCGAATGCCTGAAATCGCAAGTTCACCCGAGGTCACCAAGGGTGCAAACGTCTCACCGTCGTGACGGGATCTTGCACATCTGGTCACGGAACGGGCACACGGCTTGACGTGTCCGGGCCCTGGGGCAGACTTGGCTGCGGAATTCCAGATTTTGATCGCTACACGTGCGGGTAGTGGGCCGTGCGCCTAGGGGGAAGCGGAACGATGAGCCAGGACGGCGCTCAGGGCCAATTCGAGGGCCGTTCGGTCGGCGGAGGACGTTACCAGCTTCGTGATCTTCTCGGGGCCGGCGGAATGGCATCCGTGCACCTCGCACATGACACGGTGCTCGACCGCGACGTCGCGATCAAGACCCTGCACACCGAGCTCGGTCGCGAGCAGGCCTTCCGCGAGCGCTTCCGTCGCGAGGCACAGTCCGTGGCGAAGCTCACGCACACCAATATCGTCTCGGTCTTCGACTCCGGTGAGGACGAGCTCGACGGCGGCATGGTGCCGTACATCGTCATGGAGTACGTCGCGGGTCAGCCGCTGCGCTCCGACCTGGACTCCGACATCGCCCAGCATGGCGCGATGCCGACGGAAAAAGCCCTGAAGATCACGGCCGATGTGCTGGCGGCGCTCGAGGTCAGCCACGAGATGGGCCTGGTCCACCGCGACATCAAGCCCGGCAACGTGATGCTGAACAAGCGGGGCGTCGTCAAGGTCATGGACTTCGGCATCGCCCGCGCCATGCAGTCCGGCGTGACGTCCATGACGCAGACCGGCATGGTCGTCGGCACCCCGCAGTACCTGTCGCCCGAGCAGGCGCTGGGCCGCGGCGTGGACGCCCGCTCCGACCTCTACTCCGTCGGCATCATGCTCTTCGAGCTGCTGACCGGCCAGCTGCCGTTCGACGCGGACTCCCCGCTGGCCATCGCCTACGCCCATGTCCAGGAAGAGCCGCCGGTCCCGTCGAGCATCAACCGCTCGCTGCCGCCGGCCGTGGACGCGCTGGTCGCCCGGGCACTGAAGAAGAACCCCAACGAACGCTTCCCCACCGCCGAGGCGATGCGGGACGAGTGCCTGCGGATCGCCGGCTCGGGGCAGTCCGGCGCGACGCCGCTGATCATCGGCGAGGGCCCGCGGGCGCGCACCAGCGGCTCGTCGGTGTCCTCCGCGGTGTTCCCCACGGCGTCCGGCAATCCCCAGACCCCGGTGCCGCCGAGCGTCCAGCAGCCCTACCAGCCGACGCAGGCGGCCGGCTTTGGTCCGTCGACGCCCCCGCCGGCGCCGAACAACGCCTACCCGACCCCGGCGCCCGGCCCCGCCCCGGCGCCGTTCAACGCCGGCGGCTTCCAGGCCCCGCCGCCCTACACCCCGCCGCCCGTGACGGCCTCGATGCCGACGGCCGGCAACCCCGCCAACCGGAAGAACAACACCCCGGTGATCGTGGTCTCGGCGATCGTCGGTGTGATCGTCGTCACCGCGATAGCGATCGGCATCGGTCTGAGCGCCGGCTCCAGTGACGACAACGGCGGTGACTCCCCGACGTCGACCTACACGCCGTACTCCTACACCCCCTCGCCCAGCGAGAGCGTCCGGCCCGAGGACAAGACGGCGACGATCCTGACGTCCCAGTGCACCAGCCCGACCAAGAGCTACTCGGACAAGAACAAGATCCTCATCCCCTCGTTCCGCTTCAAGAACCTGGACTCGGTGAAGAAGTGCATCGAGGCCGCCGGCTGGAAGTGGAAGATCGTCGGGCAGGAGGACAGCTCGATCTGGGGCAAGAACACCGTCACGCAGCAGAAGCCGGACGCCATCAGCTGGTGGTACCCCAGCAAGGACGACACCATCGAGCTGACCATCTCGACCGGTCGCAGCGGCTGACGCCACGGGGCTCACGGCCCGCGGACAGACAAACCGAAGGGGCCGGCACGCGGACTGCGTGCCGGCCCCTTCGGCCGTTGATCAGAGGTACGGGCCCGAGCGGGCGCCGCCGTGACCGGGCTTGCCGTCATCGCCCTCCAGGGGTGCTACACCGGGCGGCAGCGCACGGCGCATCTGCTCCAGCTGGGCACGGGCCGCCATCTGCTGGGCGAACAGTGCGGTCTGAATGCCGTGGAAGAGGCCCTCCAGCCAACCCACCAGCTGAGCCTGGGCGATCCGCAGCTCCGCCTCCGTCGGCACCGACTCATCGGTGAACGGCAGCGACAGCCGCTCCAGCTCCTCGACGAGCTCGGGCGCCAGCCCGTCCTCCAGCTCCTTGACCGAGCTGGCGTGGATCTCCTTGAGCCGGACCCGGCTGGCCTCGTCCAGAGGAGCGGCCTTCACCTCCTCCAACAGCTGCTTGATCATGCTGCCGATGCGCATGACCTTCGCAGGCTGTTCGACCATGTCCGTCACCGGGACCTCGCGGGGCTCCTCGCCGTCGGAGCCGGCAGCGCCGAGGGCCATGCCGTCCGGGCCGACAACCAGGACGTGTGGGTTCTCCTGCGACCGTTCGTTCATCGGCATATCCATGCCGCCATTCTCTCGTACGGAGGCTTATGAACGGTGGTGCCCCCGGGAGAAGGTGATCCACCACTCCCCACGATTCCGACAGCCGCTGTTTCACGTGAAACCACGGTTTTCCCGCCGTTTCACGTGAAACGTTCCGAAGGGGCGCTCTGTTTCACGTGAAACGGAGCAAGATCAGCGCCGGCGCAGTCGCAGGCCGAGAAAGGCCAGGCCCAGGCCGGTCAGCGCAAGGCCGGCGCCCATCGGGAGAACCCGCTCCACCGGTTCCTGCGGGGCCTCCAGCGCGTACGGATTCGCCGTCGCGGCCGACTCGTCATCCGTGCTTCCCGGCATGGGAGTCCCGTTCTTCTGCCGGGCGGTCGGCTTGGGATGCGGCGAGAACGCCTCGTATCGGCGCTCGCTCGGCCGCTCCGGGGTCTTGCGCCGCGGGGGCGAGGGCCGGGCCGAGGGGGAGCCGGCACGGGGTTCGGCCCCCGAACGCGCACGGCGCTTCGGCGACGGGGCGTGCCGGCCGGGGCGGGCGTGGGCACGGTCGCTGCCCCGCGGGCCCGCCGGTCGCGCGGACCGGTGGCCGCCGGAGCGCGGGGACTCTTCGTCGCCGCGTACGGTCGCGAAGCGCGGCAGGTCCGGTACCACGAAACCGGGCCCGAACGGGTGATGCAGGTGGTGACGCCACCGTCCGTACCCGAAGTGGTGGTGCGACGGCAGGTGCGGCAGCGCCGCCAGGAAGTCCGGCAGACGGGGGAAGTCGTCCGGCAGCTCGGGAAAGCGCATCGCGGCCCCCGGGTGACCGGCGTGGCCACGGCTCGCTCCGCTCCTCCCGTGGGACAACGAGAGATCGCTCAAGTGGTCGCCGGGCCCGAAATCCTCGGGTGCGAAATCCTCGGGGCCGAGGATCTCAGGTACGTAGTCGTCGGGCAGATCGCCCGGGTGAGCGAGCTTCGGGGGGTGGTCGGCCGGTGTGGCCTGCCGGTCCGAGGCCGCCGCGGGAGTGGTCCCCGCCGGGACGGGCAGGACGACGGCGGCGACCAACAGACCGGTGGCGATGCGCGATCGGAAACCTGGAGCGACCACAGTGCCCCTCCCGTGCCGAGCCGTCGGGTGACCTGCCCAGCGTCACATGTGATCAGATTCACGGCATCTCGAGACTGTCGGCGGGGGGGAGCCGCCGCCGTGCGGGAGGGGCGGGCGCAGGCGGCGGGCGGCGACGGCTCAGACCGTCAGCACGACCTTCCCCACGTGCACGCTCGCGTCCACGACGCGGTGCGCCTCGGCGGCCTCCGCCATCGGAAGCGTCCGGTCGACGATCGCGCGGACCTGGCCGTTGCCGATCAGCGGCCAGACATGCTCACGCACGGCGGCGACGATGGCCGCCTTCTCGTTCAGCGGGCGGGCCCGCAATCCGGCGCCGGTGATCGCGGCGCGCTTGGCCATCAGCGCGGCGAGATTCAGCTCCGCCTTCACCCCGCCCTGCAGCCCGATGATCGCCAGTCGTCCGCTGACGGCCAGTGCCTTGACGTTCCGCTGCAAATACTTCGCGCCGATGATGTCGAGGATGACGTCCGCGCCCTTGCCGTCGGTGGCCTTGCGGATCTCCTGGACGAAGTCCTGCTCGCGGTAGTCGATGAGGATGTCCGCGCCCAGCTCGGCGCAGCGGGCGAGCTTCTCGGGGCCGCCGGCGGTGACCGCGACCCGCGCTCCGACCGCCTTGGCGAGCTGGATCGCCATCGTGCCGATGCCGCTGGCGCCGCCATGGACCAGCAGCGTCTCACCGGGCCGCAGGTGGGCGATCATGAAGACGTTCGACCAGACCGTGCAGGTCACCTCGGGCAGCGCGGCGGCGGTGACCAGGTCCAGGCCGGTCGGCAGCGGCAGCACCTGGCCGGCCGGGACGGCGACCTTCTCCGCGTAGCCGCCGCCCGCCAGCAGCGCGCACACCTCGTCGCCGACGGCCCAGCCGTGCACGCCGGGGCCGATCGCGACGATCCGCCCCGAGCACTCCAGCCCGGGGTACGGGGAGGAGCCGGGTGGCGGATCGTAGAAGCCCTGACGCTGCAGCAGATCGGCACGGTTCACGGCGCTGGCCGCGACCTCGATCAGGACCTCGCCCTCGGCGGGCAGCGGATCGGGAACTTCCGCCCAGACAAGTGCTTCGGGGCCACCGGGCTCCGGGATAGTGATCGCTCGCATGGGCGCGAGGCTACTCGCCGTCCGCGCGCGGAGCGACGGTGCGGGGGCCGCCGGCTACGGCCGGGGCGGCCTCCCCCGCCCACGGAGTCCGGTTATTCATCCGCCCGGCGCATCGGGGAGACGCTGGTGCCGGGGAGCGTCGGCTTCATGGTCTGCTTGCCGGGCAGGTCCGGCTCCTCCGTCGGCGCCGCGCGGACGATGGTGATCAGGCGGTCCGTGCTCTGCAGCGGGCTGGCCTCCGGATCGTCGTAGCCCAGGAGCCGGTGGCCGCGCAGTACGGACACGACGAGGTCGTCGGTCTCCCGTACCGACTTGCCGACCTCGGCCTTCACCACGGGGCGTTCGACCAGGTCGAGGCCGCTGCCCTGCTGGATCAGGTCCTCCATGACGGTGCCCGCGCTGGGGCTGTGGACGGACAGGCCCAGCAGCCGGCCGGCCGCGCTGGCCGAGGTGATCACGGCGTCGGCGCCGGACTGGCGCAGCAGCGGGGCGTTCTCCTCCTCCCGCACCGCCGCGACGATATTGGCCTTCTTGTTGAGCTGACGCGCGGTCAAGGACACCAGCACGGCGGTGTCATCGCGCTGGGTGGCGATGACGACCTGGTGCGCGCGCTGGATCTCGGCCCGCATCAGCACATCGCTGCGGGTCGCGTCGCCGACCACCCCGGCGAAGCCCTCGGCCACCGCCGCCTCGATCACCTTGGAGCTGGGGTCGACGATGACGATGCGGTCGCGGCTCAGCCCCGTCGCACGAAGGGTCTGGACGGCGGAGCGGCCCTTGGTCCCGAAGCCGACGATGACGGTGTGGTCGCGCAAGGCGTTTCTCCAGCTTTTTGACGAACGTAACCTGAGTCCATGGACAACGAGCTTGTACAGCGGGCCCGTTGGGGTGCTCTCAAGGGACAGAACTGGGCCGGCCTCGTCCGTCTGTCCTTCGAGGCCGACGAGGTGCCCACCACTACCGAGAACGACGCTACCGACAACACAGAGGCCAGGCCCGCCTTCCGCCCCATGACCGGACGGGATGTCAAGGGCCGCGACACTCCCTGACCGGGACATAAACAAAAGCCTGATCCCCGAGGATGGCCGTATGCCTTACGCACGGACGTCTACAGCGCTGGCGGCACAAGAGGGGCCGACCTCATGAGCGAAGAGCAGCGGCCGCCCCGCAGGCCCGGAAAGGTCTCCATCCTCCGCTCGCTGTGGTCGCGTTCACGCGCCCAGACCAGGGAGGACGCCGAGGACGGCCGGTCCGTCGTCATGCCCGTACAAGGCGTGAGGCCGCCACTTCAACAAGTTCTGCGCCGGCTCGTCATGGCCCTTCTGGTGCTGGCGTTCACGACGTTCATCGTGTGGATCGATCGCGCCGGGTATCACGACAACGCCGGCGGGCCCGTTGGTCTGCTCGACTCGGCGTACTACGCGACAGTGACCCTTTCGACCACGGGTTACGGGGACATCACCCCGGTCAGCGATGCTGCGCGGCTGACCAACATCTTCGTCATCACGCCGCTGCGCGTCCTGTTCCTGATCATCTTGGTCGGCACCACTCTGGAAGTGCTCACCGAGCGCACCCGGCAACAGGTACGGGTTCATCGGTGGCGGTCCCGCATGCGGGATCACGTCGTGGTCGTCGGGTACGGGACGAAGGGCCGCCACGCCGCCCAGAGCTTGATCGGCCAGGGCGTCTCGAAGCAGAAGATCGTCGTGGTCGACCCTCAGAAGCAGACGCTGGACGCCGCGAGCAATGACGGGCTCGTGGGCATCCTTGGGGATGCGACGCGTTCGGACACCCTGCGCAGGGCCGAACTGCACCGGGCGTCGAAAGTGGTCGTCGCCACCCACCGGGACGAGACCGCCGCCCTGGTGACGCTCACCGCGCGCCAGATCAACAAGCGCGCCTCCATCGTGGTGGCGGTCCGGGAGGACGAGAACATCCCCCTGCTGAAACAGAGCGGTGCCGACGCCGTCATCACGAGTTCCAGCTCCGCGGGCCGGCTGCTCGGTGTGGCGGTGGCCAGCCCCAGCGCGGGCGCGGTCCTGGAACGCCTCATGACCTACGGCAGCGACCTGGATCTCACCGAACGTCCCGTGTCGGCGGCCGAGGCGGGGAAGTCGCCCCGTGAATGCAGTGACCTGGTCGTGGCCGTCGTACGCGGGGGCAAGGTGCTGGACTACACCGAGCCGGAAGCCGCGAAGCTCCAGCTCACGGACCGGCTCATCACCATTCAGCGGGCACCGGCCGGGGAGCGCGCGGACTGAATCCCTGACATCGCAGGAGGGCGGGCAGCACTACGCCTTACGGCCCTAAACAGTCGGCCAGTTGAACCTGAGGGCAGGCAGGGCGGCGCGGGCCAGTGGTTAGCGTGGGGCCATGGCTTTTGACGAGGTGCTGGCGGAGCGGGTCAAGGAGCGGCTGGAGCCGGAGGGGGTGACCGCGAAGAAGATGTTCGGCGGGCTCACCTTCCTCCTGAACGGCAACGCGCTGGCGAACCTGTACGAAGAGGGGCTGATGGTGCGCGTCGGGCCCGACGGGATGGATGAGGCCCTGTCCCGCCCCGGCACCAAGCAGCTGGTGTTCCGTGGCAAGGAGCAGAACGGCTGGGTGGTCCTGGCGGAGGAAACCCTCGACGATGACGTCCTGGACGACTGGCTGAAGTGGGCGATGGAGGTCACCGCGGAGCTTCCGCCCAAGTAGCCCGGCCCGCCCGAGCGCCTGCGTCGCCGAGGACCAGTGCTCATCGGCCTCCAGCGCCGTCAGCGCTCCCGCCGTCCCCCTCCTCCTCACCGCCGCTGCTGTCCTCCTGCCGGGTAAGGGCACGGGCGGCGCGCAGCAGGCGGTCGCCCCACTGCTTCAGGTACGGGGCGAGTTCGGGGGTGCCGTCGATCGTGTCGTCGGAGCCGAGGTCGATGCCTAGGAGCTGCTCGGCGATGTGGCGGGGGTCGTCGGCGGCCAGGTCGAGGGTGCTGGTGTGGTCGTCGATCGGGTGCACGCGGCCGGGCAGGGACCAGGTACGGGCGCGCACGGTGGCGGCGTCGGCCGGGACGGTGGCGTGGAAGGTGTAGCGGGCGGGGGCGGCGGCCAGACGCTCGGCGACGTACGCGGCGGCGTCCGGGGCGGGCAGCTCGCGGGGCGTGATGCGGTGGCCGGTGGGGGCCGGGTCGGTGAGACGGTCCACGCGGAACAGTCGCCATTGCTCGTGTTCGGTGTCGTAGGCGACGAGGTACCAGACGGGGTCGGCAGCGACCAGCGCGTACGGCTCCACACGGCGCTGCCCGGTGTCGCCGCTGCTGGTGCGGTAGGTGAAGGTGACGATCTCGTGGTCGCGGCAGGCAGCGGCCAGGGTGGCGAGGGTGGAGGGATCGGCGGTGGGGCCGGTGCTCCAGGGCAACGGGAGCGGGGCGGCAGTGCTCTGGAACGCGGTGACCTGGTGGCGCAGCCGGACGGGCAGGACTTGTTCCAGCTTGGCCAGGGCGCGCGCGGCGGTCTCCTCGATGCCGGCGACGCCGCTGGTGGCGGTGCGCAGGGCGACGGCGATGGCGACCGCCTCTTCGTCGTCCAACAAAAGCGGGGGCAGGTCGGCGCCGGAGGTGAGGCGGTAGCCGCCGGCCTGACCGGTGGTGCCCTCGACGGGATAGCCGAGCGCGCGCAGCCGGTCGATGTCGCGGCGGATGGTGCGCAGAGTGACCCCCAGCCGTCCGGCGAGTTCGTCGCCGGTCCAGGTGCGGCGCGTCTGGAGCAGGGAGAGCAGGCGCAGCATGCGGCCGGGCAGGTCCTGGGTCATGTTTCCAGGCTGCCAGGGGTTAGTGACGTGTGCTGTCCTAAAGGGGCTCTACCGTCGAAAACGTCCAAGCGTCGAGGGGCCGCCTCGGCGGGCGGCAGCAGCCACTCCACTGTGAGAGGACGGCGGCTGTCCCAGCCCGCGGCACCTCGCCGACGAAGAACGCACGTCCTCACCGAGCGTGAAATCCGACGTGCCCCGCACAACGGGAGAGAACATGATCACTGGAGTGAACACGGCCGTGGTCTGGGTGCTGGACCAGGACTCGGCCAAGACCTTCTTCACCGAGAAGCTCGGCCTGGAGGCGCGCGTGGATGTGCCGTTCGGCGAGGGCGTGCGCTGGGTCGCCGTCGGCCCCGAGAACCAGCCGGAGCTGCAGCTCAGCCTGATGGTTCCGGGAGCGCCGGCGCAGGATGCGGAGTCCGCCGAGCAGCTCAGGTCGCTGCTCGCCAAGGGTGCGCTCGTCGGCTGCACGTTCACCGTCGAGGACTGCCAGGCGGCCGTCAAGGAGCTGTCGGCGCGGGGGGTGGCCTTCCTCCAGGAGCCGCAGCCGAAGCCGTGGGGTGTCTCCGCGACCTTCCGCGACGACTCCGGGACCTGCCACGAACTCCTGCAGCCGCACAACTAGCGCGACGCGGCAGCGGGCGAGACCCCCGATCGTCCCGCTGCCGGAAGGTCTGCTAGGCGTATTTGCCCAGGTCGCTCGCGCGGAGGGCCACGTTGTCGTTGATCCCGATGGTGTAGCCGTCGGGGTCACGGAAGTAGAACTCGCGTTGGCCGTTGTGGTCGGTGACTGGGTCCTTGACGATCTCGGCGTGCTGGGCGATGTGGGCGTGGACGGCGTCGAAGTCGTCGACGCCGAGGTAGAACATGCCGGCGAAGCCGATGGGGGTGTCGGCCAGGACAGGAAGCCAGTTCTTCAGGTCCGCGTTGGCGTAGAGCATCGCGGTGAACTCGCCCTTGTACAGAAGCATGTGGAGGTCGTCGCCGGGGCGGGAAGTGCTGGAATCCACAACGAAGCCGAGCCTCTTGTAGAACTCGATACTGGCAGCGGTGTCCTTGACGCTCAGACACGGGACGAACGGCATGCTCTGTCTCCTCCGCATGGATCGGGCCCGCCGATTGCCGGTCAGGGTGCTGTGTTCCATGTCGGTCTAGTGACCGGTGCCCGGCAACCTGACCAGGGCCGATCGGATGATTTCGGCGGGGTGCTGTCTTCCGCGCAGTGACACGTGCTCGAACCGTCATGCAGCCGGAGCCGGGCCGCCTCGAGACCGGTCCCACCCCTTACCAGCACGGAGCTGGGGTACCTCCACGAAGCCTCGGCTCCAGCGTTTCCCTCGCCACTGCTCGCGGGTCCGCTCGGTCAGCACTCCAGTGTGGTGCCGACCTTCACGCGGCGCCTCCAGTGGGTTCGTGCGGGGCCCCGGGGCCGGTCCGGTCCGTTGTCGAGTCGGCCGACCAGTCCGTCGACCAGCCCGCCGACCAGGGAAGTTCCAGTAGTTCGAGTTCGGTGCCGGGCTCCGCGCCACCGGGTGGGACGACGGCCAGCGCCTCGGCGGCGGCGATCCCGCGCAGCATGGCGGGGCCGTGGAAACGCAGCGGCTCCACCAGCAGGCCCCGGTGTGCGTCGTCCCGGTAGACGACCGGAACGAGGCGGGTGTCCCGCGGATGCCCCTGGACGGCGGCGCTCACCGGCGTGCGGTACGTGGCCGCCGGGCGGCGGCCGGAGAGCGTCCGCAGCAGCGGCTCGGCGAGCGTGCACAGGCCGGAGACGGCGGCGAGGGGGTTGCCGGGCAGGCCGACGAGGTGCCGCCCCGGGGCGAGCCGGGCGAGCAGCATGGGGTGGCCGGGGCGCACCGCCACGCCGTCCACCAGCAGCTCGGCGCCCAGGCCGCGCAGCGCGGGGTGCAGATGGTCGACCGGGCCGGACGCGGTACCGCCGGTGGTGATCACCACATCGGCGGTGGACTCGGCGATGGCCGCGTACAGCGCGTCGGCGTCATCGGCGAGATGGCGCGGCGCGGCCGCCTCGACGCCCAGCGCACGCAGCCAGGGGGCGAGCATCGGGCCGAGCGCGTCCCGGATCCGGCCCTCCCGGGGCAGTCCGCTCTCCAGCAGCTCATCACCCAGGACGAGGACTTCGGCCCGCGGCCGGGGGTAGGCGGTCAGCTCGTCGTAGCCGGCGGCCGCGGCCAGGCCGAGGACGGCCGGAGTGACCAGGGCCCCGGCGGGCAGGAGTTGGTCGCCGCGGCGGCACTCCTGGCCTCGGGGGCGGATGTCCTGGCCGGGCGGCGCGGGCCGGGGCGCGTACAGCCGCAGCCCGCCGTCGCCCAGCCGGCGGACCTCGCCGTGCTCGCTGCGCAACACCGCGGTGGCTCCGGCCGGGATGCGCGCGCCGGTCGCGATCGGGATCGCATGGCCGTCGGGAAGCGCCTCGGTGGGGGCGTGACCTGCGAGGATTCCGTGATGCGGGCCGGTTGTGGCCTCGTCGGCGGGGTGGTCGACACGCCAGGGCCCGGGGCCGGAGACCGCCCAGCCGTCCATCGCCGAGGTGTCGAACGACGGCAGGTCGGTGAGCGCGGCCAGCGGCGCGGCGAGCGTACGGCCCAGCGCGGCGCCGAGCGCCGTCGTGGTGGGCGGGGGCGGGCCGGACACGGCGTGCGCCGCGATCCGGCGGGCGGTGTCCCAGGGCAGGTCGCCCGGAGTACGCCGGGGTGACGACTCCTCGGGGCCGGCCGGGCCGCAGTGGTGGTCTGCGCCGGTGCCGCGGCCCTTGGCGGCGGATGCGCGGGCGTCGTCGGGCGGGGTGCCCGCGCATCCGCCGGTTGCCCGTGCTTTCGGTTCCCCCTCTTCGTGGACGTCCTTT